>JADGDW010000023.1:0-27564 GCA_016744725.1 Candidatus Albibeggiatoa sp. nov. BB20 | reverse complement strand
CTGGCATCGTACCACAAAAATAAGCAATATCGCTTGGTTCTAATGATGCAGACCATGCTTCATAACTAATGGTTTGACCCATATCAGCCCATGTATTAAAAGGCTGTATATAGGCATCCAATACCACTGAAGGATGTTGCCAGCCTAATTGTTTTAAATCCTTTGTTAACCATGTCTGCATGGCAAGGCTACGTACCGTTTTAACATTGTCTACCATGTTTTGCCAAGATTGACTTTTAGTTGCCAATTGCTCAGAAATCAGTTTTAAGGCTGCGATTGGAATACCACAAATAACCAAATCAAAATCAACACCTTGATTCAGTGATATATTAGGTTCTGCATCTTGCCATGCTGTCCAATGCGACTCTAAATTATGCTGACCTGCTTGCACTTGTTCTCCTTCTACAAGCTGTTCATATAGCGGCTCACTTGGCCAACAAGGTAAGCCTTTGACATCAACAAGAGGCTGGTATTCTTGGTCAGGATTTTTTAGAGAAACCTGTTTATTGATAATGATTTGTTGAATTGCTGTGCCTTGCTCATTGGGAATCAAATCTGTCACTTTGTGGAAAAATTCAAATTTAACGCCACGGGCTTTTAATACTTCATACAATGGGGTGAAAACCACATCACCCATACTTGCTTGCATTTTCCACATGAGGCTACCTTTGTAAGCAAACAAGACCAACAAAAAGCTGTGCAATGCTGTTCCTGCTGCAATATTGCCCTCTCGACTAGGATTACCCTCTGTTATACCCTGTTCATAGGCAAGAGCTAAATCATAAAATGACTGTATCGGCGCAGAATAAGCAACACTATCAGGCGCACCATGTTTTTTCAGCCACTCCCTAAATTCCAAGTCATCAATCACATCAAATCCATTAAAAATAATACCATCTGAAATAATGCCACGTACTGCAGTTAGCCATAAAATAGAAATGATATAAGTACGGCGTAGCACATCATTATTGTCAGAAGTACGCTCAAACATGTCTAAAACCACTTTATATAGCTCATCAAGGGCAGACTTTAGAGCAATTAAAGGACTGGATTGTTCTGATGCGGAAAGTTGAGTAATAGATTTACTACTCAGTGTTTGTATCGCATGAGGAATTATAGCGAGAAATGCAGCGCAATCACGCAATTTTAAATGTGGTAGCAAGTATTTCCATAGCCAATATAAAATATCTTGTACATATCGAATCGGTGTGTATTCTCGTCCACCAATGCCCGGCGTGCCGCTACGGGGCAAAAAAATCATAGACCATGTTTTCCAAGTCTCATGATGATATTCTTGTATGGCTGTATAATCATGTGGCTTAAATGCTTGATCCCAAGTGGCTAATGGTGCGTCTTTTGGTCTATCTAATTCTGCATAACACTGTTGTATGGTGCGAAAAGCATTGTCATAAAAACCAAACCAGACATGTAGGCCATGTTCTTCAATGCGCTGTCCTAACTCAGCATTACGACCGCTTGCCCCTTTTCCGCCCAAACGCCAGCCTAATTGATACAAAGTGATGTCATATTTCTGCTGCCAGTCAGGCATAGACGTAATCGCAAAAATACTACTCAATGACCCAATACCACCGCCTAAAACAACAATCTTTTTTTTATTAATCATTAATTAGAGTTCCTTGCCAAAATCCATAGAAAAATCCATATTTACCCAAAATGCGGCACTTGGTGTAACTACATTGCTTTCCGCTTTTAAACCTAATTGTTGAATGATGGGATGGCTTTCTAATTCATTGATATGTAGCTTATATTTATGGGCTAAACGCGCTGCACGTTTAAAGCGTGTTATGGTGACATTAGCTTGAACCAATTTTTGATAACAAGCATATTCACTATTTTTAATATCTGGAAATTGCTTTAAAAAAATCAGTGGCATTGACAATTTAAAGTTGAATAAAGATTTTGTTTGTTTTTCATCTTTTTCATCAAGTGAAAGTGCATCATTCTGTTGTTTTAACTGCTGCATCACATAGTCATACATTTCTTCGGCTGAATTCCATGCAGTTTTGTCGTGAATATTAGACTCTACCCGCTGCATTTTCATTACCCAATCCCATTCAGCTCTTGAATCTGCTCCAAATTGTTTAAACACTAAATTATTTACAGTAAATTCTGGGTTGGTGATGTCACCAGAAAATTGAAATATAGAATGTATCTTTCTAAAACCATATACTTCACGGCCTGTTGCAATAGCATAAGGATTATCAACAAATAAATAAGGTAAGAAATAGGTAATATGTGAAGGGAGGTAAACACCAGCGACTTTTTTCTTGACAAGGATAGGGATCCAAATTGCTAAGTCGGTCTCATGTAACTTGCCAATATTAATTTCCTTTTCATGCAAGGAATAAATCGTCATATCAGCGTAAACCATTGTTACATAAGATAGTAGTGGTGTATAATGATATTCATCACTGCTAATACTATTAAGATATTTATCACAAATTGCTTTTAATTTTGCTTTGTCTGCTTTAAAGGCAAATACAGCTAATTTCGAATCTTCCTGCATGTAAGGCCCTTGAAACATCGGTAGCCCTACACCCTCATTAATATAATGTGGCAAATCCATATTTTTTTATATCCTTTGCTTGGGATAAAACCCAGCAGACTTCCTACATTGTGAATTTTTGATTAAGGATTGGCGAATGATACTATAATTTAATCTTAGTATGATAAAAATGGCGCGGTATTAATTATGGTTTCTTAACAGTCATCATATTTATTAATGTTAAAAAGAGAATATGTATCAAATAGTATTGGACAAATTAATCTGAATTGAGTATGAAATCATCATGTTTTATAGGCTTGAATTTTGGCTGAGATAGACTGTTGAGTATGAAAGTTTGAAAATTAGATCAAACTAACATTAGTCAGGATATGAATAGAGAAAAGATATGTAGAATATTAGGTTGGAATACAGAGGGATATACTGTGAAATCTAAAATAGTTTGAATCAGTCTAAAACGCAAAAAGGAAATAAAATATGACTTTAACTTATTATTTTACTTCCTTGCGCTCTATGCAAGTCATTAAGCGGTAGCTTCTTCTGGCACCACACTAACAAATTTACGACTTTTAGGACCTTTGACTTCAAATAAAACAACACCATCTGCTTTTGCAAATAGAGTGTCATCTTTACCAATGCCTACATTTCTTCCTGGGTGAAAACGAGTACCACGTTGACGGATAAGAATGTTTCCAGAAAGAACAGCCTGTCCACCAAAGCGTTTGACACCTAGTCGTTTAGACTCAGAATCACGACCGTTACGACTACTACCACCAGCTTTCTTATGAGCCATGATATAAATCCTTTAAGCTTGAATACCAGTAATTTTAACTTCAGTTAAATATTGACGATGACCCATTTGTTTACGATGGTGCTTACGTCTTCTGAATTTAATAATCTTAATTTTCTTGCCACGCATCTGGGCTTCAACAGTTGCCGTTACTTTCGTATTTTCAAGAATTGGCGCACCAATTTTCGTATTTTCACCATCATTCACCATTAATACTTCAGTGAAATCAATAGTATCGCCTTCGTTTACATCAAGCTTTTCAATTTGGAGTACATCACCTTCCGCAACTTTATATTGCTTGCCTCCTGTTTTAATAACAGCATACATGTTAGAGCTTCTCCACACTGGCTTATTTAAAATGAAACGAGCAATTCTATTCAATTTTCACGAGAAAGACAAGTGTTTATAAAAGATTGTTTTCGATAAAAATATCAATTAACTATTTGCAACGACACTCAATTTCATGGTAAAACTTGTATTTATCCTATTTGCTTGATTTTAATATTAATCCAAATTTAAATGTAAGACTTTTAAGTTAAGGCCATGTATTTGTGAAAAAACCTAAAAAGCTTAAAGCGGCTAAAAAAACGAAACCAAACAATCCTATTGCCCATGGACAAAAACAACCTTTAGCAACAATGGCTTTAGAAATGAAGGAGAGTACGGGTTTAAATGCAGTTCCAAGCCAGACATTAGGCTATAAAAATAAATTATCAGATTTATTGCTGGAATATGCAAAACCCTTGACTGAGATGATTTTTGCGTCAAAGCTATCAGAAATAGACAAAGATAGCGCAGGACAAGAAGCTTTAGAGCATGTGGCATTCTTTTGGAATATTAGCTTTTTGCCTTATGATGAAGCGGTCAAAAAATTATTTAGCGCAACCGTCAGCCCTTTTAATCTTTATGGGTTGTCAATGGAGCAAACCATTGAACATAAAAGAAAAGTGATCCCTATTTTTGATATGATGTACGAACGAAAACAAACCCTGTTTCCAGATGAAACACGTTTTATTGTCCAAACAGATATTCGTTGTCAAGCATTAGCAATTAGCTTAAATCTGGCTTCGCTAGACCTAAACGAGCATCCCTATTTACCTGAAATCTTCGATCAGAAACCTGAATAACAATCTATGAATTACCAGCCTTTTTACCAATTGATGCAGCAAGCGGGCTTTAGTCAATGGTTAGACTCGTTACAGCCTCAAATTGAAACAATTTTAAATCCTACACGTCATGGTCATTTACCTGAATGGTTAGATATTTTAGCGGCTTTGCCAAATATTGCAGCCAGTTCAATGGATTTTAACGCAGATGTGATACGTGTTGGGGAAGCTCAGGATTGTGATACTGAAACCCGTGCGCAATTGATGGATTTACTTAAAAAATTGCATCCATGGCGTAAAGGCCCTTATCAAATTCATGATATTTTTATTGACACAGAATGGCGTTCAGATTGGAAATGGCAGCGGGTCAAGTCCCATATCGCAGATTTGACTAATCGTGTGGTGTTGGATGTGGGTTGTGGTAGTGGTTATCATTGCTGGCGGATGTTGGGAGCAGGTGCAAAATTGGTGGTTGGGATTGATCCAACTTTATTAAGTATCGTGCAGTTTCAAACCATGCAGCATTTTACAGGTCAGCATCCTATTGCGGTATTACCGATTGGTATTGAGCATGTACCAACACAATTACAAAAGTTTGACTCTGTGTTTTCTATGGGGGTTTTGTATCATCGTCGTTCTCCAATAGACCATTTACTTGAGTTGCGTGGTTGTTTGCGCCCCGGTGGTGAGTTAATTTTAGAAACTTTGGTAGTTGATGGTGATCTGGGATTTTCGCTTGTGCCTAAAGGCCGTTATGCCAATATGCGTAATGTGTGGTTTATTCCCTCTTGTTTGACTTTAGAATCTTGGTTGCAACGTTGTGGGTTTGATAATGTGCGTCTTGCCAATGTCAATACAACCAGTATTCAAGAACAGCGTTCAACGGAATGGATGACGCTCAATTCATTATCCGATTGTCTAAATCCCAATAATTCCACATTGAGTATTGAAGGTTATCCTGCACCAAAACGGGCTATTTTTATTGCTGAACGAGCCTAGTCTGAATTTTCCAAAAACTGAACACTCAATTCAAATATTTTGCTCGGAATAAAATGCTAAATCAATGCGATTTAAATCGGTTTATCTAAAGTGGTGAAATTTACAAAATTATATTCCAGATCGATGAAAATTTATAAACTCACACGCAAAACTTCTTCAAAACTAGTATGACCTTGTAAGGCTTGCTGCATTCCATCTTGCTGAATCGACAAAGTAAATTGATGTGCATAGGCTTCTAAATCTTGCTGCCCCACACCGTCATGAATCATCGCCCGCAATTTATGGTCAACACTGATAAATTCATAAATCCCTTTTCGACCTTTATAGCCAATATGATTACATTTTTCACAGCCTTGCGGCGCATATAGAATAGTTTCCGCATCCACCTTAAGTGCACGTTGCTCCATTTCAGAAGCAGGATAAGCTTGCTTACATTCTGGACATAAAATTCGCACCAATCGCTGAGCAATCACCGCAATCAAACTCGAAGCCAATAAAAATGGTTCAATTCCCATATCCCGTAAACGCGCAATTGCCCCAATCGCGGTATTGGTATGTAAAGTGGAAAGCACTAAATGCCCTGTCAAACTGGCTTGTACTGCAATTTGTGCCGTCTCTAAATCCCGAATCTCACCAATCATTACCACATCAGGGTCTTGGCGTAAAATCGCACGGAGGCCTTTAGCAAAACTCATATCAACTTTAGTATTGACCTGCGTTTGACCAATTCCATCTAAATAATATTCAATTGGATCCTCCACCGTCATAATGTTGCGTTTTTGATTATTCAACGCATTCAGCATCGCATACAAACTGGTGGTTTTGCCCGAACCTGTCGGTCCTGTGACCAAAATAATCCCATGCGGTTTTTGTAAATGATGCTCCACTTTTTCTAAAGACTCAGGCAACATACCAAGATGCTTTAAATCTAATCGCCCCACCTGCTTATCCAATAAACGCAAAACGACCCGCTCACCATGCCCGCAAGGAATCGTTGACACCCGTACATCAACTGCTCGCCCCGCAATGCGTAAAGAAATACGCCCATCTTGGGGTAAACGTTTCTCAGCAATATCTAATTTGGCCATGACTTTGATCCGAGAAATTAATAACGGGGCAAGCACACGGCGTGGTTGCAATACTTCGCGTAATACACCATCAATCCGAAATCTGACTACAAGACGCACTTCAAACGGTTCGATATGAATATCAGAGGCATTTTCTTTGATGGCTTCAGAAAGTAAAGCATTAATTAAACGAATAATCGGCGCGTCGTCATCACTTTCGAGTAAATCTTCTGGCTCAGAAGACAATTGTTGCGCTACTTCAAATAAATCCAGTTCATCGCCAATCCCTTCCATAGCTTGCATTGCATCACTGGCTTGTTGCTCATAGTGCATGGTCAATAAACGGTCAAATTCAGCCTGAGAAATGGACTCAAGTTGGAGTGGAATATCTAGGAAGCGACGCACTTCAGTGATGATATGCGGTTGTAATTCAGAGTGATAGCACACTGTAGCACGATATTCATTTTGTGCAGTGACGATAACGCCATGACGTTTGGCAAATGTGAAGGAAAGCATGAATCAAGTATCAATAGGAAGTGATGAATGACAATATTGTAGCGTGTTTGGAACAGCTTAAGTATTTTTGATGTGAAATTTTTAAGGAGTGCAAGTCAGATAAACTCGGGCTCACACTCCAATAAATTTAGACATTCAATGCAGGATGGATAATTTTTCCATTTTCCACGTTAATCCCTTGAACTAATACAGAATTATCGCGCCAACTTTCTTTTGCCAATTGATTCACATAAGGCAATAAAACTGCTGATAAAGCTTGCGATGCAGTACGTGGCACTGCACCTGGCATATTGGTTACTGCAAAATGGGTCACATCATGATAAGTATAAGTGGGGATCGCATAGGTCGTGGGTTTGGTCGTTTCAATGCAGCCACCTTGATCCACTGAAATGTCAATTACCGCACTACCCGCTTGCATAGTTTCAATCATGGCCTTATCTACCACATGTGGCGCACGCTGTCCAACTACTAGCACAGCCCCGATAAGTAAATCCGTTTGTGGCAATACTTCTTTAATCGATTCTTGATAGGCATACAATGCGGTAATATTATTAGCCTGACTTTGCATCAATTGTAGGCGTTCCCATTGGGTATCAAATACGGTCACATTTGCGCCCATTGCCGAAGCCATCAACGCCGCTTGACTGCCTGCCATACCTGCACCAATCACAACCACATTGCCCCGAACACCTGCCCCCAAGCCTCCCATTAAAACCCCTTGACCACCTTGAGGCTGCATTAATAAAGTGGCTCCAACTTGAGTGGCTAAACGCCCTGCAATCATACTCATTGGTTTTAATAAAGGCAGCTCAGCATTTTGCTCAATGGTTTCAAATCCAATTGCCGTTAATCCAATATCTAACAGAGCTTGCATCAATTCAGGTTCAGCCGCCAAATGCAAAAAGCAAAACAACAAATGATCTGAGCGGAAAAATTCCCATTCAGACCCTAGTGGCTCTTTTACTTTTAAAATCAATTGAGCAGCTTCATAAACGGCACGGGCTGAAGGTAAAACTTGTACCCCAACTGCTTGATAATCCTGATTGTGATACCCACTAAGAATACCAGCATCTGTTTCAATAAAGACATCATGTCCATTTGCGACTAAATCAGCACAAGCAGCAGGAATCAGTGCGACACGACCCTCAAGGGTTTTTATTTCGCGAGGAATACCAATATGCATGACGATCTCCTTTATCGAATACAGACCATAAACGTACTATACTACATATCTTTTGGTTTTGATTTAATTTTCAATAATTCCATTCGGGGTTGTAATAATGAGTGATGCAAAACATTGTCGGTTATTAATTCTAGGTTCAGGGCCTGCTGGTTATTCGGCTGCGGTTTACGCGGCGCGTGCAAATTTAAATCCTGTCATCATTACGGGAATGCAACAAGGTGGTCAGTTAACGACAACCACAGATGTTGATAATTGGCCAGGCGCAAATGAAGGTATTCAAGGGCCTGATTTGATGGAAAATATGCGTAAACACGCTGAACGTTTCAAAACCGAAATGATTTTTGATCAGATTACTAAAGTCGATTTACAAACCAAGCCCTACATTTTATATGGTGATGGTAAAAAACAATATACTTGTGATGCGTTGATTCTTGCCACAGGTGCATCTGCCATGTATTTAGGTATCGAATCTGAGGAAACATTTAAAGGCAAAGGCGTGTCCGCTTGTGCCACTTGTGATGGTTTCTTCTATCGTAATCAAAAAGTAGCGGTGATCGGTGGTGGTAATACCGCTGTGGAAGAAGCTTTATATTTATCTAATATTGCCTCGCATGTCACTTTGGTGCATCGTCGTGATGCGTTACGCTCTGAAAAGATTTTGCAAGATCAATTATTTGAGAAGCAGAAAGAAGGCAAAGTTACCATCTTGTGGAATAACGTATTGGATGAAGTGTTAGGCGATAACACAGGTGTCACAGGAATCCGAGTGAAAAACGTCCAAGATAACAGCACACAAGATATTGATTTAATGGGTGTGTTCGTGGCGATTGGGCATAAACCAAACACAGGCATTTTTGAAGGCCAGTTAGAAATGAATAACGGCTATATCAAAGTAAAATCAGGTTCTGAAGGTAATGCAACGGCAACTAGCGTGGAAGGTGTATTTGCGGCAGGTGATGTATGCGATCACATTTATCGTCAAGCGGTGACTTCAGCGGGTACAGGATGTATGGCGGCGTTGGATGCTGAGAAGTATTTGGATAATTTGGGGTAAATTTATTTAGATAAGTTAAAAGCCTTGGAAATGCACTCGTCACCAAGGCTTTTATCTGTTGTTAGAAATTAACTGTCTTGCCAAATGGTCAATTTTTGGCCTAAACGCAAAGTCTGACGTTTAGAGATTTTATTCCAGCGAGTTAATTTACTCACTGTGACGCGATATTGACGCGCAATTTCCCACAAACTATCACCAGAACGTACCGTATGTACTCGCTTGTTAGCATTTTTAGCCGTTTTATTGCTAACCCGTTTTCCCTGTTTCTTGCCAACTTTTAATTCTAACTTGGCTAATTCAGGATTAGGCATTAAATCCTTCAGCGTGACTTTTTTCAGCTTACGTTTAAACTTAGCCACTTTATTAATAGGCAATGCCAATTGATAAGGGCCATTAGGACCTGTGGCACGACGGCGATAACCTGGATTTAAACGCTTGAACTCATGAGCTGAAAGCCCTGCAAATTTAGCAGCCACTGACAAATCAATTTGCTGATCAATTTCCACTGTTTGTAAATAAGGTGTGTTTGGAATGTAATTCACATTGACACCATACTTTTTAGGTTCAACAACCACGCGTGCTACTGCTAAAATTTTCGGTACAAATGCTTTTGTTTCATTTGGTAAATCTAATGACCAGAAATCAGTCGGCTTGCCTGCACGTTTATTACGTCTAATCGCTTTGCGCATATTGCCTTCACCACAGTTATATGCACCAATTGCAAGCAACCAATCGCCATCAAAGAATTTATGCAAATACTTCAAATAGCCAAGTGCTGCATCCGTCGATGTCATAATGTCACGGCGCTCGTCATACCAAACGTTTTGCTTTAAACCAAAATGCTTTGCTGTCCCTGGGGTAAATTGCCAAATCCCTGCTGCACGCATGTGAGAATAAGCACTAGGCTCATAGGCACTTTCAATCGCTGGCAACAATGCCAATTCTAAAGGCAAACCGCGTTTTTCAATTTCTTTAACGATATGGTATAGATAAGGCTTGGCTTGTTTGGAAATTTTAGGAAAATAATAAGGAGATTTTGTATAGCGTTTAATAGCTGCTTCAATACGTGGATGGGAAACATGAGTCAATGAATAACCATCATGGATACGAGCCCACAAATTTTTGCTCTTGCCCTTATGACGCTTACGTTTGGTGCTGCTGCGTACATTTACTTTAACTTTAACAGGTTTATTGCGTTCAGCTTTTGCTTTCTCTGCTTTAGCCAGTTGAATCGCTTTTTTCTTAGCCGCTTTTTCCGCTTCTTTTTTAGCAATATTCTTTTCAATTTCTGCCGCAGAAGGGAAATGATAGGTGGTTAATACATCACGGAATATTAAAGGCGTTTGTGCTTCTAATTTATACGGGAATAGCCAAGCATCACCACTGATAGCCACGGCCTGAGATTCCGCTTTTGAGAATTTTTCGGGTTGTGGAGCAAGTTGTTTATGAACTTGAGAATCTTCTTTAACTTCTTCAATGATTGTTGATTTCTCAGTTTCGATGGCCTGTTGAAAACTAAAACTTGATTGAGCCGCAAAACTTGTCACCATTTCAGGCGTAAACTTAGGAGCTAATGTGTTACAGCCCGCTAAGCATAGTGAACAAAAAATAAAAGTGAGTGCATTTTTAATATTCATAACCTGTGAATAATAAGTAATTTTTCTAAAAAAATCAAGTGATAAGCGTTAAAACAATAGATAAACGGTAGTAAATCGTGGTAAAAAAGCAACAATGTGCACAATTGCTCAAGCTTAATTACTTGCTTTGAAAAAACTTTTGCACTAATTATGGCTTATTCCATATTGTGTGTTACAGCAAAGATAATATGTGAAAGTTTGAATTACATTGTTTTACAAAAATATGTTAGTATTTTGCCGCTGAAAAATCAGAGTTAATGAACAATGTAGTTTAATAATAATTCAGCTAATTATCTTATTCTTGGCGGGCTATCACTAAAATATTTATCTTAAGGAAACGTTCATGCAGCAAACTTTAGACAATTTTCTTACTTTGGTTGAGCGACATTTGCCTTGGCTTTCAATTGTGTTTTTATTTATAGGTGTATTCTGGGCGGATCAATCTAGCGATTTTGCTTATTATATCAGTGGGCTAATGGAAGGCTTTATCGATAGCTACAGTTATATTGCCCCCGTTGCTATTTATCTAATTTTAACCCCAACCTTAATTAAATTATTTTCGTCTGAATCAGGTAATAAAGGTTTTGCTGGGTATACGATTCGCTGGTTCGCCATTGCACGTTTATTGGCTTGTTTATATGCAGTTGGATTTACCGCGCTGATTTTTGGATTACCGCTTTATTCCAGCAATGCCAGTTTTATGCAAGCTTTTACAGAGTCGATGCAATCTTTAATTTGGATGTTAACCCATAGTGTTTATTTTCATGCAGTTTATGCGGCACTGGCAACGGTACTGATTGCATTACAAATTAAACCTCTAGCAAGAACATTATCACATGGGGTTGATTTAGTGGAATATTTAGGACGTTTTATTGTGCCTATCATTCCATTTATGATGTTGGGTATTGGGGCGTATGTCACGATTTTACCAGAAGTCATCACCAAGGAAGTGGGAGCAGAGATTGCTGCTAAGCAGTTTGGTATCGTCACTATTTTATGGATTGATTTTGATATTACTTCGTCATTAGGCATGATTTTGATTTATGTTTTAGGGGCTTTGATGACAGGGGTTGCTTGTGGTTTTTGGCACGCAGGCTTATTGGCATTGACTAAAAAACACATGCCTTCGTTTTCAATTCGTCAGTATTTTTCAGAGTATTGGATTAAAGTTTATCCTTTGTTATGGGCGACATCTTCTGAAGCATTAGCAACGCCTTTGAATTTATATATGGTGAAAAAATTCTGCCCTGATATTCGTGATGAAGTACGGCAATTTGTTGTCGGTACAGGCTCCTTTTTGAATATTAACGGTACGATTATTAACGTATTTTTGATGACGGGCTTGGTTGCGCAAATTATCGGTGTCGAAATTTCAGTATTGCAATTATTATTGAGTATTCCGATTGTGTTTTTAATTGCGTATGGTATTCCGGGTATTCCGGGTGAGTTAGTGATTTTTGGGGGACCTATGATGTTGTGTATGGGTATTGAACCTGAACTAGCTCCTATATTCTTAAGTCTGTATGTGGGCTTGCAAATTGGTTTACCTGATTCATTTCGTACCGCATCCAACTCAACCGATGAGTGTTTGTGCGCCATCATTTTAGATAAAAAATATTAACTCACATTCCACAAAATGTTGATGATGAAAACATTAGTGTAAGGTAAATTATCCATGATCGAGTTGCCTCAGAAGCTAACTGGGGTTGCTCGATCCTGTTTTGATTCTTTTAATAACCAATACTTCGGACAGTTTTTGAAAATTTCCATTGTCTGAAATTGTAACCATTTGAAAAACAAATATTTTTATTTTGACTGGGAGTTTGAAATATATTAAAAAAACAAGTAGTTATAAAAAGTGTCTGAACCATTGAATAACCCAAGTTAAGTAAAATATAATAGAATTATTGTAATTTTTAAATTAATCAGTTATTTGCGTAAGGTGAGTTAATTAGAATTGACTATAACCGTATAGGTTGGCAAGGCTTAAATAGCTGGTTACACTAATATTATATTCAATTGCTTGGAGTCACTATGCAGCATAATAGCAATGCTTGGTTAGCAGAATTAAGTGAAGGGCAAACACAAAGTTATATCGCTGGTGAGATTATTTCATATCCAGATAAAACAGCTAATCGTTTCTTTATTGTACAAACAGGGCAAGCAAGAATTTTTTTATGGGCTGATAATAAAGAATTGACTATTGGCTACTTACGGGAAAACAGCTTATATGTTACTCACACTCGTGCTTGGATTAAGGCAATGAGTGAAACTCAAATCACAAGCTGGCCATTAAGCCAATTGAAAAAATTAATGACAATGAGACCCGAATTTGCTATTGAAGCCATGCAAGAAATTGGAATGATGTTACATAATACGATTGATATTATTGAAGATTTAGCATTTCGTTCCGTTGAATCACGTTTTGCTCGTTATTTGTTAACAGAATACCATCAACAAAAATCAACAAAAATCAACAACCATAGAATTGATCGGTAATACCGAAATATTAGCCAGTTTATTAGGCACATCACGTCAAACTTTATCAACCTTAATGAATCGAATGATTAAAGATAAAATACTAAAACGTGTCAACCGCCAATATTTAATCTTGCTTGATATTCCATATTTAGAGGCCTTAATGGTTGGTGTGTCAGCTAGCTGACAGAATTTTCAAAATCTAATAGATATACTTCTGAATATGTTTCATCAGGAGAAGAGCAATGAGTACAGCCACTGCAGATCGCTATGTCAGTTTTGAAGGTATCCATTGTGATGCCAATGCCAATCAACTCATCGAAATGTTAGAAAACCATATATCTCAAAACAATGGCGATGAACAATGGCAAATTTATTTTAAACAAAAACGTGCTCAACAAATGAAAATGCAGCATGATAATTTGTATTTTATAGGTAGTCAAATGAATAACTTACAGGCTTATTTTGAGACATGTAAAAATGATGAGGCACTGGGTTTATTATGGCAAGTTGAGCAAGAATGTTGTTAAGTGTGCACTTGTATCAAGCTGGATAACAAAATATTACGCCCGCTTTTTTACAGATATTTAAACAAGCTAGGCGATATTTACCTCAACCCAATTGTATTTAATAATGTGGTTTTTAGCCTTCTGTAATACACTTTGCGTCACTTGAGTTAGTCATTGCAAATCATCTCATCAACCTTGTTTCCATTGCCTGTCCATTCATTTATTTGCTTTCTCATGCTACGCAACAGCGTCTTATCTGAAATAGTATATAATGAGCTGAATAACAAGCATCAATTGGAAAACCTGTTTATGAATACACGCTGTGGTTATGTCGCAATTATTGGCCGCCCGAATGTGGGAAAATCAACCTTACTCAATCACTTGTTGGGGCAAAAGCTCAGTATTACCTCGCGCAAACCACAAACCACTCGTCATCGTCTTTTAGGTATTAAAACTGAAGGTGACAATCAAATTATTTACGTGGACACACCAGGTTTACATCAAGATCGTCATACGGCTATGAACCGTTACTTAAATCGCACGGCATCATCAAGTATTGAAGACGTGGACGTGGTGGTATGGTTGCTTGAGGCGATGCAATGGACAGAACAAGACAAACAAGTTTTAAAATTATTAGGCCATATCCGCAAACCTGTGATTTTAGCAATCAATAAAATTGACAAGCTGCAATCCAAATCTAAATTATTGCCTTTTTTACAAGAAGTGTCGGCACATTATGAATTTTCGGATATTTTCCCCGTTTCAGCTTTAAGAAACGATAATTTGCAGGAATTAGAGCAGAAAATTATCGAATTGTTACCGTCTAATATCCATATCTTTGGCGAAGATGAGATCACTGATCGTAGTGAGCGGTTTTTAGTGGCTGAAATTGTACGAGAGAAATTAGTACGTACTTTGGGGGCTGAATTGCCTTATCGTTTAACAGTGCAAACCGAGTATTTTAAGCAAGAAGATGATGGCCTGTTGCACATCAGCAGTGTGGTATGGGTGGAAAAACCTTCGCAAAAAGGCATTATTATCGGTAAGCAAGGCCAGAAATTAAAAGCGGTTGGTGAGGCTGCACGTAAGGATATTAATGAATTACTCGGACGCAAAACCTTTTTACAACTGTGGGTTAAAGTCAAAGAAAACTGGAGTAATAGTGAGGAAGCTTTGCAACAACTTGGTTATAAAGATGAATTATAGGTTCTAGCATTTTTTTGTTATATTCCTTCTAATTCAACACTGGCAAGCAGTAGCTCTTCACCACTAATCAATTGGGTTTGCCAGTCACCACATTCAGCACATAATAAACGATTAGCGCTGGCTTCAGTTTCTGCACCACATTGACGACAACGCACCTTTATCGGCAAGGTTTCGGTGATTAATTCAGCTTGTTCCGCAATTGTACCCGCGCGGGCAATCGTGAATGCTTGCGCTAATAATTCAGGCTCAACTCCGCTAAGCACACCCACGTGCACCGTGACACTGGTGACTTTAGTTGCTTGGTGTTGTGTAGCCACAGCCCCAACTTGGTTCATCAATGCTTGGCAGATAGACAACTCATGCACGATTGAGAGCCTCGTCTTCTATGCTTAAAATTTCGTCCAACAACTCCCATGTCGAGGTGGCATCTTGCTCAGTCATTTTTTGAATCGCATAACCCACATGCACCATCACATAATCACCACTGGCTAAATCTTCATGTTGGAGCATAAATAAACTGACATCCCTTTCAACGCCTTTTGCCGTGCAACGCGCATTAAACCCATCAATTTCAGCAATCTGCATTGGAATACCTAAACACATGAAAATACCCTCTATCTCATCCTCATCACTTTAAATAATAACTCAATTTTGCACTGCTTGATACATTCGGTCTAAACTTTCAGTTAAAACTTGGCGCGAACAACCAAAGTTTAAACGCATAAAGCCTTCGCCAGTTTGTCCAAAGGTTTTGCCATCACTTAACGCTAATTTTGCTTGATTTAAGAAGAAATGATGGGGATGATCCAAAGCCAGCTCACGACAATCTAACCATAATAAATAAGTGGCTGTCGGATTGGTGGTTTTAATCTGTGGTAGTTTTTGCTGAATATAATTCACCGCAAAGTCACGATTTTCACGCAAATAAATGATTAAATCTTGCAGCCAATCATCACAATATTTGTAAGCGGCCAATGATGCAATCACACTCAAGGTGTTGGCATACGACACAATGCCCGACATAGCTTGTTTATATAAACGTTTCAATTGTGGATTTTGGATAATGGCAAAACTGTAGCCCAAACCTGCAATATTATAAGTTTTACTCGGTGCGAAAAGGCTGATTGTTTGCTGAGCAATTTCAGGGGACAAACTCGCAAAAGGCTGATGTTCTCCTTCTAAAATCAAATCACAATGAATTTCATCAGAACAAATTACGGTGTTATTTTGTAAACAGATGTCTGCCATTTGTGTGAGTTCGGATTCTGAAAAGCCTCGACCGATTGGATTGTGTGGATGGCATAAAATGAATAAATGGGTTTTATCTTGTATTTTTTTCTTGAAATCATCAAAATCAATAGAATAATCTAAAAATCCATTGCTTGTTTGTAAAACCAGTTCCGCAATATTTAATCGACGTTGTTGATTAGTAGGTGCACTCAGAAATGGCGGATAAACAGGGGTTTGGACTAACACCGCGTCACCTTGTTCACCAATTGCTCGGCACGCGACATTGAAACCACTGACCAATCCCGGTAATGAAATCACTTCATCAGGATGTACTGTCCATTGATAAAGACGTTGCATTCGTTCACAGATGAGCTCAATCAGCTCTTGATTATCATGTCCGTAACCATAATGTCCTTCGCTGACCCGAGCTTGTAAGGCATCAATAATGGGCTGTGGTGATTGGAAATCCATGTCTGCAATCCACATTGGCAGCACATCAGCTTCATAATGATTCCATTTAATACTATCGGTATTACGGCGTTCAACAGCTTGGTCAAAATTACTCATGAATATTGCTCTAAGTTCATTGTTCTTGCATTAGCTCAAGTGATTGATATACAGTTATTTTTATAGATTTATTGTTATATCTATATTTTTCAAAATCAGGTTTTAGATTATTTTTTCTCAAATAAGGATTGAATATGTTCTTGAGTTGGGTTACAGCTGTGAGGAATTGATAATACTTGATCTATTTGAGATGAAGAATATTCTGCACCAATGAATTCAAATAACGCTTGTACTTTATCACCGTTAGCAACAACATCTTCATAACAAATTTGAAAACAATTAGCATGAGTTTCAGCATATTGATTAAACAGGTGCTCTATTTGAGTCATTTTATGCTTAATTTCTTCAGGAGACTGGTTTTTCCACCAGCCACTTTTCATTACATCATCAATCTGACGTGTGTTAAAGATAAAAGCCACATTAGGGAAGACCTTATTTAAAAAATCAAGATATTCCAGCAAATTCTCAGCTATATCAATATATCTAATTTCTTTAAATCCATAACATTCAATATTAGAATCTGCGATTTTATCTGCTAATAACAAGTCATGTAGCATACTTTGAATATGGTTTAAAAATAATGACTCATCAGGTAGATTAGCACCATACCATGGGTGATTTGATGCAGCTACAGCTTTATTCTCGTATTTTTGTTCTTGTTTGTTTTGGAGAATGGTTTTATAACTCTGAAACAAATGAAATATTAAATTATTATTTTCACCTCGAATCAAGACACCATCAACCGAATTTAAAACACCTTGTAATAAAGTTGAACCCGTGCGGCCATAGGTGATAATCAGTAGAGATGAATAATTTAGATTGTGCTTTTGGGTTTTGGTTCTTTGCTCAACAGTATGGCCTAATTCACGCAGGGCTTTAGCCTTATAGGCTAGCCAATTTGCAACCCATAATTTTTTGTCGGGAAAATGTTGAATACAAAAATTCCAATATTTTAAAGCCAACTCCCAATTTTTAAGGTTTTGAGCAATAAGTCCTAACCCTGAATAACCTTCATAGGTATTTGGAAAATGTTGGATAAGCGTGCTAAAAGCAGTTTCAGCTTCGGTATATCTATCTAAACACAGTAGCACTTCAGCTCTATTGATTAACCAATCCATTTGTTTTTCTGAAGGAAAGCGTGACAGGCATTCATCCCAATGGCCAAGTGAAACTTTCCACAATTGACTTTTTTGAGCCACTTTAGCCAAACCTTGATAACCAAAAAATTGTTCTGGATAATTAGTTTTTAGTATCTCAAAACAGGCCTTTGCTTCATTTAATCGGTTTTGTTCTAAAAATAAACTGCCTAAATCATTGTAAACCCAAGCAGGCTATGTATTATCAAGATTAACCGCTTGAATATAGCACTTAAGTGCTTTTTGTTTATGACCCGCTTGTAAATAGGTTTTGGCTTGGTTTGATAATTTTTGAGATTCTAAAGATTGGAGGCTTATTTTCATATTATATACTTAGAGAAAGTAAATTATTTTTGTTTGACATCAGATTTAACACTATAAAATTAGTAGCTTAACTTACTAACAGCATACAAAAAATCTAAGTTTATCAAAGTCTAAATCCTTGGTTTTAGAAATAAATCTGTTGATTTAAAATACGCGAACAAACTTAAACAATAGATTGGAATAGGCTCTTTTTAATTTCTTAAATTGTTCTTGTAGAGTCATGTTGCTATAGCCAATTTCGTTCTGGGCATTAGGACTGGTAGTCCTACCATCATCTTAGAATAAAACGACTATGCAGTTGTCAGAGATTTCTATTACTAAAAAATGATTCTGTTCTTGACTCTACGCTGATTTGATTTTTATCCAACTACGGATTATTTTTTACAGTGAAATGATGACAAATTGTTTTCACCACAGTAATGACCTTATTCACATCATCCTCATTCATGCTTGGATAAATTGGCAAGCTTACTGCCCGTTGATAAGCATCCAAAGCAATAGGAAAATCTTGAGGCTGAAACTGGTAACGCTGTTGCCAATATGGCTGAAGATGCAATGGAATGAAATGCACACTTGCACCGACACCATGCTGCGCCAATTGCTCAATAAATTCATTACGATTAATAGATAATTTTTCTAAATCTAATTGCAAAACATATAAATGCCAAGCGTGTTGGCTGTCACAAGGATATTGTCGTTCGGGCGTTTTAAGTGGCAAACCGATCAGCCCGTGTGAATATTGGCGTGCAATGGCTTCTCGTTGTTGAGCAAATAGCTCCATTTTGGCAAATTGATGAATCCCAATCGCGGCCATGATGTCACTCATATTGTATTTGAAACCTGGAGCGACAATTTCATAATACCAACTTGGCTGTGATGATTGACTGCGGTCAAAAACATCACGGTTAATGCCATGTAAGCGCATGGTGTTAATGCGTTGTGCATATTCTGGGTTAGATGTCACAATCATCCCGCCTTCACCCGTAGCAACAGGTTTGGTGACGTAAAAGCTATAAACGGTAATATCACCTAACGTACCCACTTTACGATTTTTATAAGTGCTGGGCAGTGCATGGGCTGCATCTTCAATCACTTTTAATCCATATTGCTGGGCTAAATCTAAAATCACATCCATATCACAGGCCTGACCTGCAAAATGTACGGGTATAATCGCTTTGATATTGGGTTCAGCTTTTAAAACCGCTTCTAGCTGATTCACATCTATATTAAATGTGTGTCTGTCAATATCAACGAAAACAGGGTCAGCCCCTAAATAGCGCATCACTTCCGCCGTTGCAGTAAACGTATAGGGTGTAGTAATAATTTTATCACCCGCTTGAATGCCTATTGCTTCAAGAGCTAAATGCAATCCAGCCGTACATGAGTTAACTGCCAACGCATAAGGGACTTGAAAATAATCAACAAAGGCTTGCTCAAATTGCTTAGTTTTGGGCCCAGAGGTTAACCAACCTGAACGCAATGTATCTACAACTTCGTTAATTTCTTCTTCACCAATACAAGGCTTTGCAAACGGTAAAAAATCATCACTCACGAAAACCACTCCAACAAGCAGAATAAACCTCTATTGTACAATGTCGTCATCAAAAAAGGCGTATTATCTTAATTGAATTATTCATTATTATCATAATATGTCCGAAATAGTATGACACCAGAAAATGAATGATCGGCTTGTACTTCAACCTAAAGTCAGTTTATGAATAGAGTTTGTCATGTTCTAAACATATTTAAGTATATTGAATTTTACTTATTTATCCCAAATTAGTTAGCTTTAGTGAAACCCCATCACCATTAACCACTGGAGGATATTGCATGGCTGATAAGCAACAAATAGAAACGGCTCTAAAAGCTTACACAGACCCTTATTTAGGTAAAGATTTAGTTACAGCCAATGCGGTAAAAGAGATTAAAATCGAAGGCAGCCAAGTCTCTATTGAGGTGAAGTTTGGCTATCCAACTGCAGGTTATAATCAGACTTTAGCGGATGAACTCAGCAAATGTGTTAAAACCGTTGATGGTATTGAAACCGTTAATGTGAGTATTATTAATAAAGTTATCTCTCATTCGGTACAACAAGGTGTAAAGCCGATTGAAGGTGTGAAAAATATTATTGCAGTGGCATCTGGTAAAGGCGGTGTTGGTAAGTCAACCACAGCGGTTAACTTGGCATTGGCTCTACAAGCTGAAGGCGCAAATGTTGGTTTATTGGATGCAGATATTTACGGACCTAGCCAGCCTAGAATGTTGGGTGTGAATGAAAAACCGCAACCTGCTGCAGACGGTACACATTTAAATCCTGTCATGGGACATGGTTTGCAATCAATGTCTATCGGTTACATGATCGAAGAAGAAACCCCGATGATTTGGCGTGGGCCTATGGTGACACAGGCTTTAGAGCAATTGTTACGCGATACATTATGGAGTAATTTAGATTATTTAGTGATTGATTTACCACCCGGTACAGGTGACACCCAACTCACTTTGGCACAAAAAATTCCTGTTAGTGGCGCGGTTATTGTAACGACCCCTCAAGATATTGCATTATTAGATGCACGTAAAGGTCTGAAAATGTTTGAAAAAGTCAACGTGCCTGTATTAGGTGTGGTTGAAAACATGAGCATCCATATTTGTAGTAACTGTGGTCATGAAGAACATATTTTTGGTGAAGGTGGCGGCCTGAAAATGGCAGAAGAAAGTGGTGTCAGTTTGCTGGGATCATTGCCATTAGATACCCAGATTCGTAAAAATGCGGATAGTGGAAACCCATCGGTCATTGCTGATCCTGATAGCCGTATTGGTGAAATATATCGTGAAATTGCACGTGGCGTGGGTGCAAAATTATCTTTACAATCGAAGAATTACGCAGCCAAATTCCCTACAATTAAAATCGAAAATAAATAATCATGATTTGGAGAGTTGCTGGCTTTGGTTGGCAGCTCTTTTCCCACCACATTTTTCAACGCAAACAACTTGCAATCCATACAAAAATACGACAGACTTTCAGCCTAATATTATTCACTAGAAACCCTCTACTCATGCTGATGTTACCTCGATTATTAACCTATCTGAGCATAGGTAGTGGAACAAGCTATTTAATCTTTTGTCTTGTTGTGTTTCTTGGGCAACGTCAGTTTATTTATAGTCCAACACCCTTGTTCAATTTATCTCCTAAACATCCTTTATTTAATATGCCTTATAAAGATGTGAATATCTCTGTAAAAAATACAGCGGATTATCTGCATTGTTGGCATATTCCTGCCCCCAATCCAAATACCCATCAGCATATTATTTTGCCTGAAGAACCTGCTAATATTTTAAAACAACCTAAAACCATTTTATATTTTACGGGAGCAGGGTATAACAAAGGCAGTTATTTAAACCGTATGAAAGGATTTCGCCAACTGGGCTTTTCTATTTTCACCTGTGACTATCGAGGTTATGGTAAAAGTAAAGGTCGTTATCCTAAAGAACAGCAGTTCTATGATGATGCAAAATTAGCATGGAACTATCTTACTAAAACTAAAGGTATTGACCCCAAAGATATTATTATTTATGGTGAATCACTGGGCGGCGCAGTGAGCATTCATCTTGCAACCCAAGAACCAGAAGTTGGTGGCGTGATTATTCAGAGTTCATTCACTTCAATGGCTGACACGATTAGGCAAATAGGCTGGATGAATTATGTACCTGTTAACTTAATGTTGACCGAAAAATTCAATTCTTTGAAAAAAGTCAAACATATTCAAGCCCCTATTTTATTTTTACATGGTACAGCAGATGAGTTAGTGCCACATTATATGAGCGAACAACTGTATAAAGCCGCTAAACAACCGAAACAGCTATTTTTTATACCTGAAGGAGGTCATGCCCGTTTATATAGTCCGGGGCGAAATTCCTATCTTAAAGCCATCCAACGCTTTATACATAGTTTGTGATACATGATTTTGGAAACATGCAAGCCTTTTGGGATTTGATTTGACTTTTAGCATTTTTAAGCCATAGAATCTATTTCTTTTGCAGCGGGTAAATATGCCAACTAAACAACAAATTGAGCATGCTTTTCAGGTTTTTATTCAAAAATATCAATCAGGTCAGATAGAGCAAGCAAAACAAGCTGGTTTGCAGTTATTCAGTGTATTGCCAAACCATCCAACCATTTTGCGCATTTTGGGCATTATTGCTATTTTGCAAGAGCAGTATGTACACAGCTTTGAGTTGCTCAATAAGGCTTATTCAATTAATCCCAATGATTGTGATTTATGCGCTAATCTTGGCCACGCCCATCGAGCACTTAATCAATTTGATAAAGCGATTTTCTATTATGAGAAAGCTACCAAACTATGCCCTGAGAACACAGAACATCATCAAAAATTAACATTAACTCAGCAAGAAGTAGCCATATCAAAAATAAATATCCCAATCCAACGGAAGGCACTTAAGGTCATAAATAAACCTGATAGATTTAAATTACAACAAAAACAGAATAATAAGCCGATTAATATTATTTACTTTCATGTAGATTCTAAAAAAACACCTGCATTTGGCAAAAAAACTGATTATAAAAGTATTATTTACAATAGTGCCCATGTTGCTCGACATTTCATGCCACAAGGTAAAATATTTTTATATACAGATGAAGCAACAATTTTTGATGAAAGCCGCATGTCTGCAATTGATGAGCTGGTGCGCTGTGATGTCAATTCAGAGCATCCTATGTATGAAAGAATGCGCTTACGTCATGAATATCTGAAATCAGACCAATTCAATGCAGACACGGTTTTTATAGATGCTGATATTATTTTTAATCAAGATATTAGCACCATTTTCAACGATGATTTTGATATTGGAGTCACCTTTAGGTTATATCCTATTATGCCTTATAACGAAGGGGTTATTTTCGCTAAGCAAGGCATGGGTGCACGTCGTTTTCATGATAAATTGCTCGATTGTTTTTACCAACTTGAACAAGAAGCCGCAGTTAAGAGCTATTATCCTAAAGGTATTCGGGCATGGCGTGGTGGTCAATTATCACTAGGAATATTAATCAATCCTCAAATTGTTGATATACTAGAACTTGAACATGCACAGCTTCAGCTCGATGAGATTAAAGTTTCGTTATTACCTTCTGAACAATACAATTTCACACCGATTAAAGGTATTGAATACACGCCTCAACAACTAAAGCAAAAATCTATCATGCACTTTAAAGGTGATACTAAAACCAATAATAATAACGTCAAATCCTATATTGAACATGTGCTAGGTATCAACTGGATATGAAATTCCCTGCCAATAAAATTGTTGTCATTTCTATGCGCCAAATCGGTGATGTATTGTTGGTTACACCTTTGCTTAATAGCTTGCGCCAAGCCTATCCCGATGCTGAAATCGATGTCATTGTATTTGAAAATAAAGGTGGCATGTTAGATGGCAATCCAGATATAAATCACTTATTAGAAATTCCAGAAAAACCAAATTTTCAACAACATAAACAATTTGTACAAAGTATTTTCCGTCGTTATGATTTAGCTATTAGTACCCAGACGGGCGATAAACCCAGTTTATATGCTTGGCTAGCGGCTTCGCGTCGAGTGAATGTTGTACCTGAGTATCGTTTACAAGAAGGTTGGAAATATTGGATTGCCCAGTATTGGACTATATTTGATGATAAAAATCAGCATACCGTGTTACAAAATTTACAATTAGTAGATTTGTTAGAAATTCCAAGAAGCTATAAGGTTGTGCCGCCTCAAGCCCAAGATGATATATTGCAACAAGTGCTTGATTTTAATTTGGAAAAAACGGATTATGCGGTGCTACATTTAGTACCACGATGGAAATATAAATATTGGACAATTTCAGGTTGGCAAGCATTAATTCATGAGCTAGGGCAATTAGGCTTAAAAGTGATTATCACAGGCAGTGATGGCTCTGAAGAACTGGATTATATTCAGCAAGTATTAGCGGATAAACCACAACATGTCATTAATCTAGCAGGAAAATTGGTATTTAAGCATATTACGACGTTATTGAAATATGGAAAAGTTTATGTAGGCCCTGATACTGCTGTGACTCATCTTGCTGCGGCAACTTCAATTCCCACTATTGCCTTATTTGGCCCTACCAATCCTGTCAAATGGGCACCTTTCCCATCTAATTATGATTCTCAAGATACTCCATTTCAAGCAACGGGCTCACAACAAGTGAATAATATTTATTTACTACAAGGTCAAGCAGATTGTATTCCTTGTCATCAAGAAGGCTGTGAACGACATCGTATGAGCGAAAGCCGCTGTTTAACCGAGTTGCCTAGTGAAAAAGTGATTGCCGCCGTTCGTTATTTTTTGGTTGAATAGTCCAAGTAGAGCTTGCTCACCTTTAGAGATAAGGCTTTACACCATCACGCCTGCATATTCAACAAAAGTGTTGAGTTGCTTGCCATCCCATTCAATAATGCGCCAACCGGGGTGATAATTCGCAGTAGCAAAATGTTGTGTACGGGTTGCAATTTGCATCATGCTGGAAGGAGTGATATGAATCGCTTTTTGGTCTTTGTAGATGGTACGTGCCGTGTGGTAATGTCCGCAAAAAATATGTTCAATATGATGTAGTTGAATCAATTGAGGCCAAACCTCGTCCTGGTTTTGTAATGGGTATTTAGCATCCATATAAGTACAATTGCAGAAAATAGGCGGATGGTGCATAAATAATAAACTGGGTATTTGAGGTTGTTGTTTTAACCAATCTAATTGGATTTGTGACAATACATAACTGGCGGTATCTAAAAATAATAAGGGAAACCCTTTCACTTCTCTTCTAAAATATAGCATCCCATCGTAAATACTATTTTCATCTATATCAAAGACTTGTTGCATATTATTTATATCATCATGATTACCTGCCATTACAATGTAGGGTATATCCAAACGACTTAATTGTTTTGCCACCCATTGATAAGATTCTATTTCACCATAATGTGCCGCCAAATCACCTGAAATGACTAATAAATCTATGTCTGCATAAGTTGTTATTTGTTCTAAAGCTCTAATAAATTTACCTTTGACATCAATATCATAATAGGGTTTTTCTGGCGTATCAATGTGAATGTCGGTGAGCTGGACAATGCGTAACATGCTTTATATCCTGTTATTTATTTTATGATTTTGACAATTTTTATAACTAATGTCCATTGACGTGCAAATAATTCGCCGACTTTGTGGTCAAGAAACAACATTATTAAAATAAAAAAAGCGGCACTCAGATCAAGTCCAAGTACCGCTTATTATCAACTTCAAAAGGAAATTAGAAACGAGTTACTTTACAGGAATTTAGTTTGTTACTACGCTGAGAGGCTGTAAAAGAAGTGAAGAAAGCAGCCTCAGAATTTGATAACGAGCTAAAAATTTATGGTGTCAATAGATTATAGAGCCACTTCACAACATGTTGTTAGAAGTTTTGGTTAAATAAAGTCATTTTGAGCATCATTGCTCTTAATCAATTCAATTGCTTTTCGAATCGGTTCGCCATGTTTACTTTTATAAATGAAGTAACGTACAAATCCTGCGTAACTTTCTTGATCTTGTGCAAGTAATCGTAAATTATCGACAGCATTTCTAATTCTTAGCAAACGTTTTTCTTTTGCAAAGTCTTTTTTTAATTCAAAATATTCACTTAAACTTTCTGATAGTCTTTCTTTATTATCCAGTAGTTGGCAATATATCTCAGCAGTTTGTCTAACTAAAACAACTCTGTTTAAATCACAGGCTGTGATTGTTTGTTGGCTTTTTTGTTTATCAGGGCTATCAGGTATTGGTTCTAGCATTAAATCACGGTAAATAAAGAAATCTTCAGGATTGTCTTTTGCTGGATTGACAATAAGGTTTTGCTTTGTATCAAAATTGCCTTTGCTTTGGTTACAACTTGGACAGGCTAAAAATAGATTTTCCCAGTCAAATGTACCTTGAGGATAAAGTGATTTAGGATAGAAATGTTCAATATGGGATGAGGCAACATGACTGATTTTAGATTCACAATAGACACATTTATCATAAGAAAATGCTTGAATATCCTGTTTTATTTCTTCATGCCGATAGTGTTGAATTGCATTATTCTTCTCATTATTGGGAATGTTGGCATAACTACCATGTTCATCTATCAAATCGACTAATGTTTGTGTCCATTGTTGCTTATTCTGTTTGAGAATATCAGGTTCAGGTGTTCTTGTGATTTTTATCATGGCTGAGTCAACAAAAGGTTGCTTTTCTTCAATTGATAGACTTTTAAAATAGAATCATTTGGGTGTAGACAATGTTCTAATTCATCTAAGTATTTATCATACGATTCTAAATCATTATCATCATAAGCTTTGTTTAGGTTTTCTAAGCTTGTTTGTACATCTGCCTGAAATAAGTTACTCATATTCATGACATCTTGCAGAATAAAATCGAGTTGCCAACCTTGATATGATTGTGCATCTGGCTTTAATTCTACCGTGCCATTATGCTGAGGAATACGGATAATTTCATTAGCTTCTGCGGAGGCAATAACATGCGGTGAATGGGTTGTGACAATAAATTGCAATTTTGGGAATAAATCTTTTAAAGTACGAATAATGGTCATTTGCCATTTAGGATGTAAATGAGCGTCTATTTCATCAATTAAAACTGTACCTTGTACATTCTCCAATAAAGCATTTTCGTCTTCATATATACCTTCACACCAATCAACAATAGAAAAGATAATGACTAAAAAAGACTTAAACCCACTAGAAAGCTCATCTAAATAACATTCTTTACCATTTAATTTAAAAACAGGTTCAAAATCACGTTTGACATATAAAAACTCTAACTCAGTATCTTTTGGTGCTAGTTTAGGTAATGATTTTACAACTTGATTCCAATTTTCCCTTTCAATTTTTGCCCAATCTTTTTCGACAATAAAATATCGATTCGTTATCCATTGTTTTATATCAGTTGTAATATTTCCATCTACAGCATTAACAAGTTTTTGTCTTTCCTGCAAAATGCGAGCATCACCAATATTTTCACGAGTAAGACCTTGAAGCTGTTTATAGTCAAATAATCTATTTACCCCAATTGCTTTTATTTGATTTGGTAAAGCTCGTGAATTTAAAGTTGTTTTCTGAGTAGTTGAATCAATTTGGAAAGCAGCATTTATCGATAGCTTAGGAGCTGTTCGATAAAGGGAACTAGTATTGGAC
>JADGDW010000203.1:443-6705 GCA_016744725.1 Candidatus Albibeggiatoa sp. nov. BB20 | reverse complement strand
CCCTGTGGACGTGAAGTAATCACAAATTGACACTTTGCATACGCCTGTACTTGCTGACTGATCCAAGCAGAAACCAGTTTGCGATCATTAACTTCTGCCACTTCGTCTAAACCATCCAACATCAATAAACAACACCCTTTATGCAACTGTTTTTGAAACCAATTATTAGGCGGGTCTATAGTCGGAAAACGCTTTTTATCTTCAAAATATGGGGTAACTAAATCTTCTAAACTTAAACCTTTCTTGATATGTTCAATATGTTCACGTAAAAATAACAAAATCGGTACAGAATAAGATAATTTGGGTTGTTTATTTTGGGCAAAAGCCAATGTCAAATATTGCAATAATGTTGTTTTGCCACATCCCGGTGCACCAATAATTACTAATACCGATAAATCATCACGACGTAAAAAACCCCAAATCTCATGGCTGCCTTCTAAATCTTTCGATAAAATTGGATCAAAATTCGCCTGCTGTATATTCGTGTGTGTAATCCTCAATGCAACAAAAACCCGTTCGACTTCCAGCGTAAATGTCCCTTTCGTGCGTAAACCACGAACATTGAACACCCGATGCGAATAAACCAATTGTTGATGATAGGCTTTTTGGAAATGGGAAAATTTGAAATGTAACTTAAGGCGGTTATCAAGTGAATCAAAGAATTGACGAGGATAATATTTTTTTAATAGCCAAAGAAAAGTGCCGCTTAAGATGGATAAAACTGTGAGAAATGCAACAAGTTCACTCCAGCTTGTTAATTTAAAATCTTGGATGAACTCATTAAGCAATTCCATCATGCCTTATTCCCTAAAAAATATTAGAGACATATTTACTATAACTAAAACTGCTTGGCAAATGTTTACATCTTCATAAGTTGCAATAGTGTAAATCCAATGTAATTTTATAGCTTATCTAAGGATTTATTCTATACCCATTTGCATGGTTAAATTGATAGATGATTAAGAGTCATCAGGACAAAAAATGACCCTTGTTAAATCCTTATATTATCAACTACTATTATAATTATTCTTTATGGGTCATATTTTCATCATTTTTGGTTCTAAAATTGCCTTACTTCTTTTAGTGATGACAAGCGAATTCATTTTTTAGCCATATTTCGCCCTTACATTGTCATAACGATCACTCTTGATGGCCTAGCTTACCGCTTAGACTAGATAACATCAAAAAACAATAATAATAAAAACAATTTATAGCGAGGCATAAACAATGCACACACCAAAAAAAAATACAAGTACATTTAAAATTATTGGGGGAGGGTTGATTTTAGGCTTATTTATTGGAATTGGTTCATGGCAATTAGTGAAAAATACCGAAATTTCCGACTGGGTTACTCAAAATTTGATGCACACTGCTTGGTTACGTACTCAAGCGAGTGGTGAAAAAATTAAGCCATGGCCATGGGCTGAATTGTGGCCAATAGCCCGTTTAACAGTTCCACATCTCAATACAGAACATATTATTTTAGAACAAGAAAAAAAACAGGTGATGCTTTCAATAGGCTTAAGTTATTTAAAAAGCAGCGTGTTACCCGGTGAAGTAGGCAATACTGTTTTAGGTGCTCATCCTAGTTTATATTTTTCGTTCTTAAGCGCATTAAAACCTAATGATGTCTTAGTATTAGAGTCTCCACGAACAGGAAAATGGCATTATAGAGTTCACGATACCAGAGTGGTTAATAAATCCGATACGGACTTGTTAGAACCGGGATTGAAACGGCGTTTGATTTTAGTGACTTGTTACCGTTGTGAGAAAGAACAACTTGAGCCACAACAAAATAGCCTACGTTATGTGGTTATTGCCGAGGAAGATGAAAGATTATCAAATGGCTTTTAAAATTTGAAAATCATTATATTTAAATGGGTTGGGCATTTTCTATCAAGTCCTGCCACAATAGTCTTATAATGATATAGAAAGCTAAAGTCTGGACGAGATTTAATAGAATTGAACTCAAGACCATCCAGCGAAGCTTAAACAAAAACTCAGCGGTGACTCCCGCATTCAAGTTGATACTCATGCATTGGCTTGCCTTCAAACTCTTCTTAATTCCAGTTTACATAAATAAACCCTAAGCTATTTTTTGCACTCTGTGAGCCTTTTGATCTTCAGCTTTTATTTTTAATATACTTGACTTTTAGCCACATCCTCGGTTTAATCTCGCCCGTTGTTTAGGTGTTCGTTAGAATGAAAAGGGAAGTTGGTGCAAATCCAACACTACCCCCGTAGCGGTGATTAAGCCTTTCAATTCAAAAACCACTGTGCATTATTGTATGGGAAGGTGAATTGATTCTGTCCTTAAGCTTACAAGTCCGAAGACCTGCCTAGACAATGGTTATATTTCGTGTTGCGGAGGGCAACCGACATGGGCAGTTTCTGTCTTTAGAAATAGTTATCGTTATTCTTGTATAGATTATTAGGGCTGTAAGTTATTAAAAAACTTCCAATTCTGAGATGTGAAAAATCTAACTATATTTCTACGTCTTAACCTCTGCACACTTTCCATTTACATGATTTAAGGAAGTGTGTTTTATGAAAAAATTACTTGTCGGCTTAGTTGCGAGTTCAATATCACTCGTCCACGCTGATGAATTATTGCCTGAAGTGGTTGTGACCGCAGCACGTTCAGCGCAAACCATTGATGAAACCTTGGCATCTGTCAGTATTATTACACGTCAAGATATTCAACAATCTCAAGCAATTGATTTACCTAGTTTATTGCAAGGAATGGCGGGTGTAGATGTCACGCGTTCAGGTGGTGCAGGACAAACAGCCAGTGTGTTTTTACGTGGAACAGAATCCGACCACACTTTAATATTAATTGATGGCGTTAAAGTCAGCTCTGCGACCTTAGGTTTATCCTCAATACAACACATTCCTTTAGCTCAAATTGAACGAGTTGAAATTGTTCGCGGAGCACGTTCAGCATTATATGGCTCAGAAGCGATTGGTGGTGTGATTCAAATTTTCACCCGTAAAGCCAAATTGGGTAAGCCACAAATTAATGTGCAACTTGGAGCAGGTTCAGATAATCACTATCAAACCAGCGTTCACGCCAGCCATCGTTTAGCCAGCAGTTGGTTAAGTATCACAGCCAATCATGAACAAACGGACGGCTTTAATGCTTGCAAAGGCAGTTTTTCAGCAGGTTGTTTTACTATTGAGCCTGATGATGATGGCTACAAAAATACAGGTTTTAATTTAAACACAGGTTATCAACTTGATGAAAATAACAGTGTTGAATTACAAGCCATGCGCACCCAAGGCAATGTTGAATTTGATTCTTCTTTTGGTGGCAATGAGACTGATTTTATTGAGCAAATTATCAGTTTAGATTTTGATAGTGCGATTAATGATTTTTGGGTAACAAAGTTCAAAGTGGCTAACTTCATTGGCGAACAAGAAAGTTTTGGCAATGGCGTAATTATCCCCAGTCATTTTGATACAGAACGCTATCAATTTAGCTGGCAGAATGATGTATTTATTGGAGATAATCATACACTCAATTTTGGCTATGATTTCCAAGATGAGACCGTGAAAAGTGATACGGCTTATATTGAAACAGAACGCGACAATCAAGGCTTTTTCGCTCAATATCAAGCTCAGTTCGGTGCATTTTCCGCTATTACCAGCTTGCGTTATGACGATAACCAGCAATTTGGACATCACACAACAGGACATATCAATTTAGGTTATACATTGACCCCTCATTTACGTTTGATGGCAGCGTATGGCACAGCATTTAAAGCACCTTCATTTAATGAATTATATTACCCCTTTTTTGGCAGTCCCAATCTTGAACCTGAAGAGGCTGATAGTTATGAATTAGGCTTATTAGGTCAAGGTCAGGGTTATCAATGGGCATTGAATCTATATCGCACTGAAATTGATAAGTTAATCGCAACTAATTATGATCCTGTCACTCAAAATTATTTTGCAGACAATGTGGATGAAGCTGAAATCACGGGTGTGGATGCCAGCTTAAAATGGCAATGGCAACAATGGACACTCAATACACAATTAACTTGGCTGCAAGCAGAAGATAAAACCACGAGCTTAGTATTAGCACGTCGAGCTGAAAAGTCAGCAAAGATTGCACTGGTACGTCAATTAGGTCATGCTCGAATTGGTGCAGAATGGGTCGCCCAAAGTCATCGTTTTGATGACAAAGCTAATCAAACTCGTTTAGCAGGTTATGGTTTGCTGAATTTAACCGCAAGTTATCATTTACGTGACAACTGGACATTCAATCTTAAATTAAACAATATATTAGACAAAGATTATGAGCTAGCAAGTCAGTACAGTACAGAAGGGCGTAGTGTATTCGCAACAGTAGGCTATCAGTATTAAAAATTAAACTAAAGACGGGTTATCTATATTTATTTTGATAATCAGTCTTTTTTTGATGTTTTCGCTTGTCTCAACTGATCCAATGGTTGAAATAATGCTGAACGAAGTAATTTCCAACTATGTAAACGATATTGAGCTGAAGTCCATAATACACCAAGTCCATAAGTCACTGAACGGCTAAAATTAATTGAAGAAGCATGTTCAAAGTAGAGCGTTGGGCAAGTAACCTCACCTATAGCGTATTTTGCATAAACGATTTGTGCTAGCATTTGATTATCAAATAAAAAATCATTGGAATTATTTTCTAATGGCAGGGTTTCCAATATTTCTCTTGAAAAGGCGCGATAGCCTGTATGGTATTCAGATAGTTTGTAATTAATAACCATGTTTTGTACAAAGGTTAAAATACGGTTTGCAATGTATTTATAGAGTGGCATTCCGCCTTTGAGTGCACCTGTGCCCAAAATCCGTGAGCCCAATACACAATCAAATAAACCTTCTGCCAACATGGAAGCCATTGCAGTAATCAGTTTTGGGGTGTATTGGTAATCAGGATGCAGCATAATCACAATATCTGCACCTTTTTCTAAGGCAACGCGATAACAGGTTTTTTGATTACCACCATAACCTAAATTTTGTGAATGCAATACCGTGTGAATCCCTAAAGATTCTGAAGTGGTTACTGTTGCATCATTGCTTTTGTCATCCACTAATATCACTTCGTCAACAATATCATGTGGAATTTCTGCATAGGTTTGATGTAGGGTTGATTCTGCATTGTACGCAGGCATAACGACAATGATTTTTTTACCTTTCAGCATATTGGGAGATTTAAGCTAGAGAAATTAGAATGGAAACTAAAATTATACGCTATTGAAAATAGAAAGCGAAAAATATTTAAATATATTAGAAAAGGCCGTAATAATGTAATTTAGGAGTGCAAGACTCATTTTTCCCATATTGCACGCCTAATCAATACCTTTTTTATAACAAGATAAACTGCTTTTAACAATAGGGCAATAAGACCCTGTTTTGGCTATATCCGCGTGTTATTCAAATGGCCTACCGAATTGGGTCAGCATCCAAATCACTAGTAAATATAAGCCCATGAGGGATTGAAAGCCTGCAATCGAGCGTATCCAGCCTTTGCTAATCCGTAGTGTGGTGTCTCGGGTTTGGAGTTGGCGCACCCAGTTGCCGATATTGTATTGTCGCCAGCCGATGGTGAAGGCAGATAGAAAGCTGAAGTAAATTGAGATGCGGATGATTTTGAGTTCAAACCGTAGCCAGTTGAACCAGCCTTGTTTGGTGCATTTGAGGCGTAAGGGGGTGCATGTATCTTGGTTTTGTTTACTGGGTTTGATGCCACGGCGTGCATTGCTGGTTTGGGGTTTGGATTCCCAGATGATTTCAAATTGATTGTGTTCGGAGTCGATACGTAGGGCTAGCCAATAGATAAATGCAAATATGCCCATAGACATAATGAACTATGCGATATATTTAAGCGTAAGATTTTTTTATAGTTAATTTGTTTTTGAATTTAGAAACATACTGATATTGAAAGTATTATTGTCAGCACTACAGTGTATTTTTGTAAACTTTAACCCATCTCTATTTTCATATTCTATTTGTCGATCATCACTTGTAAGTTTATTTACACTCTCTTTTTCACTAGTTGTAAATAAAATACCTCTATATTCAATATCAAGATCAGCTTGATATATACTATGTAATTTTAAAACCTCTAATATAAACTGGGTGAATAGATGTCCCATTTTCAATTGTTTGAAATATTCACCTGTATTTTTAGATTTTAGTTCAATCAATAAAATATATAGTTTTCCTTTCTTCTCACAAAAAATAATAGCATCGTTTTTACTGCAAATTCCCTTGGCTT
>JADGDW010000203.1:0-433 GCA_016744725.1 Candidatus Albibeggiatoa sp. nov. BB20 | reverse complement strand
AATTAAAGTAGGGGAAAACCATGTCTGGAAAGTCTTTTTTTCTATTTACATCTATAGTTAAAGCATAAGTGTTTATAGAACGTTTTTGTTTAATCACAATTTTTTGACATAAACCCACTTTTTTAGAATTATTATTTTGAGCCTCATTAATTTCAATCGGTTCTAAATTCTCCAAAGTATGGCTAATACAATATTTCTCACCAATAATATTATATAAATAATCTATTAAATTGGATTGATTTGACATTATTAATCCTCCTGTAATGTATAAAAAATATCATCAGATGTACGATTCATTTTGTTAATTACATCATCAAATGTCTTTACAATAATACCTTCAGAAGGTTTGATTTTCATCTTTGTGATTTTTTTATTATCAACGAGATAAGCCACAATTTTACTAGGTAATAAACTTTCATCCATTGCATAGCCA
>JADGDW010000202.1 GCA_016744725.1 Candidatus Albibeggiatoa sp. nov. BB20 | reverse complement strand
ATGCAAATCCACTTAAATCTGCTTGATACTGAGTAAAAAATTGCTCCAAGTCCTCTACTTTATTCTGCGTAGACTTTTTTAAGATAATGACCTCAACCTCATCACCTTTCAAAAATGGCAAGGCCTCCAAATTAAGACTACCCTGTTGAGAAATAACTGTTTCTATTCGATGTGCAAACATAATATTTTCCTTTTTGTCTAAATCCAAATTGACTAGATTAATAACATTTTAATTAAAGAAAATATAAATATCTAGTTAAATAATTCATAAATCAATGCTAGATGAAAAATAAGGCCGTAATATGGAAACCATTACGCTTTTTCGACCGATGGGTGTTGCTGAATTAGCATTAGTCAAACAAAGCGGGTGGTGAAAACCATACAGAATGGCGGATTCCAGCTGAAGAGCTTAATTTAAGTCGTGCTAATTTGCTTCATACACTTTTAAGCGTAAAATATATAAACCCAGCAGACTGAATAAACCAATAATAAGTGGAATCCGATACAGGTGTGTACGCTGCAAATAAATGCGGCTGTCCGCTTCGGTCTTTTGTAAGTTTTTATCAATCTTATTATATACTTGACTCAACGCATTTAAATTAGTGGCAGAGAAATATGCACCGCCTGTCATTTTGGCAATTTCGCGTAACGTTTGTTCATCAAATCCACGGCCAAAAATCCCTGATACTTGTCCTACACCAACGGTATAAATCCGAATTTTATACTGTTTTGCAATTTCTGCTGCTTTCAAAGGTGATAATTTCCCCGCAGTATTTTCACCATCTGTGAGTAAAATCAAAACGCGGGAATCTTCAGGACGTTCACGCAATTTTTTCACTGCCAAACCAATCGCATCACCAATCGCGGTTTTTTGGCCTGCCATCCCGATTGCCGCACGTTCAATAAAAGCTTTGACGGCTTGATTGTCCAAAGTCAGTGGCGATTGCAAATAAGCATGGTCAGCAAATAAGACTAAGCCAATCCGATCACCAACCCGTTTATCTACGAAGGGTATGAGTACTACTTTGACTGCTTGTAGACGGCTAACTTGGCGTTGGCTTAAACGAAAGTCGTCTTGCAACATTGATTCTGATAAATCAACTGCAAGCATCAGATCATAGCCCGATTGACGGATTTCAATTTGTTTGTCTACCCATTGTGGTGCCATTGCAGCAAATACAAAACTGATCCAAGTTAGCCACAGTAATAGCCAACGCAAAATAAGCCATCGATTACGCACGGGGCTTACGGATGAGACTTGAAAGGCCTGCTGCACAAAAGCGAGATTAGGAATACGGATTTGAGGTAAATGTGAGGCTTGGCGTTGTGGCCATAACCACCATATTAAGATTGGTAGAGGTAATAACAGAGCAAACCAAGGATATTGAAAACTGAACATAGTGGTATTTTTATCATTTTGAACTGCAATGCAATATAGGGCTATTCGTTGTCAGACTCAAGTTTTTAGCTCAATATCTATTGTCATTATTTTGGATAGCATCTCAAATTTACTGGCCTAAAATACGTATTGTTGGAAATACCACAAACATTAAGATGTTAAAAATAATAACGACTTATTGCTGTGGCATGGGTTTAAGCATGAACTAAAGACTAAGCAAATCTTAAGGACTTGGAATAAAACGCATAAAATTATTCATGTTGCCCATTGTCGGTGTGACTGTAGCAGACATGTGGTGCATATCAACAGACATAATGTGTACATCGCGGGTCATGACAGTGAAATTGTTTACCATAGAATCCATGCTACCACGCATGTGACCCATATCACTGGCCATCCCTTTCATATCCTGGGTCATTTCATTCATTTCCGCAACCACTCGAGTAATTGCTTTGACGATGGTATCTTTCTCTTCTTGTGCCTCAACTAAGATATGATGTGTACCATTGATAATATCATCAATTTTGCTGACTGCGTCTTTTGCTTCAGGCGAGTTCACATCAGCCATCAGTTCCGCCATATTGGCTAAAATAGTATTAAGATTCTGTATGTCCATTTGGAGAGAACCTAGAATGCTAGCGGCTTCTGCCTTTTCAACAAAGTCGACCCGAAAAAATGCAAAGGTGACCACGCCTAGCATGAATACTGCAAACACGATGCTCATCAAACGGAATTGGCGTTGTGAACGTTCATGACGTTTTTCACTATGTTTTAAGTGTGCAACAAGGGTTTGCACTGTCTGTTCTAATGATTGCTGTTCCATTTAGGTGTCCTTTTCAAGTGAGTAAGGATTCAGTCAAATATCTTGAAGAAGTCGTGTTACTAAGTTAATGCTATATCGGCATATATACTACATTATTTTAATATTCCAATGTGCTTATTTACTCAGCTTGAGCAGAACCCAACAAAGTGAAACCTGCCATTATTTGATTCTGCATCAGCCTTTAAAATAGTAAAAAACTCAATGACAAAGGGTTCACACTCCACCGCTGCCATTATTTATAACGAAGCTCTTTTAGATAGCCCAAAACTGAGATACAAGTATGAACCATTCAATATTATTACAACGACTCTTTAAGTTGATAAATAAGGTCTAAGGCTTGGCGTGGCGTTAAATTTTCTGGTGAGATTTCAGCCAAGGTATCCAATACGGGATGTGAAATAGGTTTAGGCTCATCTTCAATAGGCACGGCTGAAAATAATTGTTCTTGTTGAGGCACACCGAGTTGCTGTTTTTCTAATATTTTCAAACGTTTTTTGGCTTGACTGACAATTGCTTTCGGAACACCTGCCAACAACGCGACTTGTAAACCATAACTTTGACTGGCCGCCCCTTCTTTTACTGCGTGTAGAAAAATCAGTTTATCTTGTTTTTCAACCGCTTCTAAATGTGCATTCATCACTCCTTGATGTAACTCAGGCAAGCGGGTTAACTCAAAATAATGGGTAGCAAATAAAGTATAACAATTCAATTTTTGCAATAAATGCTCAGCACATGCCCAAGCCAAAGATAAGCCATCAAACGTGCTTGTACCACGGCCAATTTCATCCATTAACACCAAACTATTGCGAGTGGCATTGTGTAAAATATTAGCAGTTTCAGTCATTTCCACCATAAACGTAGAGCGACCACCTGCCAAATCATCACTTGCTCCAATGCGGGTAAAAATTCCATCAATTGGCCCTAAAACCACTTTCTGTGCGGGTACAAAACTACCGATATGAGCCAATAACACAATAAGGGCTGTTTGGCGCATATAAACCGATTTTCCTGACATATTTGCACCTGTAATCAAAAGCATACGCCGATTATCATGCAAATTTAAATCATTGGGCATAAACGGAATATCTTGGATTGCTTCCACCACAGGGTGACGGCCTTCGACAATATGCACCACTTCGTCATGGGTAAATTCAGGTGGGCTGTATTTCAAAGTATCAGCACGTTCTGCCAAGGTATTGAGCACATCCAATTCAGCCAATGCAGCACTACAGATTTGTAACGGTTTTAAATAATCTAATAATTTGATTAATAATTCTTCGTATAAATGCTTTTCAAGTTGCAATGCACGTTCATTGGCACTTAAGGCTTTGTCTTCAAATAATTTAAGCTCTTTGGTGATGAATCGTTCAACCGCTTTTAAGGTTTGGCGACGGACATAATCATCAGGAACAATATCGCTTTGGGTGCGACTGATTTCGATGTAATAGCCATGCACTTTGTTGTAGCCGACTTTTAAATTTTGAATGCCTGTACGTTCCCGTTCTCGCATTTCCAATTCATTCAGATAACCACTCGCATCATCGGTTAAACGGCGTAAATCATCTAATTCTGGGCTATAGCCTTTTGCAATCACGCCCCCATCTCGAATTAAAAACGGTGGCTCTTCAAGAATCGCATGACATAATAATGTGTGAATTTCGGGGAATACGGTGATTTTTTCACCAATATCCTGCAATAAATCCGTTTCCAGTAAAGCCAGTTGTTTTTTAATTTCAGGTAACAAACCCAAAGCGGTACGTAGTTGAGTTAAATCACGAGGTCGTGCGCTACGAATCGCAATTCGTGCCAGAATCCGTTCCACATCACCAATGCTACGCAGTAATTTATACAAGCCATTGATTGTGTTTTGTTCTAGTAACTTACCAATGCTTTGATGGCGTGCGCTCAAAATCGCGGTATTACGCAATGGGCGATGTAACCAACGTCGCAATAAGCGGCTGCCCATAGGAGTGGCGCATTGATCTAAAACATTGACTAAAGTGTGTTCTTGTTTGCCTTGTAATCCACTGTCTAATTCCAGATTGCGTCGTGTGGCCACATCCATCATTAAGCTGTCTTCGCGCCGTTCCCAGTTTAAGCCTTGTAAATGCGGCAATGCGGTGCGTTGGGTTTCTTTAGCATATTGTAATAAACAGCCTGCTGCGGTAATCGCCGTGGTTAAATGGTCACAGCCAAATCCTGCTAAATCTTGTATTCCAAATTGCTGAGTTAATAGGCGTTGTGCGGTTTGGATATCAAAATACCAAGGTGATTGTTTTCGGATTGGAAATTTTGGTAATGTGAATGTGTAGTCTTCTGCAACCAGTAATTCAGCGGGCTGTAAGCGCACTAATTCGCTGTGTAATAAGGATTCGCTATTAACTTCGGTGACGGTAAATCGGCCACTGGATAGGTTTAGCGTGGAAATCCCAAATAGGTTATTTTCATAATGGACAGCGGCTAATATATTATCTTGACGTTCGTCAAGCAGAGCTGCATCGGTTAATGTACCGGGGGTGATAATGCGAGCCACTTGGCGTTCGACAGGCCCTTTGCTGGTAGCAGGATCGCCGACTTGTTCGCAAATGACAGCGGAATAGCCTTGTTTCACCAATTTGGCTAAATAGGGTTCGATTGCATGGTATGGCACGCCTGCCATCGGAATATCGAGGCCTCCACTTTTACCGCGTTTGGTGACAGCGATATCGAGGATAACACCTGCACGGTTGGCATCTTCGAAGAAGAGTTCATAAAAGTCGCCCATGCGGTAGAACAGTAATATATCAGGATATTCAGCTTTAATCCGTAAATACTGTTGCATGACGGGCGTATGTTTGGAGATGTCTTGCTCAGTGGTCTTCATAGTGGCGCGTATTATAGCAAAACTGTTATGAAGGATGTATTAAGGCATTTTTCTAATTGTAGTGATTTTATAGTGGCTTGGACATTTTTTATAACTGATTGTTTTTTAATATATTTTAAATTCCCAACTAATATATAAAATATTTTGTTTTTCAAATGATTACAATTGATAATTGACTATCTTAAATTATATCCCCATGCTTAATTGCTCAGGGTGTTGTCTTAAAGTTGAATATTGCGAGTCTTCCATTGCTTCAATTTGGTTTAATAATGCAACCAATCGACGACCCACCGCATAAGCTAAATTAACGGGTACGGCGTTACCAATTTGCTTATATTGATTGCCCATTGAACCCATAAATACCCAATCATCTGGGAATGTTTGGATTCTTGCATACTCTCTTACCGTCAAAGGACGTGTTTCTTCTGGATGGCAACGCTCTGTCTGTTTTTGAGCAGGTGCACAGGTTAAGGTTAAACTCGGATTATCCCATGATAAACGCCGCGCCATGCCCGTTTTACCACCACCAAGAAAATAGCTTTTTTGCATATATTCACGTTGAAGATCATCAGGTAAATTAACCCAGCATCCACCCTGAGGCACTAAAGATAAAATGTCTTGTTTACGTTAGGGATAATGTTGCCCTTGTGATTCTGGACAATCAGTAGGATATAATTCACCTGCTTTTAAGCCATCTTTTAAAGTCATGACTCGATGATAAGGTGCAGGCCAGCTAAATTGTGCATAAGGCACTAAATCATTACGAATACCGACTAAAAATAAACGTTCTCTTTTTTGCGGCACTTTATAAAAAATAGCTTTTAAAACAGTGGGTTCAATCAGTGTATAACCTAGTTCTGCAATAACATCTTTAATCGCCGCTAAAGCACGCCCCTTCTCATGTGAGAGTAGCCCTCTGACATTTTCGCCTAGAAAAACTTTAGGTTGTAGGGTTTTAATTGCTTGGGCAAATTCAAAAAACAATGTACCACGTGTGTCTTCAAATCCTAACTTATTGCCTGCATAGGAAAAAGCTTGGCAAGGAAACCCGCCTGATAAAAAATCTATATCTTGAAATGCAGAGAAATCAATCTCTTTAATATCACTTTGTAATACGTTCCATTGTGGTCTGTTATGACGTAATGTATTGCAAGCGGCTGCATCAATTTCATTCAGGGCAACGGCTTCAAAGCCTGCCTTTTCCAAACCAATCGCTAAACCGCCCACACCCGCAAATAACTCAATAGATTGATATTTTCTCGTTGGCTTAACATTAAGCTCCGTGTCCCATTGAGAATTGAGCATCTGTTTAATTTGGGGAAATTCGATTAAATCGGAGAGTGCATAACATCCATTGGCTAATGGTTGGATACGTCCTGATTTCGCCCATTTTTCTACTGTGGCATTTGATACAGACAGAATATCAGCTAATAGGACAGGAGAAACTTCATGATGTGACATTAAATTAATGTAAGCTTAATTGGATCAATCTGAAATCGATATTTATCAACTGTTTCTTTAACATGCTGATACAAATTTTCAGCAGTAATAAAGCTAAGACCGTAAGACATTTTTTTTATAATATATTCCAGTTGGTTATAGGTGATGGATTCTAAGTTTATTAAATAGGGCTCTGTAGCATCTCATGCAGTATTCTACAAAAATACTCTAATCAAAAC
>JADGDW010000022.1 GCA_016744725.1 Candidatus Albibeggiatoa sp. nov. BB20 | reverse complement strand
ACAATTGACACCAGTGTTCGGTTTGAAAAGGTCTACAACTTAACTGTTGCTAATACCCATAATTACTTTGTTGGTGATGATGGGATGTTGGTGCATAATTGTCTTACAAAAGCCCAACAAGCTGCTGTTAAAAAAATCAATGAAATTGAACATATGCTGAGAACCCATAATAATCTATCGGGTGATCTTCTTGACGATGGTCATATAAATAAGCTAAAAGATAGCAGAGTAGGGATTGGTAAATCCATAAGGTCTATTATGAACAGTTTGCGAAATCCAAATCTAAACTCAGAGGCTAGAGCCATTCTAGAGCAACAACTGAGAATTGCACAAAGAATTTGGGATCGTATTGATGAAATACTTAGTTCATTATAAAACATTAATTACAGAACTTGAAAATCGTTTTCCAAGCTCTACAAAACCTAATCACATATGTACACTCCCTGCGGATGACTATAGAAAACAACTCCAACAGGAATTTGGTAATAAACCTAGGGAGTGTATGACTTATAATGATTGCACTAGATTGATTTTTGAAGGTTCTTTATTATCAGACAATGCTTATTTGTACCTTTCTCCTAGACTTGCACAGGCCACTCTCATAGAAGATGGTAACGAGTTTTTGATGTATTGTCGCCTTGAGAGAATAAATCAAAACATTCTAGCCCAATGCCAACAGAAAATTTTGAACCAGCTAATAAATGCTCTAAAACAAAAAGAAGCAGAATTAGAAGAAGAAATACAACGAGAAGCAGAAGAATCCTGGAAAATTTGGGGGCAGGAACGATTAAGTAGAAATATGTTAGCTGATAAGTTTCTATATTTAGTTGCTAAAAACCAGGTTGAGGAAGTAAAGAAACTTTTGCAACAAAGTGTAACATTATTAAATGTAAAAGATTCAAATGGGAATACAGGATTTGATATTGCCAAAATGCTAAATCATGAAAACATGTTACAGTTTCTTGTCTCGTTCCAACGAGCTTCGTTGGAATGCAGTCCAGACGCACCGCGTCATGAAGGCATTCCCACATGCCATGCGGGAACGAGATAATCCCTAAAAGGTAGATAAATGGCACTTATTGTTCAAACACTTATTGAATTAAAGAAATGTAACTTGATGTGTTGGCCGACCATATTGGTTGGCTACCAAAGAGGTTGAATTACCAAATTAGATATAGCAAATTATGCTGTGGAACAAATAGCGAAAAATTTGGATAATGAGATTGAGGATATTGCGATACTAGCTTATGCAGATTCTTGTAATGATCTAAAAATAAGCCAATTAATCAATAGTGTTATATGTAAGTTAAATGACCACCAACAAAGCTGGTGGCTTATAAATGTGAACCCCTAAAAGGGGGGTATACCGCTCAAAACGGTTATTTGTCTAAACTAAGTTGCTCATAATGTGCATTTGTAGCATCTTGTTTTCGGATATAATTCCGTACTATGGATTCGTCTAAACCAACTGTAGAAACAAAATAACCTCTTGCCCAAAGGCTTTGACCTGTAAAGTTACGTTGTCTACCAAACATACGAGCTACTGCTATAGCACTTTTACCTTTCATGTAACCCACAATGTTTGATACCGCAAGTTTTGGTGGAATACTTAAACACATGTGTACATGATCTTGCATCAGGTGACCTTTCAATATCTCAACTTCCTTGTGAGAAGCTAATTCATGAAATATTTTCCCCAAGTACTGACGCATATCTTTGTAAAGAGTCTTTTTGCGGTTCTTGGGAATAAACACAACGTGGTACTACTTGCAATCCCATTTAGTATGACTCAAACTTTTGTAATCTCTCATGAGGCATTCCTCAAGTCATGAATGAACTTTAGAATGTCTCTTTGACTGTATGAAAGCTCAAACCCATGAGAGTCCCCCAGCAGAGCTGGGGGTTTACCTAGTTAATTATAAGATACAAAGCCCAATATTTATTAAACAAATAAGTTTCGATTTTGTTGAGCTTTCTTTGGTAGACTAACCCACGCAGGCTTCAGATGGTACATGACATTCAATGCCTTCAAGTTGTAATCTCAACCTCTGAACCCGACAAAAATTAAGGGAGGTCAAGGAATAATAGTAAGTTATTGTGTTCAGAAAGATTAAGCAATAACTGCTATAAATAATCTAACTCCTTTGCCTTATCGCCTTCTTATTTTGGCTGATCATTATAGGTAATCAGGATGCTTTTTGTCATGGCTGTTCTGTCAGCTTTAGGGGGCGAGCTTAATTCTGTTGTTATCAAAAAATCGGCATATTATCGTTTTTTTGTGGCTTTATTCCTTAAGCAAATCAAAACCGATTGATACTTAAGTTGATAGAATGCTGAGTATGTATAAAACCCAACATCCTATTTTGCTAGGTTACTGAATAGCTAAAGGCATCAACAACATGAATAAATCCATGGGTGCACCCATATCTTGACCATTCAAGGTAAGTTTATTGTCTACAATTGTAGCTGATAAAGTGTAGTTATTTTCTGTTTCAACAAGCGTTTTATCTTTAAGCAAGGCTTTAATCCGTGTATCTGCTTGTCCTGCGCTACCTAATGTTGCAGTCAAAGCTAATTTTAAAAGTGGTTTACCCATTTTGAAATCACCTTGCAGAGTCATTGCCATCAATAATTCCATCATATTATTTAAAGACTTGGCTTTTTGACCATTTACACCGAGCTGTAATGCACCGTTTAGATTACCTTTGTTCGTTTCTAACTTAATGTTAGATAACGATAATTCTGGGCTTTTAGCTAAGAACGCTGGCGCAAGCTGCATCAACTGACCAAACATTGCAAAATTTAAAATATCTTCTGAAATTTTACCGCTATGCAATTGGTTTTGTAGCTCACGCACAGTTTGTTGTAATTGCGCAGTTGCAGGGGCATCTAAGTTATTTAGAGCCAAATCCATTTGATGACTTAACGCCAATTCTTCACCAGCAATGTCTTTAGATAAGCTCCAATTTTTAATCGATAATTGAGATACAAAATTCACTGCTTCATCTTTTTCCTCACCACCAAAAGTAAGTTCAAATGATGTTAGCTCCGAGTTTGTTTTGCCTCCAACCCCAAAGTTAGCACTACCAATACTTAACTCGCCATTGCTTACTTCAACTTGTGAGGCTGTTTTGTGCATTTTTGTTGCTAATGCCAAATCAGCCAACATCAATTTCGATGTTTCATCTTGAAAGATAAGCATTGGCAAAGTTGTATTCATTTTAATGGGTAATAAATCTTTATCCAAATCGGCAACAAATTTTAACTGCCCCAATTCCATACTAAAGACTTTGTCTTCACTGATTGTTAAACCCTGTAAAGTCAAATCGGTTTGAACCTGTTCAAATGTTTCAGGATAAACAAACTGACCATCTAAACCTTTCCAGTCAATCAACACTTCACCACCATTCTCATCTTCGGGTACAGTATGATTATATTTAGGCACATCAAATTTAGTTTTACCCTGCCCCTTCGCATCAATAAACGTATCCAATATCAATGAAGGCACATCTTTTAATTCTTTATCCAAACGTTCTGTAAAAATAGGGGTAACGGTGGTTTTTAAATTAAGCGGTTTGCCTTGTTGCAAGTATTTAGTGACATCTGCCTTCAATGTATGCAATAACACTAAAGGATCGGCTTTCACCCGTATTCCTTCTGTGATTTGAGCATTATTGAGTTGATGACGAATCACAAAACCTTGTAGCTGTTCATCTGATTCTGTTGCTTGAGGCGGAGTTGTTTCCTCTACTTTGGCTTCTTCAGTGGTATTTACTGCGTCTTCTGCCATGCTGGGCATTGTAAAACAATACGCTAAAGCAGTTGTCAAAAGTAGTGGTAAGAGTTTTTTCATATTATGTCCTTTTTCATCATCGAGCCAAGAATAGGTAACGTTACCATAACGCTACCCATCATGATTAAACTTGCGCATTCGCCGCAATAATAGCGTTTGTCACCCAACCAATTACATCTTCATTTTGTTTGCCATTTACAGTGACAAAAACATCTTTGCAGTTAGGTACTTTATCCATAATGCTTTTTGCATCAGCTAATGTACTTTTTTCTGAGATCACACCAAAATGAGATTCTAAGTCGGAATATTCACTTAACATATCTTGTAACGTTAAAGCAGATAAATCTGTCGCTGGATAACGTCTTAGTCTTTCAGCCATATAACGATCAATGTCACTACGATGAATCACTGATTCAATATGTCCACTGTCATTTAATACGGGTAAACGACTCCATTCACCACCCGTTAACTCATCTAAAATATCAATCAGCATTAAGCCACCAAGCGGTGCTTTTTTATAAAACATTTGATCGCGCTTAATCATTGTGTCTTTGACTGCAGTTGATTTAAGCTTTTCTTGAGGACTTACATTGCGAGCCATTTCAGAAACGCTACGGGTTGCAGCTTCGAAGTTGTCTTTGGAGAAGTAATAAGCCAGTACAGTACCAATCCAACTACCCATCAAGGGTAAGACTGCGGTAAAAACCATCGTAATATTTGAGCCATCATCATCTTTCATAATGACAATGAGAGATAAAATTATCACCCCTACAATAGAAGTGAGCGTGATACCAATAGCTAGGGTGTCACGTAAGTTTTGGCCTCTTCTTGCCAGATTGTCATCGTATGCCATAACTGTGTCTCTTCTGATTCAATGGGCGTATAGGGGGAAAGTGCTTCATATCTTAACGGTAATTGACAGAGTAATAAAGTTTATTTTCGATTTTTGAATCGGGTTTTTTAACTACAAATAGGGTCTGTCGTAAATCAGTGAATAACATCATAACATCATGAATCTTGATAATATCAATAATTATTATGAATAATGGCTCATCATTTTGGGAAATGTACTGCTATCTTGCTTATTTTTTTATTCACCAATGGTGCAAATATTTTTTATAATTATTTGTTTTTTAGTATATTTCAATCGCTTAAAATTTAAAGCTGAATATTAAATAACTGTAGCGCATTTTGAGTTGTTATATCTGCAATCAATTCGGGTGGCTGTTGGCGTAACGTCGCAATGCTGTGTAATACTTCAGGCAAATAAGCAGGCTCATTGCGCTCACCACGATGTGTTGACAATGGTTGGTCAGGCGCGTCGGTTTCTAACAGAATGGATTCCAATGGCAAAACTTGAATCAAACGATGTAAACGCTTGGCTCTCTCATAAGTAATAGTCCCGCCAAAACCGAGATAAAATCCCAAATCAATTAATTGTCTGGCTTGTTGTTCACTGCCGACAAAACTGTGTACAACACCACGAAGATCAGGAGTTCGACGGATATATTTAATCACATCATCAACCGCGCGCCGCGCATGTAAAATAACAGGTAAATTTAATTTTTTAGCAATTTCCAGTTGTGCTGTAAAAAAAATAATCTGTTGTTTCACATCCAATTCTTTTAAATAAAAATCTAAGCCACACTCTCCCACTGCAATTGCGTTTTCCTGAATCAACCATTGTTCCAATTGTGCTAAATGTTCTGTTTTATGCTGTGCTAAATAAATAGGATGCAAACCATAAGCGGGGTATAAATTAAGATAGGTTTGGCAAACGTCGCGCATTTTGTGCCATTGCTTAGCATGGATAGCAGGGATAATTTGCACTTTGACCGCCGCAGCGCAGGCTCGGTTATAAGCCATATTTCGATCAGAGTCAAAGCGTTCATTATCAAAATGGGCATGAGTATCGATTAGAGTCGCGTTATTGAACAAGATCAACATTCCATGCTTGAGGAGTTAAAACAATGCTATAGTTAATTTCGTTTTGAGTGTTAGGACTGCCAGTCCTGTATCACTTTAAAGTAAAACGACTATAGTCCTGTGAAAAGTAGTGTTAATTGAATACCAAATGGCTACTCGCAAAACAAGTTTTGTACTCCTGCACTACGATTAATACCACTACCAAAACAACATTGAAAAAGCTCTATTTTTTACTATTCATCAATCTTTCAATATCATCCACTGATTTAATTAATTTCTCAGTCAAAACACGACAGCCTGTTTTCGTAATCAAGACATCATCTTCAATTCTAATTCCGATATTCCACCATTTTGGATCAACATTCGCTTGCTGTGGAATATAAATACCCGGTTCAATCGTCAACACCATCCCTGCTTGTAATGGAATCAACTGATCTTCTTTTTTATACAAACCCACATCATGCACATCCATGCCTAACCAATGTCCCGCTTTGTGCATATAAAATTGGCGAAAGGCTTTAGTCTCAATTAATTGGTTTACATCACCGACCAACAAACCTAAATCAACCAAACCTTGGGTAATTACCTCAATTGTAGCGTAATACACATCATCCCAAGTATTGTTTGGTTTGGCTTGCTCAATTGCCGCCAGTTGAGAATCTAATACAATATTATAAATCTGTTTCTGCGGCTCGCTAAATAGACCATTAGCTGGAAAAGTCCTTGTAATATCAGATGCATAATAATCATATTCGCAACCTGCATCGATCAATACTAAATCACCATCATGTAACAAGCCATCATTTTCTGTGTAATGCAAAATGCAACTATTTTCACCACTGCCTACAATCGCAGGATATGAAGGAGAACGACTGCCATTGCGGATAAACTCGTGATAAATATCAGCTTCTAATTCATATTCAGTCATACCTATACGGCAATTTTGCATTGCTCGTTCATGTGCCATCACTGCAATATCAGCCGCCTTTTGTAAAGCTTCAATTTCACCTGCGGTTTTGTACAAGCGCATTTCATGCAATATCACATCTAATGCGGTCATTTCGCTAGGAAAAGCCAAGCCATTTCGCGCCTGTTGACGTAATTGATTCATCCAGTCTGTGATTTTGTGGTCAAACTCTGGATATGAACCCATTGGATAATAAATACGCTGACAACTTTCCATCAAATTAGGAATAATGTCATCAATATCAGTAATTGGGAATGCGTCATCCGCCCCAAATAATTCACACGCACCTTCTAAGCCCGCCCGCTTGCCATTCCATAATTCTTTATCGGGGTCTTTTTCACGGCAAAATAATAAATATTCACCCTGCTCACGATTTGGAATAAATACGAGCAAGGCTTCTGGCTCAGCAAATCCGGTTAAATAGTAAAAATCACTATCAGGGCGATAAAAAAAGTGTACATCACGGTTGCGTACACGCTCAGGCGCAGTCGGTAAAATGGCAATGCCACCTTCCCCCATCATCTGTTTTAATTGCTGGCGACGTTGCGCAAATTCAGTTTTATCCATCTTGGCGTTTTTGTTCGTATAAATTCAAGATGCCAATTCTAATATATTCGACCAATTCAAAGTAATCTTTTTCATCCTCATTGGTGGCTTGATCTTCTTCAACAGGTGCAATGCGGGCAATTTGAGCAAAATCGTTTAACAATTCTTCGATATCTTCAGCAATTTCTTGATTGGCTAAAGCCAAGCCTACACCATATAAAAAACCTTCGCTCCAGCCTCCAATTGCTTGCACTCGCTCATACAAAGGCTTTTCATTATCAGGTAACATCGGTTGAAATAGACAATCAGGATTATCTAAATCAGCTACAGTTTTTTCAGTTAGTGCTGATAATTGTTCAAAACTTTGTTCAGCTAATTGATCGCTGACGGCTTCATCACCTAACACTTGCTGGGATAGAAATTGGGTCACTTTATCGCTATCATCTAAAAAGCAAATTAATCCACACAAAGTGCCATGGGTTTCTGATACGTCCATGGCTGCGCCAACATCTAATAAAGCCTGATTCAAAGCGGTGTAAATATCCATTGAGTAAAATATTGTCCTTATTTATGAAAATGGGGGATAGTTTTAGAATTGATAAAACAGAAGCTTAACAGCCCGTAAAGAATGTATGTTACGCAAAAAATCTTGATTCATGAAGCGGAGCTTATTGATATGACTCACAAATGGAATTTAAAGATTAGGAATATGCATCCTAGCCATTTGATTTTCTTAGTCTAATAAATCTTCTTCCAACTGCATCGCTTCTTCATTGAGTTTATGGAAAAACTGTAATTTCCTGACCGTATCGCTTGCTTGAGGATAATGTTCATCAATAAACTGCTGTTTTAATTGTGTGGTCAAAGTTTGAGTTTGCTGCTCTAATTCGTTAAGAAAATCATTCAATGCGTCGATTTGTTTCACCGTAGCTAAGGTTTCACGTAAATCCATTTGCTGCATCAAAAATGTGGTATCCATCACGGTATTTTGTTGTTCTTGGGTATCAATGCCTTTTAATTGCAATAAATAACGACCACGGGACAAAGGGATTTTTAAAGTGTTAAATGCTTCATTAATATGCGCAGCTTGTTGCAAAGCTAAACGACGATCCCGTTCAGGTGCATCAGCAAATTTATCAGGATGGACAGTGCGCTGTAGTTCTTGATAACGCTTTGTGAGTGATTGAACATTGAGTTCAAATTGAATAGGCAAGTTGAATAAAGTAAAAAAATCACTAGTGAGTGACATTTGGACATTCCTACATTATTTAGGACTGACAATCTTCAAAAGACTGGCAGTCCTGTAATTTATAAGTGACTTTTAAATAGTGAAACTTTCGCCACATCCACACATATCTTTGACGTTTGGGTTATTGAACTGAAAGCCTTCATTTAAACCTTCACGCACAAAATCTAACTCTGTACCATCGAGATATAATAAGCTTTTTGGATCGGTAATTAATTTGATACCGTTAGATTCAAAAACTTGCTCATCTTCTTGTACATCGTCAACAAATTCCAATGTGTAAGCCATACCAGAGCAACCAGAGGTTTTGACGGCAATGCGTATACCAATGCCTTGGCCACGGCTTGCTATCGATTTTTGTACGTGTTGAGCTGCTTTCTCAGTTACAGTTAGTGCCATTGTACACTCCTTTTTGTTACTGCTATCAAGATTGGGTTAGCTGATTGATTTTTAAAGTCTCGCTTCAATAGCTTTGCAACATTTGGAAATTGCTTGTCTATATTGACTCCGCTATAATCGCACCATCTTCAATATTCGATATCATCATGCCCACTACAAGTAACCCTCGCTATTATTTGGCTATTTTCTCTCTGGTTCTCGTATGTACCGCTGGCTTGTATTGGCAAGGTTTAAATGGGGTTTTTATTTTTGATGATGACCAGAATCTAGCTTATCTCAGCGTGATAGATGAAGCAGACTATTGGCCAACAGCCGCGCAGTTTATATCAGAAGGTTTTGCAGGGGCTTTAGGTCGCCCAATTTCATTAGCTTCTTTTGCCTTACAATACAAAGCTTACCCCGATAATATACAAGCATTTAAGGCCGTCAATATCATACTGCATTTAATTAATGGCTGTTTGGTGTTTGCCTTTATTTTATTATTAACTCGCTTGCTCAAGATTTCTACCCAGCACGGTTTATTTTTAGCCCTATGTACGGCAAGTATTTGGCTGCTCAACCCGTTACACGTTTCCACCGTATTATATGTTATCCAACGTATGACCCAGTTTGCTACGTTATTCAGTCTGCTGGGCTTAATTGTCTATCTGCTAGGGCGTGAAGCGATTGCTTATGATAGGCCAATCCGAGGTTTCTTGCTGGTCTCAACCGGTATCGGACTTGGAGTTATATTAGCCGCATTTAGTAAAGAAAATGGTATTTTACTCGCATTATTGGTATTGGTTTTAGAATGGACAGTTTTATCACATTATATCAAACCACGCTATTGGCCATTGTGGTTAGCCATTTTTGCTTATTTGCCTGTGATAATATTATTTTTATATTTAACGGGCATTTTGGGTGCAATTCGACATCTATCGTTAGATGATTTACAACTTTATGCAGGATTGTTGACGACGGTCGTTATTTTAATTGAAAGTATTATTTGGGCATGGATTGCAAAGCCAAAATGGAAAAATTTATTTCGTGCCTTATTTTATACTCCCTTGGGTTTAACCCTATTCTTTTATAGCTTTAATTCTGATGTGATACTGGCCAGCTATACTATTCGTGATTTTACGTTGATCGAACGCTTATTAACTGAAACCCGTATCTTAACTGAATATATTGCAAAAATGCTGTTAGTTTATCCCATAGACTATGGCTTATTTCATGATGATTATATTATTTCTCGGAGCTTATATAATCCTACTGAAACCGCATTAGCCATCGCTTTTATTTTAAGCTTAATTGGGTTTGCAGTGTGGAAACGTAAAGTCTACTCATTTATTGCGCTTGGGATTTTATGGTTTTTTGCAGGGCATATTTTAGAATCAAGTTTTGTCGGTTTAGTTTTATATTTTGAACATCGCAACTACTTGCCTAGCATAGGAATTATTTTTGCGTTAGTTTATATTTTTTGGATATTGATGCAAATACTTCCAATTCGCTATAGATATGTATTTTCAGGATTTGCTATCTTGTGGTTATTAGCGGGTGTTGGCTTAACTTGGTCACAGATTTCACTATGGTCAAATCCAGTAAAGCAAGCAGGAGTTTGGGCGGCTTATAAACCTGATTCTCGTTATGCACAATCCCAAGCCGCCGACATTGCTGTACAATTGGATCAGCCAAAAATTGCTGAACAATATTACCATCAAATGTTACGCACTTTTCCTGAAGATAGCGATCCTTATATGATGTTGCTATTGCTTGCTTGTCACTATCCTGATGATATTGTGATGCCAGATATTGAGCAGGAAATTTTACCTCATTTACAACAACAGACTGTCAATACAGGGGCGTTATCAAGTATTGTGATGTTGCTAGATCTATTGGGACAATGTGAAGGTCTCTCTGTGCAAAAAATGGAACTGATTTTTAGTGTATTACTTAAAAATACTAAAGCACATGATTTACCGACAATTTATCATTTGTATGCACGTTTTAAAGCACAAATAGGTAATTATTTAGCTGCTATTGATGCAGTATCAAAATCACTGAGTTTAGTGAAAACAGGCAGTCCAGAATTATATCTTTCACGGATTCAATGGGCTGTTGCAGCACAAGATATGCAGCTTGCGAGCTTATATTTGGAAACTACGTATCAAGATTTTAATCTATTCCGTCAATATGCTTACCAAAAACAATTGAGTTATTGGCGTATGCGGATTGAATTATTCAACCAATCACAAGTTAAACCTTAAATATGCCAACGCTGAGTATTATTATCCCTTGTCGCAACGAAGCGCAGAGTTTACGCGCTTTATTGCCAGAAATTAAACAAAATCAACCTGATGCCGAAATCATTTTAGTCAATGATGGCTCAACGGATGATTCTGGCCTTGTCGCTGAGCAAGCAGGTGTAACCGTGATTAATCGCCCCTACAGCATGGGCAATGGCGCGGCAATTAAAACAGGGGCACGTCATGCCAGCGGTGATATTTTACTATTTATGGACGCTGACGGTCAGCACCAACCACAGGATATTGCTCGTTTATTAACGGAAATGCAGCAAGGTTATGACATGGTTGTTGGAGCACGAGATTCAAAATCGCAAGCCAGTATAGGCCGTTGGTTTGCAAATGGTTTTTATAATAAATTATCCAGTTGGATGGTGGGACATCAAATTGATGATTTAACCTCTGGGTTTCGAGCTGTTATAGCAACAAAATTTAAAGAATTTTTACACTTATTACCTAATAAATTCTCTTATCCCAGTACTATTACTATGGCATTTTTCCGAGCAGGTTATGCGGTGAGTTATATGCCCATTTTTGCCCCACCAAGAATTGGGAAAAGTCATATTAGGCCGATTCGAGATGGATTACGTTTTTTATTGATTATTTTTAAAATTGGCACTTTATACTCACCACTTAAATTGTTTATTCCCCTAAGTATGAGCTTTTTTAGCCTAGGTTTGATTTATTATGGTTTCACATTCTTTACTCAAGGCCGTTTTACCAATATGGGAGCATTGTTATTTATTAGTGCGATTTTGATTTTTCTAATTGGTTTGGTGTCTGAACAAATTACCCAGATTTTATACAGCCATAAAGATTCTTAAAGTAAATTTCAGTAAATAAGTTTAGGAGTAACAAGTCATGGCGATTGTATATAAACCCCCTCAGATTGTTGATTTTGCTGCAAGACCCTCAGTTTTTTTAGCAGGCACAATTGACAATGGTAACTCGGAAGATTGGCAGGCGGTGCTTGAAACACGCTTAACAGATTTAGACGTGTCAATCTTGAATCCAAGGCGGGATCATTGGGATGCCTCATTGGAACAGAGTATTCATAATCCACAATTTAAACAGCAAGTTGTATGGGAATTGAATGGCTTAGATGCGGTCAGCGTGATTTTCATGTATTTTGCCCCCAACAGTCAATCACCAATCACATTGCTTGAATTGGGTTTAATGGCAGCAAGTAAGAAAATACTAATTGTTTCTCCTCAAAACTTCTGGCGTAGAGGCAATATTGAAGTCGTTGCTGAACGTTATCAAATCCCACTGATTGATAATCTTGATATGGGTATCGAGATGTTAAGGGATTCATTGCAAGCTGTTTCTGAACAATTTAAGCATAATACTTCTGGCAATTTTTAGAAAATAGTTCAACAACAGGTAGTCTTATAAAACCCAGAGCTACCTTATCTCAAAATGGCGACTTGCAAAACAAGTTTTGCATTCCTGTACTGCGCAATCATTTATAAATGCAATAACACCTTTTTAGATTGTTGATTTTATTTGATACTTCAGGAAACCTCCAAGCCCTTATCATAATTGATGTGACCCTGAAAAGTAATTTTATTGCCATTTTTTGCATTATATTCTGTATTACTTCCTCATTCTCCTTTCCAATAAAGAGTTGGCTAGCAGCAACTTGCAATCCATTACAGTCTCATAATTAACAAAACATCACAATTAATTTATCTCACTAAATATAATTATTTATATACCTAGTTTCTTTATTGAAATCGTGTTTGACAACGAAAACAAGAATCGTTACTATTAACAAACAAGAATTATTATCATTATCAAATTAGTCAACTCATTCATGGCGGACGACTATCATGACAACAAGTACAGCTCGACAAATTTACCCTCTTAGCTTAAGCCAATTAGGCAAACAAGTGCAGGTTGCAGCAATTACAGGTGGCAGCAATTTTATGAAACGTTTATTGGCAATGGGTATCACTGAAGGTTCTGCGCTCACTGTTGTGCAGCATGGAGAAGGCTTAGTTGTTCGGTGTCAAGGTACTCGTTGGGCACTGGGTCATGGCATGGCGCATAAAATTTTAGTTACTGATAAACAAGGATAAAATAATGGAAACTTGTTTAGGTGATATGCAGCTTGGTGATAATGGTAAAGTCACGGGTATCCGTCGTGGGGAAAAACCTTACAGACAAAAATTGCTTGCGATGGGCTTAACTCCAGGAACAACATTTAGTGTGACGCGTTATGCACCAATGGGTGATCCCGTCGAGATTAAAGTCCGTGGTTTTGCACTCAGTTTACGCCAAGCTGAAGCCAATGCCTTATTAGTGGAGAAAATTGAGTCATGAGTGATTTTGTAATTGGGGTTGTTGGTAATCCAAACTGCGGTAAAACCACATTATTTAATGAACTAACAGGTTCAAAACAACGCGTTGGTAACTGGTCAGGTGTTACCGTTGAACGTAAAACAGGTTTCTATCAATTTGAAGACAATGATGTTGAAGTTGTTGATCTTCCTGGTACTTATTCTTTGGATGTGGCAATAGGCCATACCTCAATGGATGAGGAAGTTGCTCAGCAATACATTTTGTCTGGCGAAGCTGACTTAATTGTAAATATTATTGATGCGGCAAACTTAGAACGTAATTTATATTTGACCACACAATTGTTAGAAATGAATGTCCCGATGTTGATAGCAGTTAACATGATGGATATTGCAGAACAGCAAAATATTCAGATTGATACTGATGCGTTGAGTAAAAATTTAGGAGTACCTGTTTTACCTTTAACTGCAGCTAAGGGCAAAGGTGTTAAGGAATTAAAACATGCAATAAATCAAGCGGCAGCACAATCGAAACCACCTGAATCAAAAGCCCAGTATTCACCTCAGATTGAACAGGCTATTAATGCTGTTGCCCCTAGCTTAAAAACTAGCCTTTCTCCAACTCAACAAGATCATATTCGTTGGTTTAGTTTAAAGCTGCTAGAAGAAAGTGAATTAGTTCACATAGAATTAACGGAAGAAGTACAACAGCAGGCGGAACAATTACGCACCCAAATTGAAGAAAATTTAAAAGAAGACATTGATATTCTAATTGCTGATGGCCGTTATGGTTTTATCGGAAAAGTCGTGAATAGTGCACTTAAACGTCCTGATAACAAAGTGAGCTATACTATTTCAGACCGTATTGATAATGTGGTATTGAACCGTACGTTAGGTATCCCTATATTTCTCGCAATCATGTACTTGATGTTCATGTTTACGATTAATTTAGGCGGTGCATTTATCGACTTCTTTGATATTTTCACGGGTACGCTATTAGTTGATGGGGTTGCTCATGTCATGGGTGGTTTGAGTATGCCGACGTGGTTAACAACGTTAGTTGCCAATGGTGTTGGTGGTGGTATTCAAACGGTTGCCACATTTATTCCTGTGATTGGTTTCTTATTCTTATTTTTATCATTATTAGAAGATTCAGGCTACATGGCACGCGCTGCTTTCGTCATGGATAGATTTATGCGCTACATTGGTCTGCCCGGTAAAGCTTTTGTACCGATGATTGTGGGCTTTGGGTGTAACGTCCCTGCGATTATGGCAACCCGTACTTTAGAAAATGAACGTGATCGTCGTTTGACCATGTTAATGAATCCATTTATGTCTTGTGGCGCACGCTTACCTGTTTATGCTTTATTTGCAGCGGCTTTCTTTCCAACTAGTGGACAAAATATTGTATTTGGCTTGTATTTAACAGGTATTTTAGTCGCAGTAATTACTGGCCTCATTATGAAGAATACCTTATTTAAAGGTGAAGCCAGCCATTTTGTAATGGAATTGCCGCCATACCATATTCCTACAGTAAAAGGTATTTTGCTCAGAACTTGGGATAGATTAAAAGGTTTTATCGTGCGTGCAGGCAAGATTATTGTGCCTATGGTTGTGGTGATTAGCTTTTTAAATTCGTGGGGAACTGATGGTACATTTGGTAATGACAATACAGATAAATCGGTTTTAAGTGAAATTGGTCGTACTTTAACCCCTGCATTTGAACCTATGGGGATTACTGAAGACAATTGGCCTGCAACAGTAGGTATTTTCACTGGTATATTGGCTAAAGAAGTCGTAGTGGGCACTTTAGATGCGGTGTATTCTCAATTAGCAGCAGATGAAGCGGGTGAAGATGAGGGTGAATTTAATATGATGGCAGGGCTTTCTGAAGCATTTGCAACCATTCCAGCCAACATTAGCGATTTAACGGACACAATTACTGATCCTTTGGGTATGAGCATTGGTGATGTCACAGATAAGGGTGCTGTGGCTGAAGAACAAGAAATCAGTACAGGCACATTCGGTGCAATGGTTTCACGGTTTGGTGGCACAGCTGCCGCTTTTGCCTACTTATTATTTATTTTGATGTACTTTCCATGTACTGCGGCAACGGCGGCCATTTATCGTGAAGCGGGTGCTCGTTGGGCAATGTTTGTTGCAGCTTGGACGACGGGAGTGGGTTATATGTCAGCGGTTATTTTCTACCAATCAGCGACATTTTCTGCTCATCCAGCTCACTCACTTGCGTGGATTTTTGGCTTGTTAGGTTTATTTAGTATCACGTTATTAGCTTTATTTGCAGTATCTCATGTTAATCGTCTACAAACACGTAAACCGATTTTGGCAGTTGCACCAGCAACAACAACCCCATAATTTAACAACTTTTATTAAGAGTCTGTATCTAAAGCAGGCTCTTGCTATTCTCTTCTAAGCTGTTATTCATAACTGTTGTTTTATCTTCAAATCATTTCCCCCTGTTTTTTTGATTTTGCTCATACTTTGTATTCCCCATTGCAGATATAATATACGAGCTTTAAAGTGACTGTTATTATTAATATTTTGACTAGATTCAGACAAATTGTTTATTTTCTGTTACGATTAGCAGCATACTGAAACTGTCTTGAGAATCAGCATGTCGTTAACTGCAAAACAGTGGTTACAACAAATTCACGCATTACCACTTACATCTAAAGTCAAAGTTATGAATGTGTGTGGTGGTCATGAGCGTGCAATCACGATGGCAGGTTTGCGCACTACATTGCCAAAAAATATTGAGTTGATTCCAGGCCCTGGTTGTCCTGTTTGTATTTGTCCTGAAGAAGATATTTATACAGCGATCCAGTTGGCTTTGAATGAAAAAATCATTTTAGCGGCCTTTGGTGATATGTTGCGTGTGCCTGTCAATGTACCAAAGAAGCAAGTTCGCTCACTAGAACAAGCCAAAGCCGCAGGCGCAAATATTCAACCGATTGCATCTCCTCTCGATATTTTACAGTTAGCTTGGCAACATCCTGATGAGACTATTGTGTTTTTTGTTACAGGTTTTGAAACCACGACTGCGCCTGTTGCTGCGTTATTAGCTCAAGGCATTCCTGATAATGTATTGATTTTACTTTCGGGACGTTTGACTTATCCTGCTGTAGAATTGTTACTTTCTACGGGTGAAGCTAATTTTGATGCGTTGATTGCACCAGGACATGTTGCCACAGTAATGGGGGCGGATGAATGGCAATTTTGTGTAGATCAATATCATTTACCAACGGCTGTTGCAGGTTTTGAAGCTGAAAGTTTACTAGCAGCAACTTACTCAGTTTTACGCCAATATTTAGAACAAAAACCCTTTTTAGACAATTGCTATCCTCAAGTCGTGACCGCTCAAGGCAATCCGACAGCACAACAACATTTAACTCAAACCATGCACATCACAGCAGCAAATTGGCGTGGCATTGGTGAAATTGCTCATTCTGGATTTGAACTGAATCAGAAAAACATTGATGCAAAACATCATTATCCAGATTATCATCAGCAAGCACGACGACATACAGGTGAAATGCCTATGGGTTGTGACTGTGCAAAGGTGGTTTTGGGCAAAATTTATCCAAATCAATGTCGGCTTTATGATACTGCATGTACACCACGTAACCCCATTGGCCCTTGTATGGTCTCAGATGAAGGGGCTTGTCGTATTTGGTGGAGTCATGGTATGAGAGAACAAAACTAATTTTTTAAAGTTTAGTAAGAATAGGTATAACCAAAGATGTCTTTGTATCAACACGCACAGTTTTTAACCAGTGCAAACCGTATTAAACAATTACCCGAGGATCAGGGTTCTGAAGTTGCCTTTGCAGGTCGTTCGAATTCGGGAAAATCTAGTGCAATTAATGTATTAACTAATCAAAGAGGCCTAGCTCGTACCAGCAAAACTCCAGGACGGACTCAGCTGATTAATTTATTTGAACTGGATGCTGAACGCCGTTTAGTTGATTTACCTGGATATGGCTTTGCTAAAGTTCCGATTGCTGTAAAACTACATTGGCAGAAAGTATTAGAACGTTATTTGAATGAACGGCAATGTTTAAAAGGGCTGGTTTTATTGATGGATATTCGGCATCCTATGACTGAATTTGATGTGCAGATGTTGGAATGGTCTCAGCATGTAGGTTTGCCAGTTCATATTTTACTTACCAAGTCCGATAAATTGGGTATAAACAAGGCAAAGAACAGTTTGCAGCAAGTTAAAAGCAAATTAAAAAACTTGGATAATATTAGTATTCAGTTATTTTCAGCTTTGAAGCGTACTGGAATTGCAGAACTACAAGCTTGCTTAGATGGATGGTTTTCCCTTAGAACAGTATTAGAGTCAACAGTTAAAAAATAAAAACACTTTGATTACAGCTTGTTATAAAAAATATTGAGTGTTATTTCTTAAAAATGAAATTCATGTTAATAATTTTGCTACAATTGCTGTGGCTGGTAGAAACCTAAGGGTTTTATCTGGGCAGGTTGAATAGTTTAAGTAAAATTGAAATACGATATACTCGCGGTCTTAAGATATGTAATTTTTGCCTAGATATTAAGGCAAGCTTGGCGCTGAAGTAATGTAAGAGAACATATAAAGCTGTGACTCATACATAGTAAGCCTGTCAAGAAAAACGTATAAATAAGACTTTGTTAGAATAAAACGCTTAACTGATGAAATGTTTCGGTAATGATTCCGTTAGAGAAAATCATTGTCCTCAATAAAGTACCTTTATTTTCCGCGCTAAAAACTGAGGATATCCACATGATATCCACAATTGCTTCGGAAGAGGCTTATGAGGATGGTCACACCTTGTTTTATGAGGGTGACGTTGGTGACAAATTATTTATTGTGGTATCAGGAAACGTACAGATTCTAAAAAATCAGGGCGGAGTCGAGACGGCTATCGTTACTCTGAAAGAAAACAATTTTTTAGGAGAGCTGGCGTTATTCGATGCTGAGACGCGGACTGCGACGGCTCGCTGTATTGGCCCTTGTACGTTTTTAGTCATAGAACGTAATGATATGGAACAACTCGCTCATGAATACCCAGCTATTGCGTTTGGCTTTATTAAAGTCTTAATTAGTCGTATGCGTGGTATGGTGTTGGATAAAAAGAATTAGCAATGTTAATGCGTTTAGCCCGTTTCTTCAGCACGCTGTTTCCCGTCAAACCCAACGAGTGGGACGGGGTAATCTACTTTTTTTTTATCATGCTGGTGTACTCAATCGGGGCAAGCTTTTCGCGTACTATTGGTACAACCTTACTGGTTAGCCATTTAGGTGGTGATAAATTACCCATTGCTTTTATTGTGGTAGATTTATCTGTCATGGTAGGGTCATTGGCCTATGCGCATTACACCAAAAAGGTCACAGGCCTTGCCATTCTAGGGTTTTTTTTTCTCACAAATACACTCTTCTCAGTCATCATCCAAGGTCTATTTTTCCTGCATGAGCAATTTAGCTTAGGGATGAATATTGGTGGCTATATCATTAGCCTAGAATGGGTTTATGGTTTCTTTTTTGTTGGCTTCTATTTCTTCTATATTCTGATTAATATTCATGTCAGCAGCGTGATTGCATCCTATTTTACTGCGGTACAAGTCAAACGCGTGATGCCTGTCATCAGTGCGGGTATGCCAATTGGTGGTGCATTAGGTGGTATCATGTTTATGTTGCTACTTAATTTTTTCCAATTCCAACCACAACGCCTTGTATTTGTATTAGGACTTTCCAGCCTTGTTTCCTTTGGCATGTTATATTTAGTTAGATCGCGTTTAACCCCTGTACGAGCCAGTATTGATAATCGCTCGACTAAAAATCCATTTCGAGAATTAGTTGGTGCATTTAAATATGTGGCAGGGTCTAAGCTGATGATTTTTATGTCATTAGGCTTGATGTGTTTTGTGATAGGAAATAAGCTACTCGAATATCAATATCAAGTTATTATTTATCCAAAAATATATCCATCTGAAAATGAACGAGCTGCTTTTTTCGCGACTTATGAAATTTTTGCTAATTTGATGTTACTGTTTGTCCAATTATTTATTACTTCTCGTTTGATTGTTTCGCTCGGTGTTGGTGCAAGTAATATGTTGTATCCAGTACTAGCTGGATTAGCTGGATTAGGTTTAACCCTGTATTTTACCCAATTTTATAATTCGCCCACTGCATTACCCGTTGAATACCCTGCTGCTGCGATGATGTTAGGTTTGGCTATTTTTGCTCAGTTTATTAACCAAGAAATGCGAATCGCACTCAGAGCCCCAGCTCATAATATGTTATTCAATGCAATTCCTCCGAACCAATGGGGAACAAATAAAGCCTTTTTAAATGGGATTGTGTTCCCTGTATCTACCGTGATTGCAGGTACAACAACACTAGTATTGGCTAGCGGCACAGGTATTGGAGGTATTGAAGATAGTGCTGTATTAGCTTCACATTTAGCGGCTGAATACCCTGTTACTTACATTCTACCTATCATTGCAATAGCTGTTTCTATCTTAGGCATGTTTATTTCATTGCCACAATGGGCGGCTTACAACCAAGGTGTTTTTGGCTTACTTAACCGTGAATTATTTGATGGACGCAGTGGCGAAATTAAAGCCAGTTCTAAAAGTAATAATTTACGTCAAGTGATTGAGGAAAAACTATCCAGTGCTGATCATTATCATGTGATTGCTGCATTAGAAATGATACGAGTATTACGGTTGGGTTATTTTGCGACTCAAGTTGGTAACTTATTGCTAAAAACCTCCAACAATGAAATTAAGAAGCATTGTATCAATACTTTGGCAGCCTTGCCGCAATCCAATACTAATATTACCTATTTAATTGAGGCGCTGAAAACTGAGAAAGACGATACGATTATTCCTCAGATTCTCAAAAATTTATCATTATTTAAAAATGTCAATTTAAACGCCCATATTGAGAAGTTATTATCAAATAAGAATCCTGCTATTTTTGTTGAAGCCTGTTTATGTTTATACAAGCATCCAATGTACCCTCGTAAACAGGACATTGAACGCAAAATTTTAGCTCGAATAAATAAACCTGTTACAGCAGAGGAGCAAGCTGATTTTCCGTTGTATTTATATGCGGTGGGTGAACTTAAAAAATCTGTTTATGGCAATATGGTATTGCCATTTGTCGAGCATGAAAACGCTGAAATTAGTGCTGCAGCCTTTACTGCTTATATTAGAATGTTAGAAGGTAATTTAGAAAGCCATAAAGATATGTTAATTAAGGCATTATCTTCGGCATCTAAAGAAATGAAAATTACTGCATTGCGTGCGCTGAAGGAATGTCAACCTTTAGATGATTGGTCACCAATTATTCATTTGCTCGGTGTCAAAGATAGGACAATTGTTAGTGAAAGCAAAGAATTATTGCGTTTAAATTTACTTGATTGTAAAAATGCGCTCATTGTACACATTTATTCACAAGGAGCAAGTGTTCAGGAGCGTTTTGAATGTTTATCCCTTGTTTATAATAAATTGACAGATGGGCAACAGAAAAAATTAAGAGATATGGCTGATGACTCGCTGAAGAAATTTGTCCGTGTAAATGGATTGCTTAAATTACATTTGATGATTAATTGGAAAACCAAGACTTATGATTTGATTTGCAAGATTCTGCAAGAAATTGCAGAGAATTATTTGTTAAATGTACTTACCGTAATCACTTATGCTTCAGAACAAAATTTGGAATTTTTCCAGCGTGTCAGCCGAGGTTTATTATCAAATAGTCGTGCAAACCAAGGTAATGCGCTCGAAGTACTATCCAATGCAGGTGAAAAATATTTGTCAGGTCGGGTACTGCGTTATTTTGATGAGAAAATTTCTGATATTCATGCGGTCAATCGCATTCATGTGGCTTTGTTTGGTGAAAATTTGCGGGTTGATGAAGGCAGTTACATTTCAGAATTAATTCGTTTAGAGCAACCAATGTTGCGAGCGTGTTTGCACTATATTCAGAAAGAAAAAACAGGACACTTTAAATTAAAAGGTGCTCCAATAGAAGCAGTTAATTTGTTACAAGCAAAAGGGCAAATTCTGGAGGAAGAACCCGAAGAAGAACCAAAACCAGCTAAACCGCCTAAGCCAAAAAATAGAAAGGAAGTATTAGAAGCAAAACGCTTGGCAGCTAAAAAAGCAATGCAGAAAGCAAAACGTCAACAACAGCGTGCTTCATTACCTGTATTAAAGGATAAAGTCGATCCCAAAGAAGCTAAAACAGCTCAACTCAGAGTGGCTAAAAAAAGCAAACAACAAACCCCACCTGAGTCCGAAATTTAATGCGATCAAATTGACCACTAGTCAGTCGAAAAGCACCTTTTATATTTTGTCTAATGCGACATAAAAGGTGAAGTTTGTTATGCTAGATGCTAAGTTGAGGCAAAAGTGTATTTTTTAAAGTGTATTAATAACAAGCTAGTACCACTCACTTTAAAAAACACTTGCACTTATTCGGTAAACTGTTATAGTTTACACTATTATGGTTTTGTGGCTAAGGGCGTATTAGGCTTTAGTTACGTAGGCTTATCAACACAAAATTTTAAGGAGTGCTGGTTATGGCTTTTCGTAAGAATTTGGTAGCTGCCGCTATCGGTAGTGTTTTAGGTGTGACATCTTTTGGTGCGTCTGCCGCCTTTTATTTGGTAGATGTTAGTTCAAATGATGCTAGTGATCCAGTAAAGTTTGCAGAAGAAGTTAAAGCAGATGATTCTACTTCGGCAACTATCCCTGCTGGTGGTACAGCTTTAGAAGCTCTTAAAGGCAAATTAGGCTGGGGCTTTAATAATGGTGAAGATATTTATATTCGTTTAGATTTAACAATGGGTGGAAGTTCTGGTAAAGTAACGTTTGCTTCAGCTCCTGTGTTATCTAGTGTTATTGGTTCTTTAGATGTTTCTAGCAGTGCAGCAAGCAAGCTAGATGGCGGTATAGGTGAAACTTACGCTATTTACAAAATACCAAATATCGACACAGAAACATCTCCTGATGATGTGATTGAATTTAGTTTTGGTGAGGTTTCAGCTTTTTCTGCAACAGCAAAATCAGGTGCAATTGAATTAACCTATTCTATCAGTACCAATGAAGATTTAAGTTCTACGTCTGCATTATATAGTGACAAAGCATCTGTTGTTCAATTCGATACTTCTTTTGAGTTTTCTTCTAGTTCTTCACTAGAAGCAACTGCTGATGTTGAAAGTAGCTTTTTGAAATTTACAGATGACCAATCAACGGAAGCACTTGCAAAATTCAAGTTTATTGAAACTACTGGTGATGATGAAACCTATATTTTTGAAGGCAGCAACACTGCAACAACTGCGTCTATTGGTGCAATATTCTCTAGTGATACAACGCTAGATGTAGTTGGTGATTTCACTATGACTGAGGATACTCCAGGAGGCGGTGATTATACTAATGCTAAGTCTCGTGTATTCCTTTCAAGTGATTCAGGTTGTGCTTCAAGTGATACAACGGCAGATAGCGTTGCAGCAGATAAAGCAACATTTGAAGGCTTTAATAGTTCGATAGGTAGCGATTCTACTGAATATTATGTGTGTGTAACAGCAAATGGCTCAGCTATTGTTGAAGGTACATATAATTTAGTATTGAATGCCGATGGAGTGGATAATACTGACTCTGATGGTATGGCTTATGATATTACTGGTGAGACCACTCTATCTGAAGCAGGCTCAATTGACCGTAATGGTACTCAGTTAATTACACCTTATGTTACTATTTCTGATGGTTATATTAGTCGTGTTATTCTAAATAACAACGGCGCTCAAGATATTGACTACTCAGCCTCAATTATTACTGATGATGGTAATAGCGCAAGTACTGCTGCTGGAGCATCTGGAACAGTTAAAGCGGGTACCAATTTACATATTGATGCCGCTGATTCTGGTAAGGGTCGCCCTTATTTAGTTGAGAGCTTCTCAACAAAACAACGTGGTGCAGCCTTATTTACTTTTGTTGGTGCAAACTCAGACATCCAAGGTGTGTATCAAACAATTAGTTCTGATACTGGTGAAATTCAATCAATTATTATGCAGCGTCCAGGTGGCGGTGATCCTAGCAAACAAGATTAATTGGCTTTTTTAAGAGCTTAAATCTATAGAGTTTGTGATAATCTTTGTGAAAAAAGGTGTAGAAATTTATCTATGCCTTTTTTTGTGAGCGTTGATAAGAAAAAATACTTTTTTATACTAGAAGTATTGAGGTGAGGTTTAGTTTTCTCCACTTGTCTGTGGATTAATACCACCTATAGTTTTATCAGCTATATAAAAGAATTTGATTTGTTAGTCTAATCTTAAGTGTGTGTGTATAAATAGCTGAGTTAAAAATAACTTGCGTTGAACCCTAAAAAAGGGGTATATTTACGACAAGGGTTGTGTATCTATTTTACGCATTTTTAAAGTTTATAAAAGTTTCCAGAAGAGGAGTCAGGCTTATGGTGCGTCGTAATATTGTACTTGCAAGTGCAATTGCAGGTGTTTTGGGAATTCCTAGTGCTGCTTATGCTACAGTCGATTTAACCAGCGATAGTCCTAGCCCAATATCGGTTATTAGTCAGTTGAGTGATAGTGAAGTTACTTTAGAAGAAGCTTCAGATTCAGGTACTATCTATGCTATTAAAGCTGACTTAGGTAAAGACATTGATTCAAGTGGTGATGAAAAATTTGTACGTTTTGACTTAGATGCAGGTGCCACATTTGAAGGCACTGCTGAACTTACACTCATTGCTAATGTTATTTCAGCCTCAAATGCTGATATTGATGTGACATTGTCAGGTGGTGGTAGTGGTGAATCATTTGTTATTTTCTCTGTTAAAAATAATGATGACTCAGTACTTGATTCTAGTTCAGATGTACAATTACAATTTAATTCATCAGCATCAGGCATTAATGTTGACGGAGCTGCTAGTGATGTAAATGTTACTTATAGCGTTTACAGAACAGCGTTAGACTCAACTAAAGGTTCAGGTTCTTCTTTATACAGTGAAACTGCTGAATATATTGAATTTAAACCCGTATTTACGTTCTCAACAACAGAAACAACTTTAACTGCTGATGTTGAAAATAATTTCTTACAATTCACCACGGGTAATACCTATGGCCAGTTAGCATCTATATCTTTAGATGTTGATTCTAATGTTTACTTAACCAGTGGCTCTTCAGCCAGTGCGATTAGTGATGTATTAGATGGAGATGATGGCCATACAAATACTGTTACTGTGAATGGTGATCTTACTTCATTAGCTGATTCTGACGGTGCTTATGATGTTAGTCGTTTGTTCTTGACGAGTGGTAATTGTTCTGATGGTTATGATTTTGATAATGGTGCATTTACAACAACATCTTTAACAGCTGAAAAAGCTGTAATGGATATGCCAGTGTCAACTAGTAGCAGTAGCCCAACTTACTATCTATGTATCCAACGGGATGAAAACTCTGAAGTAAAGTATAATGCTGCTGAATATAATTTAGATTTCTCAGTTGATACAACTGGATCAGGCGTTGAAATCTCTAATTATGAAGCTCAAAAAGCAGGTAAGATTGAGCGGAATGGTACTGTTTTAGATACTCCATTCTTTACGCTTACAGACGGCTCTATCAGTCGTGTTATTCTTTCTAACTTTGGTACTACTGATGCTAGCTTCACAGTTAAAGTTCAAAGTGATGAAGGTACTACTGTGACTCCAGGTAGCGTAACAGAAGGGTCAGTTGCAGCAGGCACTATCTTACAAGTTAAAGGTAGCGACTTAGCAAGCTTTGATGGCAAGCAACGTGGTTCTGCTAAGTTCACGATTGTTGCTACACCTGACAATATGTCTGGTGTTTACCAAACAGTTAACTTAACAACTGGTGCGGTTACATCAATTAAATTGATTCATGAAGGTGGTAATCACTAAGCTATCTGCTTATAGTGAGTAACACTTGATTATACAGGGAGCTTTGGCTCCCTGTTTTTATTTTGTGGAAATGAATATATGCTAATTCATATTGGTTACCATAAAACAGCAACGACTTGGCTGCAATTATTCTATTTTCCACATCACCCAGAATTAGCTTTTATTGCGGGACACGATAGCCTTTGGCAACACTTCATGTCATCCTCGAGCCTAGAGTTTGATCCCCAGACAGTACAGCAATTATTCCAGTCTCTCATACAGCAAAGTTTACAAGTTCAACAAATTCCCATCTTATCTGCAGAGCGTTTATCAGGTAATCCACATGCAGGTGGCTTTGATAATAAAGATATGGCTGACCGTTTAAAAGCTGTCTTTCCTCAAGCAAAAATCCTTATTGTTATTCGTCGTCAAGCTGACGCAATATTATCTAATTACAAACAATATATTAGAGTTGGAGGGATTTGTAATTTATCGGAATATTTAAATCCACCCGTAGATGGCCGAATTCCTTTGTTCCGACTGGATAATTTTGCTTATCATCATCTAGCTAATTATTATGTTCAGCAATTTGGGCAAAATAAAGTTAAGGTCATGTTATACGAACAATTTTGTAAACATCCCAATCAATTTATTCAAGAGCTTTCACAATTTATTGGTGTCAGTTCAAATCAACAGTTCCCGACCGAACAACAAGTCAATAATTCAATGTCTGATTTAGGCATATTATTGAAGCGACAAATTAATAAATGGCATGGTAATGATTCTCTCTATCCTATTACTCCATGCTGTGCGTGGCTAACAACACGATTATCTAAAACAGTAGAATTCCTTGACCAAAAACATTATTTAGACTTCTATCAGTCTCATTTAAAACAACAAACGCAAAATACAATAGGTGATAGATTTAAAGTCAGCAATGCTTTATTAGCAGAGCAATTTCAATTAGATTTGGCAGCCTATGGCTATGATTTACCCTAAGCAACAAGCCTTCATTTTGGTGACTACACTATGGATGTTAGCGATATTAACTATTGCTGCGAGTTTTTTTGCAGTATGGACTCAGCGTGCCGTTGACCTTGCCCAAGACCTGCAAACTGATTTACAAGGCGAAGTCGATGCATATAATACTCAAGCTCAATTACTCTATCTATTTTCTACTCGCCGTTTAACAATGGCTGGCTTAAACCTAAAGCTATCCAAAGTTCAGCTCAATTTTAGTGGTGATTTTGATATTACCGCAGCTCTGCCTGTGGGTGGTGAAATAGCCCTAGATGATACAGTTTATCAAGGTGTTGGTTCTGCTCGATTTTCAGTTCAAGATAAAGCAGGATTATTTAGTTTACATCACTTATCCATTGGTTTGAGTCAAACTGCAAAACGTAAGGCTATGAAACTACTTGGTGTTTTAGGTGTGCCTACTGAATTGCGTGAAACCTTAGTTGCTAGATTGCAGGATTATGTAGATTCTGATGATTCACATCGCTTAAATGGGGCTGAAGCTATGCACTATAAACAAGCGGGTTTACCTCCTCCAAGTAACCGCCTATTACTTAATCCTATGGAATGTCGAACAATATTAGGTTGGGCAGAGCAAGAACCCTTGTGGAATAATGGCGTATGGGGACAAATTGCTACAACCGTAACCGCTGGTTTTTTAAATCTCAATACCGCGCCTGCCTTGGTCTTACAATCTTTGGATGGTATTGATGCAGCTATTGCCAATAGAGTTGTGGCTAGGCGCAAAGAATTTGGGGCATTTACCCATTATGGACAATTTCAGCAAACGATAGGAGTGGAAGTGGGTAGTGATGTTTTTACCGTAGGTTATCGCGTATACCCTTCTGAATATTTTAGAATTTCTACTTGGCATGAAAACAGTCAACGAATGCGTCAACAACATATTGAACTCACACCGATCCAAGATCAGGCCAAACCTTGGAAAGTGAATTATTCTGCTGATTTGGCTTTATCTACACACCACATCAATGCCAAACCATTGATACTAAAAGCTGCATTTATCACTACAGCAAAAAAAAATGAGCTGTCAGATGATTAAATTTCAACAATAAACATTGAGCCACTAGGACGGTTTGGTGCAACATAGATTTTACCGCAGTGTGCATCTACTACGAGCTTACAAAAAGTGAGTCCTAAGCCAATTTGCGCAACACCTTTCTTTTTCAGTTCAACCACTTCAAATTTTTCAAAAATGCGTTTCCGATAGGCCTCAGGAATCCCTGACCCTTCATCAATCACCTGCAATCTAAGATGATGGCCTTTTTGGTCAGGTGGTAAAATTTCTAATTTAACTGTAACCGTTGTGCCTTCTGGAGAATATTGCAAAGCATTTGATAACAAATTGGCTAAAACACGTCGGAACAGATTTTCATCCAATTCCATTTTTAACTGCATTTTAGGTAAAATCAGTTTAAGTTCAATACCTTTTGACTGAGCAATAATTTTAAAATGGGTTTCAGCATCTAAAATCAATTGCTGGATATGGGTCATTGTTTGGTGAATACGGAGTTTACTTTGCTCCATTTTAGCCAACATCAACATATCATTGACAAATTCGTCTAAGCGATCAGCCGCCATTAATATCATATCAAGCTGATGTTTCTGCTCTTCATCCAATTGTTTTTCTTGCATTAAGGTCGCATTCAATTGTACTGATACAATCGAGCTAGACATATCATGTACGACCATGTTGGATAGTTCTTCACGCATTTTCAGCATGGCTTCTAATTCATCATATTGCTTTTTAATCCGTAACATAGAACGAACGCGAGCGCGTAATTCTAAGCGGCTGACAGGTTTTTGAATAAAATCATCTGCCCCAGCTTCTAAGCCTTCAACTAATGCTTTGCTTGCATCTAATACTGTGACAAGAATAATAGGGATATGTTGGAATTGAGCTTGCGCTTTGACTTGGCGACAAACTTCAAAGCCATCAATGACAGGCATCATCAAGTCTAAAATAATTAAGTCTGGATTTAGCTCTGAAAGCTTATCAAGCAAGGCCATTCCACTTTCAAATAACGCTAGTTCATACTCATCACTGGCAAGCAGAGATTCTAGTTGCACACGCATACTGCGTTCATCATCAACGATTGCAATTTTGCTACGCTGTGCCATCATTCTAAACATCCTCTCAATAATATTCCGTACAGATGACAGGTTGCTGGAGCAGGTTTAATCTTCATTGTCTTATATTCCATTAGCTGATTTTTGCAAATGTGCTAAAAGATAAGGTGTTGTACATCATAATGCTGTTCATGAAATGGTGGGAAAACTCATTTTGAAGTGATTAATGAGGATACCGCGCGGTCATGTCGTCTAGCCTACCCAGACTACCCTCGCAACTTGCGCGAATTATTTTAACATTATTTAAACACGGTAGGAAATGCTGTTGAGATTTATTCTGTTTTAGCTGATTCATATATGCGTTTAGCCTGCTTAACATTCCATGAAAAAGATGTCAAACTATATATCTTATTAATATTTCACTAAGCCATTTTTTAGGATTAACAGTCCTTGAGATGGTAAACTCTTCATTCTACACCGAACTCCATTGAACACTAAGGATAAAACAAGATGGAAATCAGACAACACAGCATCATTTGTGCTAATCCTCATGGTACGCATCGTATTGCTTATACTGAATGGGGAAATCCTGATAATCCAAATGTCCTAGTTTGTGTACATGGTTTAACCCGTAATGGCCGTGACTTTGATTTTTTGGCGCAAGTGCTTAGCAAGCGTTATCGCATTATCTGTCCTGATATTGTAGGCCGAGGTCGCAGTGATTGGCTTGAACAAGCTGAACATTATAATTACAACACTTATATTACTGATATGTTAAGTTTGCTCAATCAGCTTGGTTTAAAAAACGTGGACTGGGTTGGTACGTCAATGGGTGGCATTATCGGAATGTTGATTGCAGCACAGCAGCCACAAATGATAAAACGTTTATTATTAAATGATATTGGTGCGGTTATTTCTCAGCAAGCCTTACAGCGTATTGGTGGTTATTTACAAACAGAACAGATGTTTTTTGCAAATTTAGATGCTGTAGAAACATATTTGCGTCATATTCACGCAACATTTGGACATTTATCTGATGAACAATGGAAACATTTGGCTGCCCATGGTAGTTATGAAAAAAATGGGCAATATTATTTAGCCTATGATCCTAAAATATCTAAAGTTTTTCAGGAAAGTATAGGGCAAGATGTTGAATTATGGGATATATGGAAATTGATTAAATCACCTGTCATGGTTTTGCACGGTTTGGACTCTGATATTTTAACTCAAGATACTTTAGATAAAATGAAAGAGATTCATTCAGAGTTGACTATTGTCCATTGCGTTAAAGTCGGACATGCACCACCTTTAACAACTAAAGAACAAACAGATAGTGCAGCATGTTGGTTATTAGATATTAAATAATGCGAGTAGGTAAGAAGCTTTAAATTTTTGGAGTCATGTGTCTGTTTATCATCATGGTGAAATAATCTTTTAAGACAATAAATCAGTGAGAAGTAAATGATGATGCAAACTCAAGCGCAATCTAATAGTGAAAAACCTCAGTTTAGCCAAGTAATGCCTGACATATTTTTCATTTTTTTGTCTTTATCTCGCTTTATTTGTTAGCCTCGTTATACACATACCAATCTACTGACCCTGGACTTTTTTACAATGGTCATCAAATAGACTAAGTGCATAACAAAGGTGGGGTTGCTGGTGCACTGTTTGCAGATGGGTTTTACTATTTATTTGGTTATTGTGCCTATTTATTTCCCATAATGGTTGGCTATATTGCTTGGCTGATACGTCAACAAGAATACAAAGTGATTTTTGCTAAACCCCATCTGATTATTATGCTTAATATTGGTTTTTTACTCGTGTTAAGTGCTGGTTGTGGGCCATTAGCTATATATTTTTCTCCAGATAATATGCTATTTAATTATGGTTCAGGTGGAATACTAGGTCATTTAGTCAGTGAAAATTTACAAAACCTATTTAATCAGTTAGTCACAACGATATTGTTACTGAGCCTATTTTTACTTGGTACGATATTATTAATTCATCAATCTTGGTTAAAGTTGATATATCGTGCGTTTACAAACAGAAATCGGTAAAATAGGCTTTAAGAAAGTACATTACATTAACGAGGGATAAGTGTGAGCCAAGCCCGCCGTACTCAAAGATTTTCTAGCAACAATAATAACCGTAAAATTGGTCATGGATTACGTGAGATTTTATTAATATTCTTTTGTTTCGTATCATTGTATTTACTGGTGTCATTATTTACCTATTATTCTGGAGACCCCGGAATTTTCTACAATGGTAAAATAGATGAAGTACACAATAAAGGTGGCATTGCAGGCGCATTGTTCGCGGATATTTTCTACTATCTATTTGGTTATTTTGCTTATTTATTTCCCATCATGGTGGGTTATGTGGGTTGGATTGTATACCAAGGAAAGCATCACGCCATTCTTGCTGAGCCGCGTCATTTAGTTGTACCGGGAATTGGCTTCCTGCTTACAATTAGTGCTGGCTGTGGATTTGCAATCGTACATTTTTCTGCTGGTGGCATGTTATTGCCTAGCCATGCAGGTGGTATTTTAGGCAGCTTGGTTGGTAAAAATTTACAAGATGTATTCGACCAACTGGGGGCAACATTATTGTTATTGGGTCTGTTTCTGACTGGAATCACCTTATTAACAGGGCTGTCTTGGTTAAAGTTGATGGATAAATTAGGCTTTTATACTTTGAAATGGACACCTGTGATTAAAGAATTTATGTCACGTAACTTCTGGCCTTGGATATTGCAAGCTTCAAAAATCAGTGCTGAAAAAACCCAAGAATACTCAAAAGCAGCTTATTCACAGGCTAAGAAAGGCAGCAACTCAGCATGGCACGCATGGCAAGATAGAAGAGCAAAATGGAGTGAAGAACGTCAACAATATGAAGAAGAATATTATATTGATGATGATGAATACTATGAGGAATATGAAGATGATGAATTTGATGAACCTAAGCCATCTAAAAAGACCTCCACTATAGAAGCGGTAGCACAGCCTGAACAATTAGAAATGCCTAAGGTTGAAAAAACCGAACAGCCTGAAAAAATCGAACCGAAAAAGCCTATAGATAAAATTGAGCCAGAACCAAGTGTTGATATTCCCATTTTGGATGATAAAGTATTTCAATTACCAACATTGCCACTTTTAAACCCTATGCCCGAGCAAGTTCAAGATAGTGTGATGGACTTAAATCACTGGCTCACAATGGGTTTTGCTAATATTCAAGTTGAAATTAAAATCAAAGAAGTGCATCCAGGTCCTGTGTTGACGGGATTTGAAGTTGAAACCGTGACTCCAATTAATAAAATGCACTTGGATGAGATGGCAATGGCTTTAGCTCAAGCGCTAGAAAGTCCACATGTGCAGATTGTTGAAACCATGCCGGGGACGTTAGGGGTTGAAATTGCGAATATTAAACGCCAATCGATTGGTTTACGTGAACTATTAGAATCTCAAGCTTATACCAGATCATCCACTCTGAACCTAGTCTTGGGGAAAAATATTACAGGTGAAGCGGTAACCTTAGATTTAGCCCGTATCCCACATATTTTAGTTTCTGGCAGTCAAGCTGATGAGAAAAATATGGGTTTGCATACCTTGCTTATGAGTTTATTGTATAAGGCTTCACCTGAATCATTACGTTTAGTGGTTGTGGATAATCGGCAACAAGATTTTCAAGGTTATGCTGAATTGCCACATTTATTAACACCGTTAGTGACTGATATGGCCGAAGTGCCTGATATTTTAAAATGGTGTGTGCAAGAAATGGAGCATCGCTACCGTATTATGGGTGAGTGTGGGGTGCGCAATATTGAAAGTTATAACAAAGCCTTACTTGAAGGTGATGATATTCCTTTTATCGAAAATTTAGACCAAAATGAGCCTAATTTCTTGCCTTATATTGTAGTGGTTATTTCCGAAATTGGTGAATTGATGAAAACCAGTGTGGGTCTAGCGGCGGAGGAATCAATCACTTTATTAACTCAAAAATCACGAGCAGCAGGAATTCATGTGGTTTTAGCTACTGCTGAGCCAACTGTCAGTGTGATTACGGGATTAATTAAAGCCAATATCCCAACCCGTTTAGCATTCCAAGTTACCAATAAAAGTGAATCTCGGACAATATTAGGTCAAATGGGTGCTGAAAATTTATTAGGCCAAGGCGATATGCTGTACATGACTGCTGGGACGGGAATGCCTGTGCGAGTCCATGGCTGTCAAATTACAGATGATGAAATCAAAAAAGTCACTGCTTATTTAAAAGCCCAAACTGAACCTGAGTATGTGGATTTAGAATTACAATAAGTTTGTAAAATCAATCAAATGCACTTCTAAAGTTTATTTGGGAGTGCAATTTCAAATCCCCTATTCCAAAATAAAAAATAATTTCTGGCCATTCAATTAATTCCAAGGCATTTGTATGAAGACATGGACACAAGCAATCTTTATTAGTCTGTTTCTCATTATTATTACCAATATTGCTTACTATGATTCTCTCAATAATAGCTTATTCACACTTTGGGATGACCAAGGTTATATCAGCCTAAATGAGCATATTAAGCAATTAAATTGGGATAATATTCAATGGTTTTTTACCCATATTCAAATGCACAATTATCACCCTCTCACATCCATTTCTTATGCAATTGACTATTATTTTTGGGAATTAGACGCATGGGGCTATCATTTTACAAATTTACTATTTCACAATGCTAATGTGATTTGGTTCTTTGTCACAGCTTGGTTATTATTTAATATTTTCCAGCCAAAACAACGATACCATTTATTAGCTGCGGGACTTTCTGCATTATTATTTGCTATTCATCCTCAGCATGTTGAATCCGTGGCATGGGCATCAGAACGTAAGGATGTCCTATTTTTATTTTTTACTTTTCCAACTCTAATTGCCTATATTTATTATGTTCGAACGCAAAATTATTCTTATTATTTCATTGCTTTAGCTTGTTTTATTTGCGCACTACTATCTAAGCCTATGGCTGTCACCATACCTGCTATTTTGATTTTGATTGATATATTCCCATTACAACGAACTCAGCTAACAAAAATAACACTTTATGCCGCAAGCTATAAAGAAATACTACTTGAAAAACTGGCATTTATATTTTTAAGTCTATCCATGATATTGATTGCTTTACTCGCTCAACGTATAGGTGGAGAACAAGGGAATCAAGAGCAATTAATTGGAAATGAGGGAATTCAGCTTGCAGGTGGTGCAATCCAAAGTTTAGAGCAACTGAGTGTTGCAGAACGCTTATTAAATGCGGCTAACGGTTTGATACATTATATTACAAAACTATTTATTCCATTACAGCTTTCGCCCTATTACAATTTACCCGAACATTTTAGTTTTATAGCTGTGGCGGCTGTTACTGCTATCACTTTATTGTGTATCTATTTATGGTTTCAAAAACAGTGTTTTTGGCTGATTGGGTGGCTATTTTATGTCGGTACATTGCTACCTGTCATTGGGATTGTGCAAGTAGGAGGACAAGCAGCCGCCGATCGTTATGCTTATTTACCATTGTTGCCTTTTTATCTCATTATTGGTTATTTCGTCGCAAAATATTTATTTCAGTATTTTAACCAGAAAAAACAGGCTTATTTACTAATCATTTCAATCTGTACAATTTTTGTTATTTACAATTTAGTTGTGCTCACTCAAAAACAAATTTTAGTTTGGCGGGATGATTATAGTTTATGGAAACAGGCTTATTTATATGATTCTAAAAATAATAAAGCTGCAATTAACTTGGCTGTTTTATATGATCGTGCTGGAAATATTGCTGCCACCTTACATTTTTATCAAGCTGCGATTCAAGCAAAACCTGAGGTTTTATCTAGTTATAATTATTTAGCTGAATTTTACGTTAAACATGGGCAAATTGATGCCGCATTGGCAACATACGAAAAAATGGACTCAAAAGGTTTAATTCATGAAAAGGGTTCTGTGGCAAAAACTTATTTTAATATGACGATGTTGTATTTACAGAAAAATCATTTAGTTCTAAAAAAGAGGAATTAAAATCGAATATTGATATTGATTTGATGTAGAGGAGTGGGGAGCCCTTCATTTATCCAGAATCAATTTTTAATAATATTTTTGTTTTTTGTATAGT
>JADGDW010000201.1 GCA_016744725.1 Candidatus Albibeggiatoa sp. nov. BB20 | reverse complement strand
GGAATATCTATAGGGCTGTCTCCATCTAAGATACGCAAAGCGGCATTGGCTGCCCATTCACCCTGTTCTGAACCCAATTGTACAATCCCAAATACTGAATATGGCATTGCTGCAGAGAGCGTTGTACCTACAGGAATCTTTAAGTTTTGCTCAATAAATTGACTCGCATCGTCGCCATCCCATCCAATTAAGCCATAAGGATTATGCAAAAACAGCATATCAACTTCATTTTGCAATTTCAAAAAGCTGCGTTTCCAATCTTTATAATGCGTATGTAAATACACTTTATCGAAAGAACGTCCTAGTGTTTCCTGTGCATTACGGGAGGCCTTGCGTTCGGAAATCGCATCAAAACCTAAAGAGCCAATGCGTTTACCTTTGGCATAAAGTGCTAAATGCTTAATAATATTGTTGGTTGGACGCTGCTCAATCATTCCTGTGATATTGGGCACAATACTTTTTTGAGTCTCTTTTTCAGTAAATCCATAATTAGAGGCATCCCAGTTCACACCACAAAATACAACAGGTAAGTCTGTATTTTTATAAAAAGGCGCAATGACATATTTAGACGCATCATCATCAGCAGAAATCAGTACATCAGGTGCAAACGCATCAATAGCCGCTTTGGCCTTCAATGCAGCCGCTTGTTTTTCAGCCTCTAATTGATGACGTTTGGTATCCATATGAAATACCTGTAACTCAATACCTGTTTCTGCAAATGTATTTTGTACACTGAGGGTAATATCATGAGTCCATGGGTAGCCATCATGATACGAATTTAATAGCATTACTTTATGCCCTGTATATTGCCCCGTTGCCCAAACCGTATAATGTACAGTTGTTAGCAGTAAAATAAATAATATTCTCAACATGATTTCTTCCCTTACTCACTCAATAAAAGTGTCATCAGCTATCTCTTTTTCATGGCAATCTAACCATATAGCTGTTGTAGATAATGTGCTACACATTATTATATGAGATTCATGACTTAAGCTGAATTCGATATTTAAGAATGCTTAATTTAAAGAAGAATCTCTTTCGGATGCTTAAGCAAGCAAATGATTTAAAGTAATACAACCCCAAATGATAGAGGAGAGTTTTTAAATTACCAAATAAGCAAAGGCTGGCCACAATATTAATAGTATGGTGATTTAATTCTGCAAACATTAATTTAATATTATTGAGTCTTTTGCAAAATAGGTTGATATAAGCATTATTGAGTGTTTTAATGTTAACTTAATTTTTCAGGTATTGACTTGGGATTATCTATCTTTTTATAAAATAAATAAATTCAATTATTATTGGGTATTTTAATAGCAATCATTATTTTATAAAATATATTTATCGTTATATAGAATTGGGATATATCACATGGCCGATCAAGACAACTCTAAAGAAGCGAATACTCAAGAAATAATAGGTCTAGTTCGAGACAGTATGCATGACTTCTATGAGTCAATGCGCTTACGTGAAGAGCTGTCTCTACGTATTGGTAAACGAACCACACAAATTATACGTTTTAGTATGTTTAGCATGTTATCGCTAGGGGTCGCCATGTTTTATTTAATTTATACCCTGACTTCTAATATGAATGCGATTACAACACGTATGATTCAAATGTCTTCTGATATGCAAGATATGAATACTCAATTTTCGTTAGTTGTTAAAAATATGGAACAAATGAAATATTCCATTCATGATATGAAAGGCTATATTCAAACGATGCCAAGAATGGCTGCTTCAGTTAACAATATGGGAGATAACTTTCCTACTTTAATCTCTCATCTTTCTGAGATTACTGATTATACTCAAAGTATGCAAAAAAATATGGGGGCGATGACAATGGATATGGCAAACATGAGCCAGCAATTTACAGAGCTTAACCACTCGGTGGGTGTTATGGGTTACAATGTTAATTATTTAGCTAGACCAATGAAAATTATGCCTTTTCCCTAGATTCCAGAGTAATCTATATTTTTGTTTAAGATCATACTTCGGACAGTTTTTGAATCATATTATCCTCAGTACAAGACATAAACTAGGCTTCTAATTCATAATAGAAATTAATTACGGATGGTTGTGGCAAAGATTTATAATGCTGATGAGAAACTTCATATATTACTTACTTTTCTTTGGTGTTCTGTCACTATCGTTTTTACTGAATTCCTAAAGGCATTGGCGGCAAAATCTCTATATTTTTCACGGTTAAACTACTCATATCTAAATTGAATTTAGCAGCACAACGTTGCTTTAATAAATTCCCCGCTTGTAGATAATTATTTGACAGACTGTGAAATGCTTTGCTCATATCGACTTCAAAACTATTAACCCATATTTTACCCGCAACCCCTAGTTGTGATGAGGCATCCAGAAGATAATTCGGCGAGGTTAATAAATAGTCGGTTTGCAATACAATATCTCCACCATGACCTGCATACGCACTGGCTAAAATTTCAGTTTGATCCAATACAGTTAGGCTAGGGGTTTGAATCGTCACATTGCCGCCATTATGAGCTGCTTGATTGCCGTTGGCTTTTGCTGTGATTGCACTTTTTAAACTTAAGAATTGTTGTTTGATATTTAATGAGATATTGCCACCGCCAGATTGCAATGCAGATGTTGATAAAATACTGGTTTGATGCAATGTCAGATTTTTGGTATTAAATTGTAAATTACCTGCTGCACCTTGGCGTAAACTACTGGCCGTGATTAAGCTGTTGTTTAAATTAATATCATTTGCTTGGATTTGAATATTGCCGCCCAGCGCATCACTACTGGAAAACGAAGTCATTGACGATAAACCATTCAATTCCAACTCACCCACATTAATAATAATATCGCCTGCTTGACCTTGGGTATTAGGAAATGTGCCTGTCTGTAGTCCACTGCGCTGTTGTAATAATAACTGTGGGGTTTCAATCACAATCCGTCCGCCAGTCCCTTCTCCTACATGAAATAAATCCCCTAAGCTGCTGCTAATAATACTGTTAGATAATTGAATTGAATCATGTGCAGTTAAATAAATTGAGCCGCCTTGACCTTGGGTTAGCATATCGGTACTAAGCTGGCTATTTTTAAATTGCATCGTATCTGCTGTTAAGCGTAAATCACCCTGTTGCTGAGTACGAATCAAACTGTTTTTTAATTGAATATGACTGGCAGTGAGTGAGATATTTTGCTTGTGAATTAAGTTGCTATTTTGTAGTGCAATCGGGGTTGTTGGCTGTAAAAAGCCAAATGCTTTTGGTGCTGCTGTGGTTAAAATCGTAGGCTGGGATAAATCAGTATCATATTGTGTGTTGTCAGAAAAATCTAATTGTCGCGCGGTGCTGACATGAAAATCACCTTGTAAATCAAGTTCTGCTTGCTCAGCGAATAAAAAACCTTGTGGATTGAATAAATACAGATTGGCAGAGGCTGAAAGTGTGCCGTTGATAAGTGATGATTCTGAACCTGTGATACGGGCGATGATATTTTGTGTGGTTGCTGATGTGAGAAATTGGGCTGATTCGCCTGCTTGGATTTGAAACGTAGTAAAACTATGAAATAAATTAGAACCTTGCTGTTGTCCGTACGCTGGCAAGATGTGCATCTCACCTTGTAATGAGACGATTTGCCCTAGGCTGCCATCGGTTACAATGTCTGCTTGGACAGGAATAAAGCTCAGTAGCCCAATGATATAGATAAGGAAACGGCGAGAATCGTGCATGTAAAAACGCGAATGTTGGAAAGTGCAGATATGATGCTATACTGCTAATGAACTTAAAGTCAAAAATGATTTGGCAATATGTGATGTGGGAAGTGATTTTGAAGACCTGCTAAAAAATATTCGATACCTAGAATGTGACCAGCACTCAAGGTATCTTGCCATGGTTCAAACTAGGTAGGAGTAGTCTGTGATGGCTGCATTTGTATATAACAAAAACAATGCCAGCTTTATATTATTTGTAGATTGTCATAAAAGGGATGCCCATGTACCAAGTCCTGAAGCAACGTTTTGAAACAGTGGCACCAGAAATGGACTTTTGCTCTTTGCGATATGTTGAACGTCAAGAAGAAACCTTGGAAATACAAAAAGATATAGTACAGCCGTCTACGTTTAAGCGTGAGGTAGGGGCGATGCTGACTGTAATTGATAGCGGTGGTATTGGCTATGCTGCGACCAGTGATTTATCGGAAAAGGGCTTGCATCAAGCGATGTTGAAAGCGCAACATTGGGCTGCTCGTAGCCGTGACGTTTTAGTGACAGACTTATCTCAGCTCAAAATGCCGATAACCCAAGGTAAATACCAGTCCAAAGTACAAAAAGCATGGGTACAGAGTGGGATTGACGAGAAGTTGAATTTATTAAAACAAGAGTCAGAACGCTGTCATTTAAATGACAAAATTGTGGATTGGACAGTCAGTTTATCAGGCATTCAGGAAGAGAATTATTATTTAACCAATCAAGGTGGCCAAGTTTATCAACGCCATCATTATACTATTCCCAATATTGAAGTGGTTGCAAATCAAGGGATTAATACTCAAGTGCGTAGTTTGCGCAGCGGTTATGCTTATCAAGGCGGTTTAGAAGCTTTGGATCGATTGGGTTTTGAGGGCTTAAGTCAGCAATTAGCAGAAGAGGCTTTGCAGTTGTTAGACGCGCCGAATTGTCCTACTGATAAGATGGATTTGTTATTAATGCCAGATCAGATGGCATTGCAAATTCATGAATCCATTGGTCATCCTATTGAGTTAGATCGAATTTTAGGCGATGAGCGTAATTATGCAGGCACGAGTTTTGTTGAGTTAAGTATGTTTGGTCATTATCAATATGGTTCTGAGTTGCTGAATGTGAGTTTTGATCCGACTCATGCTGAGGAGCTTGCTAGTTATGCGTTTGATGCTGAAGGTTTGACCGCAGAAAAGGTGATGTTAATTGAGAATGGGACGTTGGTTCGTCCATTGGGTGGATTTGTGTCACAAGCCCGCGCAGGATTGAATGGGGTGGCGAATGTCCGTGCGAGTAGTTGGAATCGTCCACCGATTGATCGCATGGCTAATTTAAATGTTGAACCTGGTGAGACTCCTTTTGAGGATATGATTAGTAATACTGAAAAAGGTGTGTTGATGAGAACCAATAGTTCTTGGTCAATTGATGATTCACGCAATAAGTTTCAGTTTGGTTGTGAGTATGGTCAGTTAATTGAGAATGGTCAGCTCACTAAAGTGGTGAAAAATCCTAATTATCGCGGGATTTCGGCTAATTTCTGGCGTAATTTAAAAATGGTTGGTGATGAGGATTCATTTAAGGTTTTAGGCGTGACTAATTGCGGTAAAGGTGAGCCTAATCAGGTGGTGATGGTTGGTCATGCGTCGCCAGCGTGTTTGTTTTCTCAGGTTGATGTATTTGGTGGCGAGTAATTTAAAAGGCTTGTAACACTAAATTTTGGACGTTTTTTTATTCTTGGCTGGTTTGGGATTGTTCTTTATTCCCCAGCCTCGAATAGTTGTGCATAATATGTTTTCTTGGCTGAATCGGGATTCTAAAGATTTTCAGGATTAAAACCAATCGATTTGCCACCATTCTTAAAAATATCCACAATCCAATCTTGTTAATCCTAAAATCCTGTAAATCTTGATTCAGACAAGAATAACTTCTGATGAGCAATCGCCCTAAAGATTATCAAACAAGTGAGAACATTATGAATCAACAAGAAATTATTCATTTGATTAAGGCAACACCCATTGAACATATTAAAATTTCTCAATTAAACAATGGTGTGATAGATATTCAGATTTTGCCTTTAAAACAGAAAGAAGCAGCGATTGGATTAGATGCTTTGATGATATTTCAGCAAAATAACTTTATTGGTTGTTTGCATGAGGAGCATGATTTATCTGTTAATTATAAGCAGGCGTTAGATTGGTCTGATAAGTTATGATTATTGCTGATACTGGGTTTTGGGTTGCATTGTCAAATGATAGATCAGAGAGATTTTCATACTTATCGTTGGAAAAGCACGCACCCATTTACAAATTTATTTTTATGAAAACGTCTGAATCAGGGTTCAAAGATTTTCAGGATTAAAATCAATCTATTTGCCACCATTTTCAAAAATATCTACAATCAAAATCCTGTCCATCCATCAATCCGTTAAATCCTGTTCTGAACAAGATGAAACAGATTCAAAGATTTTCAAGATTAAAACCAATCCATTTGCCACCGTTCCCAAAAATATCTACAATCAAAATCCTATTCAAAAGACAACCACCATGACCAACTTAGAGATTATCAAACAATTAGAGCAAGAAATTGGGAAAAAACTAAAGCAAATTAGCTTAGATAAAATTAATAGCAGTTATGACAACGGTTATGCAGTAGATGAAAATAACAATGTGATTGGCTTGAATTTAGATGACAGTGAGCTTTCTAATATTCCTAATGCTTTAATTAATCTGAAAAATTTACAAATATTATCTCTTTATGACAACAAAATTGCTGAACTCCCCGTCTCATTCGCCCAACTGCAAAACTTGAGTGATTTAAATTTATGGAATAACCCTCTAAAAGAGCTACCAGCGTGGTTTGGGCAACTGCAAAACTTGAGTGTATTATGTTTACAGAATAACCAGCTAAAAGAGCTGCCAGTGTCGTTTGGGCAACTGCAAAACTTGAGTATATTATATTTAAGAGGAAACCAGCTAAAAGAGCTACCAGCGTGGTTTGGGCAACTGCAAAACTTGAGTGAATTATGGTTAAATGAAAACCAGCTAAAAGAGCTACCAGCGTGGTTTGGGCAACTGCAAAACTTGAGTTA
>JADGDW010000021.1 GCA_016744725.1 Candidatus Albibeggiatoa sp. nov. BB20 | reverse complement strand
CCTCTTGACTATTCATAGGTTTTACTTTCAACAGTTTATGCCTACTAATACAAAATTCTTAAGTTGTTTAAATTCTTCTGGCAATCCTAAATCTCTTAAAATACGAGCTAAATCAGGTTTGTGCTGTTCTATATGAATTTTCTTCCCTCGACAGCTTTTATTAATTAAATCAGCAAACTGATGTGAAAAATAAGTTTTTGCACTTGCAAACTTATGTACATTTCCATTTGATTCGGATACAAATATTTTATATTCATCAAATTTATTTACTATATCTTCTTTTTTATGAGATGAAAGATTTTGATATAATTGCTCACTAATTACAGAAGAATTCACACTTGTAGCTAGAAAACTTGCTCTTTGTACAGATTGCTTTGAATTAAAGCTTTTAATCGTTAAATTAGCCGCCCCTATATCAGCCATACAATCTATAACGGAATTATAAATATCTTCAATACTTTCCAGCTCCATTTACACCAGCTAAACATAAAATATCCTGTGCCTCACCTTCATGGGTAAAGTCAATCAAAGTGGGTTTAACAAATACGCCACAATCTTGAATGTATAGCCTTAATATTCTCATTATTACATTATTTCCAAGCTCCCAAACTTAAATAGCCTGGGAGCTTAACAAAACCTACGGAAGCTTAGATACAGAAATATGCTCTAATAAGTTCATTACCGTAGCATCCATGATCTCAAAGATAGGAGCTGGATAAATACCAAATGCCAATACAGCAACTGCTAACACGCCTAAAATCAAGGTTTCGCGTGGATTCAAATCTTCAAGATTTTGCACATTTTCATTAGCAACTTCACCGTACATCACACGTTTAACCATCCATAATGTATACGCTGCACCTAAAATCAAAATCGTTGCTGCTGTAAATGCAATCCAGAAACTGGCTTGTGCGCTACTGATAATCACCAAGAACTCACCCACAAAACCAGATGTACCCGGTAAACCAGAGTTAGCCATTGCAAAGAAAACCACGAACATTGCAAAACGGGGCATCGTATTCATCACGCCGCCATAAGCCGAAATCTCACGACTATGCACACGGTCATATAACACACCGACACACAAGAACAATGCACCCGAAATGAAGCCATGCGAAATCATCTGCATCATGCCGCCCTGCATCGCCATTGAGCCACCGTCTAATGAATTCGTATTATTGAAAATCATGAACGAGATGAAAAAGCCCAAAGTCGCAAAACCCATGTGTGAAATCGAAGAATAAGCAATCAATTTCTTCATATCAGTTTGAATCAAAGCGATAAAGCTGATGTACACCACGGCAATCAATGATAAACCAATAATCAACCAATCTAATTCACGGCTTGCATCAGGGGTAATCGGTAAGCTGAAACGCAAGAAACCATAACCACCTAATTTCAACATAATCGCGGCTAAAATCACTGAACCGCCTGTTGGAGCTTCAACGTGAGCATCAGGCAACCACGTATGGACTGGAAACATCGGTACTTTTACCGCAAAAGCTGCAAAGAACGCCAAGAAAATCCAGATTTGTGCAGTCATGTCTAAGCTTTGCTTGTGGAAATCCAAAATAGCGAAGCTGCCAGAAACTTTATATAAGTAAATTAACGCCACCAACATAAAGATAGAACCCAAGAACGTATACAAGAAGAATTTAATCGTTGCATACACACGGTTAGGCCCGCCCCACACACCAATGATGATGAACATCGGAATTAACATGGCTTCCCACAATACATAGAAGAACATTGCATCTAATGCGGAGAACACCCCAATCATTAAACCTTCCATGATTAAGAATGCTGCCATATATTGAGAGGCTCTATTTTTAATCACTTCCCAACCCGCTAAAATCACCAATACAGTGCTAAAGCTGGTTAAAATAATCAATGGCATAGAGAATCCATCAATACCCAAATGATAATAGATATTGAAAGCAGGAATCCACTCATAACGCTCGCTAAACTGCATCGCAGCGGTCGCGGTATCAAAGTCAAAATATAATAGTAATGACAACACCAACGTTGCCAAAGACACCATTAATGCAACACCCTTCGCAGCAGTAGAATTGTTCTCATCGCCAACAGCAAGTACCCAAATGCCGCCGATAATCGGTAGCCAAAGTAGCAAACTGAGTAATGGTAAATCAGTAAACATTCGTTGTATTCCTTTTCAATGCCTTAGAGAACAAACACACCGAGCAACACTGCCAGACCTAAAATCATGGCAAATGCGTAGTGGTAGAGATAACCCGTTTGTAAATGGCGAACGACTGAGGCTAACCAGCCGATTGATTTTGCGCTGCCATTCACTGCAATGCCATCAATCAAGGTTACATCGCCTGCTTTCCATAAAATGCTACCGATACCGCGTGAACCGCCAGCAAAGAACCATTCATTAAATTGGTCAAAGCCATATTTTTGCTCTAAAACGTAGTGAATTGGTTTCAATGCAGTTGCAAAGAATGTTGGGATTTTTCTGAAAAACGCAGGAATAAAGGCTAAAGGCCAATACATTAATGCTGCTGCAATCAAACCACCCATTGCTAATATAAATGGAGGTTGACTTAAACCATGTACGGTAAATGCCCAAACGCCATGCCATTCATGACCACCACCATGTGCTGCGTGAATCGCGTGACCAAAATAGTGACCGTACAACATTGGGCCAATCGCTAATGCACCAATGATAATAGAAGGAATCGCCAACAACATCAAAGGCAAAGTCACAACCCAAGGGGGTTCATGTAAATGTTCTTTGGTATGTTCATCCATGCGCTCTTCACCGTGGAACACCAAGAAGAACAAGCGGAAGGAATATAAAGCAGTAATAAACACACCTAATAACACCGCATAATAAGCATAGTCAGCCGTCCAACCGAAATGACCTGACATCTGTGCTGCGTGAGCTGCTTCAATAATGGCATCCTTAGAGTAGAAACCTGCTAAACCTGGGAAACCAATTAATGCTAGTGAACCAATCAAAGAAGTCCAATAAGTGATAGGCATGTATTTTTTCAAACCACCCATATCACGCATATCTTGTTTGTGATGCATCGCAATAATGACTGAACCTGCTGCCAAGAATAATAAGGCTTTAAAAAATGCATGAGTCATTAAATGGAAAATCGCTGCGCCGTAAGCAGATGCACCTAATGCAACGGTCATATAACCCAATTGGGATAATGTTGAGTATGCAACGACCCGCTTAATATCTGTTTGCACTAAACCAAGTAAGCCCATAAAGAATGCTGTGGTTGCACCTGTGAATAAGATAAAGCTTAACGCGGTGGTACTCAACTCATACATTGGTGACATTCTCGCCACCATGAAAATACCCGCTGTCACCATGGTTGCTGCATGGATTAATGCAGAAATAGGTGTTGGGCCTTCCATTGAGTCAGGTAACCAAACATGTAATGGGAACTGTGCAGACTTACCCATTGCACCAATGAATAGCAAAACACAGATGACGGTCATTAAGCCCCAAGCTTGCCCTGGAATGATTTCAATGGTTTTGCCAATCAAGTCATGTTCATGTGCTTCAACATAATGGAACACTTCAGCATAGTTTAAGCTGCCGAAATACATTAACACTAAAGCAATCCCTAATAAGAAGCCAAAGTCACCGACACGATTCACCAAGAAGGCTTTTAAGTTTGCGTAAACCGCAGTGTCTTTTGTATACCAAAAACCGATTAATAAGTAAGACACTAAGCCGACTGCTTCCCAACCGAAGAATAATTGCATGAAGTTGTTAGACATCACTAACATCAACATCGCAAAGGTGAATAAAGAAATATAACTAAAGAAACGGTTATAACCTTTATCATGTTCCATGTAACCGATGGTATAAATATGCACCATCCAAGATACAAATGTCACCACCATCATCATGGTTGCGGTCAATTGGTCAACTAAGAAGCCAACTTCTAACTTGAGGTCACCAATTGCTAACCATGTATAAAGGGTTTTATTATAAATTTCGCCGCCGTCTAAAACGATATGTTTGAATACATACGCAGACAAGAAGAATGCAATGCCAACCCCTAAAATGGTCACGCGATGTGCATTTGCGCGACTCACGGGGAACAGCCCCGCAATAATCGACCCAATTAAGGGGGCTAGCACAGCGGCTAGATATATGTTTTCCATATTTTGCATAAATGTTTATCCCAATAACTTGAAATCTGTCAGTATCTCATTGAGGACTGCCAATCAATCCTTGAAAAATAACTGGCAATCCTGAGCACCAATCAAAAATTCATTAGCCTTTCATCGAATCCAAATCTTCAACGTTAATCGTGCCACGATTACGGAATAAGACGATTAGAATTGCTAAACCAATGGCAGACTCAGCAGCCGCCACCGTTAAAATGAAAAATACGAAGATTTGACCCGCAATGTCTGCGTTAAAGTGTGAAAAAGCAATGAAATTCATATTGACAGATAACAACATCAATTCGATACACATCAAAATGATTAACATGTTTTTACGGTTTAAGAACATGCCTGCAACACTTAAACAGAATAATACTGCACCTAAAATTAAGAAGTCAGATAACATTAACATGAGTCTAGTCCTTTGGTTCTGATGCCATTTTCACAAGACGCACACAATCTTCACGTTTTACGTACACTTGTTTTTCTGGTGCAATGTATTTATGTTGACGTTTTTCACGCATGGTCAAAGCAATCGCAGCTACCATCGCAACTAATAAAATCGCGGCAGCTATCTCAAAAGGATAAACATAAGTGGTATATAAGGCATGACCTAATAATTTGGTATTCGGTATATCAGAGTTCCCAAATGCGGCTATCGCGTCGGGGGTCGCCAAACCTGTACTGGCGTTCCATAATACTAAACCCATTTCGATTAAAATGATGATACCGACAAGTAGTGCTATAGGAAGATAACTTACAAAGCCTTCTCGCAATACCGTGATGTTTATATCTAACATCATGATCACAAACAGGAAAAGCACCATAACCGCACCCACGTAAACCAGAATTAACGCGATGGCTAAGAATTCAGCATGTAGTAACATCCATATTGCTGCGGATGAAAAGAAACCTAATACTAAGAATAATGCGGCATGGACAGGGTTTTTAACAGTAATCACCCTTGTGGCTGCAAAGACTAGGATTGCGGCGAAAAAATAAAAGATGTATTTCTCTATCATTGTGGTACTTTACACTGTTGAAATTGAAACCTTTAAAACCCAAACAAACTATGAGGACTGGCAGCCCTTACTTTTTACAGAGTATTTAGCTTGCTCAAGACACAGGACTGCCAGTCCTTAAAGATGTTAACTATAAAACTTAAAACGTAAATATATCACTTACGAAAATCATGACCCGATCCATGAACCCTTCAATCCGTTCACGTCGAACCATTTGGTTGTTCTCATAAAAGCGACGAGCAATTAAGCCACTGTCTTTACCATATTCATAAGTAATCCCATTTAGATTACCCTTATCATCAAACGCTTCATGCTCTAACCATTTTTCGCCTGTACGATAATAAATAGTAGCTCTAACAGGGACGCCGTTTAAGAATTGCCAGTCACCTTGCAAGTTACCATTATTATGATAACCTTTTGAGTTACCTTCTTTTTTACCATTTTCGTAACGACGCTCAGCTTTTTTCTTACCGTTTTGGTAATAGTCAGTTTCTAAACCTTCACGAATCCCATTCACTAAAGAACGTTCACGAAATAGCTCACCCGTTGGATAATATTGAATTTGCGTTTCATACTTTTTACCGCCTGTAATCCGCAATTCATTACTTAACTTGCCGTTACGCAAAAATTCACGTTTTGACTCTAATTTGCCATCTTTGTAAACGACTTCGGCTTTTAATTCACCCGTTTCAAAATATTCTTTGGTTGTGCCGTGTAAGCGCCCATTCAAACGCGCATACTCAAAATGCACTGCCCCACTTGAATAATAAGCTTTGTCTTTTTCCTCTGCTGCTATCGCAGAAAAGCTCATTGATGAAAGTAATAAAACTGCTATCAACCAACGCATAACCATCCTCCTAAAAAATGTTTAACGATAGGCTGCGTCTTTAGCTCGGTCTTCCGCTAACTGTTGTTCCATTTTATCGCCGACAGCCAATAATTTTTCTTTTGTCATGAGTAAATCACCACGTTGCTCACCGTGATACTCAAAAATAGGCGTTTCAACAATAGAATCAACGGGACAGGATTCTTCGCAATACCCACAGAAAATACATTTTGTTAAATCAATATCATAACGTGTGGTACGTCGAGTCCCATCTTCACGTTCACCTAATTCAATTGTAATCGCTAACGCGGGGCAAGTGGCTTCACATAGTTTACATGCAATGCACCGCTCTTCGCCATTAGCATAACGTCTTAATGCGTGCTGCCCACGAAACCGATGTGATAAAGGGGTTTTTTCTTCAGGGTATTGGATACAGATTTTGCGTTCAAAAAAGAAGCGACCTGTTAAGCGCATTCCTTTAAGCAATTCCAATAAAAATAAGCTTTTAACATAATTAACCGCTGCACTCATTATCAATTCCCCTTAGGCAGTTAACATCAATTTAGCAATACCAACAACAACTATCCACACTAAGGTGATAGGAATAAACACTTTCCAACCCAAGCGCATGATTTGGTCATAACGATAACGGGGAAAAGTGGCTCTGAACCATAAGAATAAGAGTAAGAAGAATGAAAGCTTACCAAATAACCAAAAAATTGAGGGTACAAAAGCAAACATAGCTTCAAGCGGTGTACCTTGGAACGGAGATAACCAGCCACCCATAAACATCAAGGTTGCAAGCATACCGATTAAAATCATGTTGGCATATTCAGCTAAGAAGAATGTGGAGAACAACATGCCCGAGTATTCAACGTGGAAACCCGCCACAATTTCAGATTCACCCTCTGCAACATCGAATGGTGCACGGTTAGTTTCTGCTACACCTGAGATGAAATAAATAACAAATAGTGGGAACAAAGGTAAGAAGTACCAGTGTAAAATACCACCTGATTGACCATTAACAATGTCGCTTAAGTTCAAACTATTGGACATCATTAATACGCCCACTAAGGTGAAGCCCATCGCAATTTCATACGCAATAATCTGTGCTGCGGAACGCATTGCGCCCAAAAACGCATATTTAGAATTTGATGCCCAACCTGCGATAATCACGCCGTAAACACCAACAGAAGTCATGGCTAAGACATAAAGTAAGCCCGCGTTAATGTCGGATACGACCCAACCTTCTGCAAATGGTATAACAGCCCAAGCGGCTAATGCAGGTGCTAAAGATAAAATTGGTGCAATGACAAATAGAAATTTATTCGAACTAGATGGAATGACAATTTCTTTAAACATTAACTTGAATGCATCAGCAAGCGGTTGACCTAAGCCAAAAAACCCTACACGGTTAGGGCCAATACGCAATTGCATAAAGCCAATCACTTTACGTTCTGCAAGTGTGTAATAGGCTACAGCACCCATCAATGGGCCTACCAAAATGACAATTTGAACCAGTGTCACTAACACAAATGTCAACTCATAAGGAAGGGGTGAGTTGTCGTAAACAATGTCCCACATACTGATTAGTTCCGTTTAGTTTTTAAAATTCGTCAATGTTGCTGTTCTGAAGGTCGTCAAACCTGAAACATTACAAACACTGTTCATTATCCTGTAAATCAACTTAATTTTATACAATGAAAGGTATTTAAATTGTGTCAAAAGGACTGACAGTCCTAAAATCTAGAGTTTTGTCAGTCCTAAAAAGTCAAGTTATGATATTAACCCGCACTCACTTCAACTTGTCCATTAGCACTGATTTCAGCACTATATAAAAGTACACAGTTATCAGGAATACGTTCATCAATCATTACAGGCAAAGTAATTTCTGTCCCATTCTGACTCACTTTCGCTTGACCTTCTGCGCTTAAGCCTTTCTGCTGTGCAAAACTTGGATTCAGATAAATATTGCCAGCACGCTTGCTATCTGTTGTGCTTTGTAATGCACTTGAGCGTCTAACCAAGCTATCAACAGCATACATCGGTGTTTCAGTAATTAACTGAATACCATCGCTAGAGCCATTTAAGCTTGCGATTTGAGTTGTTGCCATGTTATCAGCCTGTTTATCACCCACAGCCGCTTTTAATTCATCACGTACTTGAGTTGAATCGGTGTAATCAAAGCCCTCAACATCAAACAAGTTACCTAAAACCCGTAAGATTTTCCAAGCAGGACGTGCATCACCCTTAGGCGCAACCACACCATTAAAGCTTTGCCATTGACCTTCCAAATTCACATATGTGCCTGAGGTTTCAGTAAATGCTGCAATCGGTAATAATACATTAGCATATTCTTTAGTTGTGTCACTGGCATACGCACTTAGGCTCACAGTAAATGCCGCTTGTTTAAGACTTTCAACTACTGTGCTGCTAGCAAGGTTACTGTCTAATTCTGGCTCTGTACCTAATAAAACATACGCTTTTAAGCCATCAGTTAACATCGCTTGTGCATCTAAACCTTTGCTCGCCGATTCACCCGCCGCTTTACGGTGAGGCAATACACCCGCTAGACATGCGCCTGCACTATTAGCAGATTCTGCCAAATAACCTAATGTTGCCCCCGATGCTTTAGCAATCGCTACTGCCAAGGCACGAATCGCACTGGCTTGTGTATGCTGTGCGGCAATATTACCTAATAAAATGGTTTTCTTGTCACCCGATTTGATGCTTTCAGCAATCGCAGTTTGTGTTTCATCTGCATTGATATTGCTTAAGCCACTGGGTAATTCAGCACCTAAGGCTTTTGCAATACCTGCTAATGTTGCCACTATATCAGACGGTGCAACCACTGCTTGCTGAGCCACTTTATAATTAAAAGTGTAATTCACAGGATTCACAAAGCTTACGCTTGCGCCTTTTCTACTGGCTTTGTTGACACGGTGATTAATCAGAGGATGTTCTTTGCGTAGATTTGAGCCAATCACTAAAATACTGTTGCTGGCTTCAATATCACTAACTGCCTGACCTAAAGCAGGATATAAAGGGGCTGCATCTTGGTCTGAGAAATCAGTCTGACGTAAACGGTGATCAATATTATTCACACCAATGCCGCGCATCAATTTCTGTAATAAATAGAGTTCTTCTACAGTCGCAGTTGGAAAGGCTAACGCACCCACATCACTTGCAGAACTAGAACTAATGACTTGTTTTAAACCATCAACAGCAAAAGCTAGAGCAGTTTCTAAATCGGTTTGTTGCCATTCGCCATCTTGCTTAATCATAGGCTTAGTCAAACGGTCTTCCGCTGTTAAACCTTGATAACTAAAACGATCACGGTCAGATAACCAGACTTCGTTTACGGCTTCATTATCTTTAGGTGCGACTCGCAACACTTCACCACGACGCATATGTACATAGACATTTGAGCCTAAGCTATCATGAGGGGCGATTGACTCGGCTTGTTGCATTTCCCAAGCACGAGCGACAAAACGAGAAGGTTTCGCAGTTAATGCGCCCACTGGGCACAAATCAACCACATTACCTGATAATTCGGAATCCACACTCTTTTGAATATAAGTGCCGATTAAAGTGCTATCACCACGACCTGTTGAACCCATTTCTTGTACGCCCGCAATCTCAATACCGAAGCGGACACAGCGCGTACAGTGAATACAGCGCGTCATTTCTGTGGCGATTAAAGGACCAATATTTTTATCAAATACAACCCGTTTTTGTTCTTGATAGCGTGAAGCATCACCACCATAGCCAACTGCAATATCTTGCAATTCACACTCACCGCCTTGGTCACAGATAGGACAGTCTAAGGGGTGATTTATCAGCAAAAATTCCATCACTGATTTTTGTGCTGCCAACGCTTTGGTTGATTTAGTCCAAGCTTTCATGCCGTTCATAACGGGCGTTGCACAAGCTGGCATTGGTTTTGGTGCTTTTTCAACTTCGACCAAACACATGCGACAGTTTGCTGCTACTGAAAGTTTCTTGTGATAACAGAAACGTGGAATATTAATCCCATTCGCGTCTGCAACTTCAATCAACATTTGACCGGGTTGTGCTTCGTATGGTTTACCGTCTATTTCAATGGTTGCCATTCTGTATCATCCATTCATTTTATTTATGGTCTGAGTTACGACTTTTTATATATCATACCTCAAATCAAGTGACCTGTTTACTGATTTTTAGGTGCTGCAAGTCTCTCGCTATCAATAAGTTTGTTTGATGAGGTGCTAAAAATTTCTGCAAATTCATCGACATCAAATCAAAACTTAGTATTCTGTTGTAATTCATCTGTCACGCAGACAAATCACAAGTGCGGTATTCTACCAGAATTAAATCAAATAATACTAGTATATTTCAGTTCTATGAGGGTATAGAGAGGTTTAGGTGATGGGGTTTTAATGAATGTTTTTAAACTCTTAAAGTGAAATTAGATTTTAATATTCACTCCATCTTAGCGCGATAAATTTTTTTAATCTTTACCCTAAACCTGAAAATGGCCTACGCAAATAAAGCGATGGGTAAGCCAAATTTTAGTTTATAGCATTTCCCGAATATGTGGTTGTGCTCGGTGATAAATTGCCCACGCAGGGCCTAACAATAATAACCACAGTCCAACAGGTCGCACAATATTACCCCATTCCCATGCTAAACCCTGTGTCAGCGCATGAATCAAAGCCATAATATCAGCTATAGGGTTAATCACTAAAATCCATTGTAGCGGTTCTGGCATCAATTCAGGTAGGTATAAAATAGGGGTGAGATATAAAGTCACTGTGATTAGGAAGGGGAAGAGCTGCGCCACATCTTTCAAAAATAAGCCAATCACTGCCAATAAATAACAGATTGGAATCATCCATAATGCAATCACATAAATCAGGATAAAACCTGAAAAAGTATGTTCATAGCCTGCCAATAAGCCCGTTACTAAGGCCATCACAATACTGTATAAAATGGCCGAAAGACTGAGTGGTAATAATGGTAAAATGATGATTGGGAATACTGCACGTTGGTACAGGCCGCCAAACTCGCGTAGCACTGTTAAACAGCGGGATAAGACTTCAGAAATAAATAACCACGGCAACATACCCAATAAGAAATATTCAACAAATGGGACTTTATTAGGAAATTTGATTTTAAGGACAATATCTAACAAAAACCAAAAACCAACAATTTGTAATGCTGGTTGTATCAATAACCAAATATCGCCTAGCCATGTGCCTGATGTACGGTTAACAATATCCCGTTTTATAAGCAATAATAGCAAATAGCGGTGGGTATAAGCATCTTGAAAAGGACCAATAAAGCCTAACCATGTTGCGCGAAGATAGCGCAGAATAAAATCAAATAATGTCGTCATGTTTCTATTAGTTAATTCAGAGCTTGCAGTCCTCATTAATCATTATGAAAAGTAGAGGGCTGCCAGTTCTGTCAATATATTAGGAATTCAACTTTTCAGTCAAAATGGCAAACTCTTGCTTCATCTGTAAGTTTTCGAAAATCAACAAATCAGGGGTTTGCATATTTTGTAATAATTCAAAGGCTTTTTGACTGGTACGCAATAAATTCACTAATTCGCTACTGACAGTTACAGTCGCAAAGGTATTTTCAGCTACCAGTAAATCCGCCAAGGTTTTATCACGCGCGACTAGCATTTTTTGGCGTTGGCTAGTCAAATGCTGTTTATACAAATTCGCTGTTTTTAGGGTCAATTTCTGAGCATCTAAATTAGCAAACAGATATTCACGGCGTTTATTGTTATCCTCTTTGCTCAGTAGATTTTGAGTGGTTGTTTTGATACTTTGTACATCAGTCACAATGTCAGTAATTTTAGGGATGTACTTGTTATCAACATCATTTACAAAGCTATCTTGCATGTGAAACAAAATTTTCAATAACACCACATACATACCGTAATAACGTTGACTAATTGTAAAATCTTCTTCACTGTCAACGGTCAATTTCATCAGTTGTTCATTAACCAATTTCACATTTTCATACACTAAGCTAGCTTGAATAATATCATCACCTATCACACTAGCAAATAACACGTCCAACTGCTCATTAGTCAGCCGAATGCCAACTTTCTGCAAACTTTGGCTAAATTCTGTTTTTAAACTGTCAATCTGTTGATATTTCTGTGCGATTTGATCTTGTAGACCAATAATTTTTTCATTGTAATTTTCAACCGTGGTATTCCATGTTGATTCTATTGGTGCGCTGACTTGTGCTTGGCGGTAATCGGCAATCGTGTTTTTTATATCAACAATATCTTGCTCTAAATTACGGATTTGTTGGCGAATCTGACTGCTGTCAGACAATGACAAAATATCAACCGCTTCATCTAGCAATTGATTTAATTTGTTTTGGCTGCTCTGTTTCGTTTCTGAAAACCATGCTTTATCAGGCAAATTGACTTGCTGTTGTTCAATATTCAGGATTTGGCTAATACGCGGGGTGATTTCATCCCATATTTTACCAAAGTAGGGGTTTTTCTTTGCTTGTTGGGTGGGTTCTTCATCAGGTGCAATGACCTGTTTTTCCTCTTCTTCAGAGTCAGAACTGACATAGCTAGAAGCCTTATCCCACATATTTACAGTTGCGCCCCACCAAGATGAAGATTCTTTGCTTGGCTGCTCTGTTTTTTCTTCACTAGAGCTAGGTTCAGCAACTTGTGATGCAGATTCATTTTGCTCATCTGAGTCACTGCCCCATAAATTCGTGGCTTTATCCCACCAAGAGTTTGATGATTCTTCTTGAGCAATTTGAATGACGGTTGCATCTGTTGCAGAATTGGTTGGAATTTGTTCTGCTTCACAGGCACTGATTAAAAAGCTTGCGCAGAGTGCGAGATACCATTTCATTATTTAAGTCCCTTGTCTATTTTCCAATAATAATAGCAGATTAGTTTTCTTGCTGGCTTGTATTATCGTCACCAACAATAGGCGTGACACTTTGGATTTGTGCATCACATTGTTCTTGCAAAGTTTGGACAAAAGGGTCTTGTTGAGCTTGAGATTCAGCATATTGCTGCTGAGTTTCTTTTATTTGTTTCTGTTCTTGAGCTGGGGTATAAACATCATCCCGTTCAATTTGAATATGTAGTTTTAAATGTTCGCCATGTTGGCGTTGCAATGCTAATTCTAAATCAGCTTTGGCTTTTGGTCTGTTTAATGTCTTATGTGAGGACGAAAGGCCTAAATGCCAAGTATTATTTTCTTTTGTACGTAAGATACAGTTTTCAGCCAGTTGTCTTAACATACCCATTGGTAACGTTGCAACAAACTGTCCCCATTCGCTGGAAGGTTGTGAATAGTTTGGTATTGTTTGAGGCTGTGCATAATAGTCAGCTTGTTGATATTCTTGGGCAACGGGTGCTTGATTCTGGACAGGCTGTTGATATTCTTGGGCAACGGGCGCTTGATGAGGAACTGCTTGTTGATATTCTTGGGCAACGGGTGCTTGATGAGGAGCGGCTTGTTGATACTCTTGGGCAACGGATGCCTGATGAGGAACAGCTTGTTGATATTCTTGGGCAACGGGTGCTTGATGAGGAGCGGCTTGTTGATACTCTTGGGCAACGGGTGTCTGATGAGGAACAGCTTGTTGATACTCTTGAGCAACAGGTGCTTGATGTTGGATAGGCTGTTGATATTCTTGGGCAACGGGTGTTTGATGTTGGATAGGCTGTTGATATTCTTGGGCAACGGGTGCTTGATGAGGAGCAGCTTGTTGGTATTCTTGGGCAACAGGAGCTTGATGAGGAACAGATTGTTGATATTCCTGAGCAACGGGTGCTTGATTCTGAACAGGCGGTTTATGTTCATCAGGTGCAGTCGCAATTTGTTGAGGCTGCTCTGACTTAATTTGCTGCCCTGCTTTCAACGGTCTAAATGCTAATATCCGCAATAAAATCATTTCAAAACCACCGCGTGGCTCTGGTGACAAAGGCAAATCTCGACGACCCAATAACGCAATTTGGTAAAATAATTGGGTATCTTCAGGATTTAATTGCCGAGCTAAAGCCTGAATTTCAGCCGCATGATTTTGTTGCATATCCAAGCTATCGGGTACGGCTTGGGTTAATGCAATCTTTTGCAATAATGACAACATATCAGCTAATACAGTACTAAAATCTGGATTTTGCTCTGCTAATTGAGCAACTTGTTGTAGTAATCCCGTTGCATTTTGTGCAGCCAAAGCATTTAATAAATTTAATACAACGTTCTGGTCTAATGTCCCCAACATTGTACTAACATCTGTCAAAGATAAACCACCGCCACCATAAGCAATTGCTTGGTCGAGTAAACTCAAGGCATCGCGCAAACTACCATCCGCAGCTTGAGCTAATAGCTGTAACGCAGGCGGTTCAAATCCAATTTGTTCTTGCTGTAAAACATAGGAAAGATGTGAGTCAATTTGCTCTAATGGAATGCGCTTTAAATTGAATTGCAAACAGCGCGATAAAATCGTAGGGGGTAAACGTTGGGGATCTGTTGTAGCCAGTAAAAATTTCACATGTTCTGGGGGTTCTTCCAGCGTCTTCAATAATGCATTAAAACTACTGGTTGATAGCATATGAACTTCATCTATCAGATAAACTTTAAATCGTCCTCGCGTCGGCGCGTATTGGACATTTTCTAAAATTTCTCGTGTATCTTCAACTTTGGTACGTGACGCAGCATCGACTTCAATTAAATCAATGAATCGACCACCATCAATTTCCTGACATGCAGCACATTCACCACAAGGATAAGCAGTAATCCCTTTGGATTCACAATTGAGTGATTTGGAAAAAATGCGAGCAATGGTAGTTTTACCTACACCGCGAGTGCCTGTGAATAGATAAGCATGGTGTAAACGTTGATTTTCGAGTGCATTGGTGAGGGCTTGTCGGACGTGCATTTGTCCAACCATTTCAGGGAAATTACGAGGCCGCCATTTTCGCGCTAAAACTTGATAAGACATAGCCTAATGCATTCTAGGTGATGGGCGGCAACCTATACCAGCCACACCTCGGCACTTGCAGCCATCGCTACCGCTGCTTCCTTCCGGACCTGACGGGATTTGCGATATAGCAATGCGAGGGGACCAGCATAAGTCACCATTATTTCTGGCGGAGAGAGAGGGATTCGAACCCTCGATACGGTATAACCGTATACACACTTTCCAGGCGTGCTCCTTCAGCCACTCGGACATCTCTCCATCGATTAAACCACTCATCTACATCCTTGTAAATAAGCAGTTTAAGCGCGACATTCTAACAACAATAAAAAATGGTGTCTAGCTTTATTTAATTCATTTTACACCAAATAGAGTATCAAGTTTCATATTTATCGTTTTTTATTTGCTGGATAGTAAGTCCCATGATCCTAATAATACCTTGTACAGAAATTCCTTTTTGTTTCATTTTTCTGGCATTAGCTACTTTTTCAGCTTGAATGCCTTCCTGTTTACCATCATCAAAAACGGTATCAATGATATTTTTTTAAATCACGATAGACTTTTAAACTTTCCTTATATTCAGCCGAGCTATTTTTTAAGATTTCTCAAACCATTCAAATATTCCCCTCCAATAATTCAATTTCTTCCGTCGTCAATTCAAATAATTCGTAGATATTTTGATTTAAAATCTTATTCAATTTACTGAGTTTTAGAAGCTCACGCAGGTTTCTGTTAGAAAATGAGGAGAAAGGACAATCGAAAATGACGAACAAGAATGACGGATGACGCTATCGATTATTGATCCTACTATACTGCGCATTTTTTCTTAACCGCAGTGATAAAACAACACATTTAATAGAGATTGATAATTGCTGACGCTTCATTGATAATTGCCGACTGTCCATGCAAACCTAGGCCAATATACATGAATGATTACCCATTCTGGTTACTCATACTGCTTTCCTGTGTGACCACGTTTAGCTCAGCCAACACCGACACCTTCCCCAGACAACACTATGGAAAAGGGATTGATAATATTGCGTTTGTGGAAAATCAAAGCTGTGCTGATTGCCATCCTAAACAATTCTCAGACTGGCTAGGCTCACACCATGAATTGGCAATGAACCCCGCAACCCAACAATACATACTCGGTGATTTCAACAATACAGAATTCAAAGACGATACCATCAGCGCACAGTTTTATACCCAAGATCAACAGTATTTTGTAAAAACCACGGGGAAAGACGGAACAATAGCTGAATTTACCATAAAATATACTTTTGGGGTCACACCACTGCAACAATATTTACTGCAATTTCCTAACGGCCGCTTGCAAACCTTTACCGTTGCATGGGACAGTATTAAAAAACAATGGTTTAATTTATATCCTGACCGAACATTATCGGCAGACAATCCACTACATTGGACACAAACTTACCATACTTGGAATGCGGTTTGTGCAGAATGCCATTCAACAGACCTTAACGTAAACTACGATTTAAAAACAGACAGCTACCAAACCACATGGGCAGAAATAAACGTAAGTTGCCAAGCCTGTCACGGTGCAGGAGAACAGCATCTTGCATGGGCAAACTCAGATAAAAAAGACCCAGCAATGAATCCAAGTAAAGGCCTAAGCGTTGATTACAAACAACTGGATTCTAAACAAAAAGTAGAAACCTGTGCTCGATGCCATTCACGTCGTTATCCTGTCAGTGAACAAGATTTACACGCTCAACCGATGTTAAATGATTTTGTGCCTGAATTATTGCGCGACAATTTATATCATCCAGATGGACAAATTCTTGATGAAGTGTATGTTTATGGCTCATTTGTGCAAAGTAAAATGTATCACAATGGGGTGCAATGTATGGATTGCCACGACCCGCACACCCTTAAATTACGTCGTGAAGGCAATGCAACTTGTACTTATTGCCATCAATCTGAACCACCAACAAGTTTATATCCCAGCCTCAACGCCAAAAATTATGATACGCCTGAGCATCATTTTCATGCCCAAAATACCGAAGCCAGCCAATGTGTAAACTGTCATGCACCGACTCAGAATTTTATGGTGATTGATCCACGCCGCGACCACAGCTTTCGTATTCCTCGACCTGATTTAAGCTTAAAACTCAATACCCCCAATGCTTGTAACCAATGTCATACCGATAAAGATGCTGTGTGGGCAACTGATGCCATGAACCAATGGTACGGGGATAAAAGTTGGCAAAAACCGCATTTTGGTGAAATTTTAGCGTTAGGTCGTATGGGTGATGCCAATGTCAGTCAAGATTTAATCAAATTAGCATTGGATACCAAACAAGCTGATATTGTGCGAGCCACCGCGCTGGAATTATTGCAAGCGTATGGACAAATAGGCGTAGATACAACACACATATTACTAACAGATAAATCCGCCTTAGTGCGTAGCATCGCCGTGCACAGCCTACAAAATGCCAGCATCGCGCAAAAAATCAAATCGGTTGTGCCTTTACTAAAAGATGAAGTGCATGCGGTTCGGATTGAAGCGGCTCGAAGCTTGGTCAATGTGCCGCGTGAACAATTGCCAGATGTGAAAGCTTATGACAAGGCATTAGCAGAATATAAACAAGCCCAAATAATTCGTGGGGAATTACCTGAAGGGCATTTTAATCTAGGTCAGTTGTACGCCGACATAGATGATATTAAACAAGCGGAACACGCATTTAAAACTGCGATTGAAAAAGGTCAGTATTTCTTCCCCGCCTCCCGAAGTTTAGCGATTTTATACCATGGTTTAGGCGATAAAAAACAAGCGGAACAAGTGCTACGTGATGCGATAAAAGTATCTCCTGAACAAGGATTATTATATTACTCGTTGGGCTTATTATTAGCTGAATTAAAACGGATGCCTGAGGCATTGGATAGCTTGAAAAAAGCCACAGAATTAATGCCTTATCATCCTAAAGTACATTACAATTATGCAATGCTATTAAAACAGGTTGGACGAGGCAGCCAAGTTGAACCCGCTTTGTTAAAGGCTTTCTATTTAGATCGACAAAATGCCCAAGTTACACAGACCTTGGCAGAGCTGTATATTCGTCAGCAACGTTGGTTAGATGCGTATGATTTCACCAAACATTTAAATCAACTCGTCGTACCCAATAATGCTAAAATCAAAAGTACCTTGAAGAAGCTAGAACGGCGTAAAGCAGTGATTGATATTCAACAAAAAATGCAGCAACAATAATTGATATCTAGTATGTTGCTGTTTTTTTAGTTTGGTAGTGAATATGGGATAACCGTTAGTGTAAAGGTTGTCCCGTTTTCATAAGATTTGAAAAGTGGTCAGAAATTTTTACTTTTCAGGTTCGCGCTTTTTGTCTGCTTGCTCCAACTTCGCTAAATATTCCTGCCACAATTGGATATGATTATCACCGAGATGATACAACCAATCCCATGAATAAATCCCAGTGCTGTGCCCATCATCAAAATGCAAAGAAACCGCATACGTGCCAACAGGATCAATTTTCTCGATATTGACTGCTTTTTTACCATATTGCAGCACTTCATCTTCAGGTGCATGGCCACGTACTTCAGCCGAGGGTGAGTAAACCCGTAAATATTCATAAGGTAACTCAAAATATCTATCATTGCTAAATGTAATACTCAAAACCCGTGTTTTTTGGCGAAACTCCATTTCTGTTGGGATTGGTGTAGACATCTCATCTCCTTTTGGATTTAGCATAATGGCTAAAATATATTGTTTTATTTTATAGTCGTTTTATTTTAAAGTGATACAGGACTGGCAGTCCTCACTTTTAAAACTGATTGATATTTAAAGTATAACAGGACTACCTGTCCTAACATACAAACCAGAATTGACTATATAATGTTCAATGATGGATAATTTATGACAATTGCTTTTTCAAACACTGCAAATAACTTTGTTCATCAGGGGTTGTGCGATTACGTTGTGCACTCCATAAGCTCTCAGCTAAACATTCCATCATTTTATGTTCAACCTCATGTTTATCCTGTATTTTTCTTACTGCTTTGGAATAAGCTGCACGAATACCAATAGGCCGATTAGTCATTAACTGTTCATGCAATGCGATATGTAGCCCAACATGTAAAAAAGGATTGGTTTGTCCCATTTCAGGTAAAAAATCCTTATCTAAATCACCATCAGTCAATTGAGTGTGATATTCAGGATGTGCTAGCATCACATCTCTTACAATCGTTTCAAGTGGTTCTAATTTTTGTTCTTGCTGATGCTTCTGCCAAACAGTACTAAAAAATTGGCGCATTTGGTCGCGGTTTTGGGTAAACACGTTCTGATTCACTAAAGTTTGGAAATGCTGATTAATATGGGGTATGTTTGGGAAATTTCACGTAAATTATGCGGAGTAAAAAATATGAATACTTAATTTCTGATATAAATCCAAAGAAATTGTCAAAATAGGATAGAGTATATCAATCTATATTTAAAAATAAAATTCATCAAAATCAAAAATATAACTGCAAAACATCAAAACAGAATAATACTAAAAGATTCATTACTGATTCTAACTTACCATTTAAAATAAGCGGTTAAGCGACCTTTGATTTTATACATTGCAAAATGGCTTATTGAAAAGAACTTACTGGATAACTTCTCACGCTCATCATTACTAAAAACCCCATAAAAAATTACTAAGCTGGTCAAAACGGTATATAAAAAGCCACTGACAAATATAAATTCAATCGCACTTAAACGTGAATATAAATCAATATCCCAAAAAGTTAATAACCAAAATATAGCAAATCCTGTGACATAGGGAATAAGGCTGGGGAGTAATACTTTTTCAAAAAAAACCAAGTTTGATAAGCCTATCTTTTTATTAATATAGGCACTATAAGTCAAAGCACCAATCAATGTCGCTAAATTGACCACTATAACAATATCTAATAAGTGCAATTCTTCCCATGAAATAATAGAGAATAATACAGCCAAACTACCTAATCCAAGCATAAGTCCTAAGCGTAATAAAGGATAAATCAGCGTCAAAGAAGGTTTGTTCATACCATTGAAAATGGCCGAACCAGGTCCTGTTAACACATGTAATTGTTGTGGCAAGGTAAAGAAAATCATCACACAAGCAATGGTTAAGGTATCGTAGTCTGTCCATGCGCCTAGCCATGCCATAATTAAAGGAATCGAGAAGGTAGCCAAATAGCCCATAATAAAACCTGTTAACAAGGCCATCACTCTCGTTCCTTCCACATACATATCCAACATTTCTTGCTGGCGTTTTTGGCTGTGCATATAAGAGCTGGCAGGCAGAAAAACACTATTCATCGACGCGGGAATTGTCACTGCCATCAGTGGAAATTTTGCCCCTAATTCCAATGCACCCGCCGCGTAAATATGGATCATGGAGGCTGCAAGAATTTTATCTATTGAACGGGTTAAAATACCTAATATACCTGCAAGCTGCACGATACTGCCAAAACGATAGAATAAGCGCAAATATTCAATTCTAATGTGTTGTAAGCCGATGGAAAGAGTGGGTAATGTTTTAAAACACAATGAAGTATACACAATAATGCTGACTAAATACCGAATCCCAAATGCAATCAATAGCGCATAAATCCCAAACCCAAGTAATAAAAATAAAACCGTGAGTAAAGTCTCTAACACAGCAGAACCAACTAAAATAAGGCTGGTCTCTGTAATTTTTTGCAAACCATTCAAAATATACATAAATGCACTGACATTTAGTTCTAGCAGAAAAATACAGGCTGTACTATAAAACAATATAAATGCAGTCTGATGGAGGTTGGTATCTGGATTGGCAGGCGTGGTTGAGGGAATATTAAAAACATGGACAATTAAAGTCGGCAGTATAAACCAAAAGATACATAACAATAGCAGGCTAATACTAGAAACTAATACAATACCTGTTGAAATGAGACCATTAATTTTCTCAAGTTCATTCCGAGCATGATACTCAGCTACATAACGAATATACACATTAGACACACCAAATGCGCCCAAGCCTAAATAGCTGATTAACACAAAACACACTGCCCAAATACCATACTCAGCTTGTCCTACATGAGTTAATACCAAAGGCGGTATAAACAAACGAGTCGCTAAATAAAATACTTTGGACAACACTGACACCAATAAATTCTTGGACACCAATTGCCGCATTTCATGTTTATCAATGGTTTTATACGGAGATGTTCCCATAACACACCATTGTTATTGCAGTACGCGCTTAAACTGAAATTCAGCTAAACGTCTTGAAGTTGTTGGAATAGCACTATTGTTCCCAGTTAAATCAAAATTGCGTTGAAATAAATAACCTTCACTCCAACCAATAAATAAGAAATACATAGGGAGTAACTGTTGTCCTAAATAGACCGTTGCCACTGAAATTGCAAAAACAATTAAAATACTGAGTAAACTAAATCCTAAACTGCTACCTTTAGGCTGTATTAACGGCTGCGTCATAACCCGAATAAATAATCTAATACTGACATATAGAAAAATAAATACGAATGATGTGAGTGCAATGATACCGTGTTCTAAATACAATAGTAAGTAATAGTTATCAATCGATTTTTGTCCTGTGACTTGAGGCCAGTTTTCATGTCCCCAACCCCAAACATAACTTTGATTGGCAATTTCAATATAGTTTTGGATTAATTGAGTACGATAAATCACGGTTTCCTGCATTGAACCAAAACCCACATCAATCCGCTTTAAACTTGCATATTCAGTAAGCAAATTAACGATGGGCACTGAAATAGCAATCAGCAATACCATCATAACACTGAATAAGCTCCAACGATATTTGGTAAACCCAATCAGTGTGATTGTCCCTGCAACAAACCACGCTCCAAGCGGCCCTCGAGACAATGCGGCAAACCCCGCAACAAATAAAATCAAAGCAATTAAATAGCCAAATAAAGAGGGGGAAATATTTAATATATTTTGTTTCCATACTTGCTTTCTTGCCAGCCACATTGCCAGCCAAAAGCTTGAAAACATCGCAGTTGCAAATAAAATAGCATGAGCAAAAGGGCCTGCAAGACGTGGTAAGCCTTCGCGATAACGTGTCACCCAACCCCAGCCTTGATGTCCAAAGAAAACCCCTAATACTTGTTGCCATAAGGTATAAGGATTATGGGTAATATATTGATAACTACTCAGCGCGAATACGAGGACAAGCAATGCAGTAATTAGTTTAGCGACATCAATACTAATATTATTCTGTACGATAATACTTTTAGCCAAAGTGTAAGGTATTAAAACTGATGCAATCATATCGAAACCAAGGTTTTGGGCATCGTCATAACCAATATTGATATATTCGGAATAAGTATTAGAAAAAGCAAAGGCAAACACAAAAATATCAGTTAAGGTCAATTCCCAACCTTGTAAGCCTTCCAATATCCAAATACCAAATAAAACCAGAATCACGGCTTGATTAAAGTTAGGGTCAGGAATACCTATAAAATTATAAAAATAATAATTGGGGAGTAAAATTAAGGTAGGGATATAAACGTAAAGAAATGATTTATGAACAGACTGATTAAATGCCACAATGGCTGCTAACAATGCAAGAGATAGAACCAGAATAACGCCCACAAGATACTTTCCTCTTTACCAAATTTGAGCAATCTCGCTCTATTCGTCAGAATAACAAAAAATAATGTTCCAATATTAAGGACTGTCAGTCCTCATGATTATTTCATCTTTTTAAAATATAAAACCTTGATGTCCAGCTAACAATTTCTCAGCTTGTTCTTTTGGCAACGGTTTAGAAAAATAATAGCCTTGACCATATTCACACTTTAAACTGCGTAATTTTAACAGATGTTCTAGCTCTTCAATGCCTTCTGCGATCACATCCATATTCAAACTGTGTGCTAAAGCAATAATCGTTTCAACAATCACCATGTCCACCTCTCGTGTGCCCATGCTAATGACAAAAGATTTATCAACTTTAAGTGTATTGGTTGGTATTTGGGTCAAATAAGCCAATGAGGAATAACCTGTACCAAAGTCATCGATACCCAGTTTAACCCCTAAATTTTTTAACATCGTCATCATGGCAGCACTGATTTTAAAGTCATCCATAATGATGCTCTCGGTAATTTCAAGCTTCAGACTAGATGAAGGCAATCCTGTTCGATTTAAAGTGCTTTGAATACAATCAATTAAATTGGGCTGCCCAAACTGTTTTGCAGATAAGTTAACCCCAATCATCATATCTTTATAATCTGGATATTTGATTTGCCATTCACGCACTTGTCGGCAAGCTTCGTTTAATACCCATTCACCAAGCGGCAAAATGAGGCCAGTTTCTTCCGCAATAGGAATAAAGATAACGGGAGGCACGATGCCACGTCCATCATGACTCCACCGCAATAAGGCTTCAAAGCCTGCAATTTTCCCTGTTTTCAAATCAATTAAGGGTTGATAATAAACGGGAAACACAGTGTTATCTTGTTTGTTTTTAGCTAAATTTTCTTTATGTCGCATAACAGCTTGACGCAAATCACGTTCTAGCTCAAATTGCGCAACTGCACTAGATTCCATTGAAGATTTGAACACTTCGATTTTAACATTATGCGATGTTTTAGCACGATACATTGCCGCATACGCATCACGCAGCAAATCACGCTTTTCATTCACATAGCTAAAGGCAATACCAATGCTCGCGGTAATAAATATTTCTTGCCGTTCAACAAAGAAGGGTTGTTGGGTTGATTTTTGGATCGCTTCGGCTATTCGTCTGACTTCCAAATCATGAGGAGGCAGCTTGAGCAACAAACCAAATTCATTGCCGCCTACTCGGGAAAATGTATAGCGGCTGCGCTTAATTTGTTGGCTTTCAAGTAGCACAATAATGCGCTGTGTTAGCTCAATTAACAATAAATCACCAAGTCGATGCCCTAATACGATATTGAGAATTTTAAATCGATCTATATCCCACAAGATCACAGACGAAATAAGTTTCTTGTCATTTTGAATGATACGGTAATGGAATAATTTATAGTAATAATTTTGTAAGCGATTGAATTTGCTAACAAGAAAGGCGCGATTAGGTAAGCCCGTTAAATTATCATACAGTGCATCATAAACTAATCTTGAGCTGATAACGCTGACACCTGAAATCAGAAAAGCTAATATTGGCGTACTGACAGGAATCCAAAAACCTTGAATAAATAATATAAAACTTATGCCTGTCAATGCCAGCAAGCTCATTACAAAAATGATAGCAAGTTTAAATGGTTGTTGTATCCACCATGCTAAAAGGCCCCCCAAAATTGCCCAAAAGATAATCCACGCGACTTCTACACTATCATGCCAAAATGAGAATAGGGGCTTATAAGCTAACGTTTCAGCAAGACGTAAATTGGCTTCATAAGCAGGCTCAACATTTAAGTGTTCTAAGGCTGCACTGATAATATGGCTGACAATTTGGGCATGAATATAAACCCCCGGCATGTGAAATTCATCATCAATAGCACTGAACGGGGTCACAAAACCATCTTTAATACTATGTGCCGTCGTACCAATCAGTACAATTTTATCTTTGACCCACTCAGGCTTAACATCACCCGCTAACACCTCTGCTAATGTCACATGACGGGCTACTTTTTGACCACTGCGATAACGTAATAAAATTTGATAGCCACGCGCATCTACATTTTGATAAGCACCACTAGTGGTAGTAAGCGGCAACATGACAGCTTGCCCCATTTCAAATTGACTTGGATTGTCAGAAGTATTGGTTGGTAATACCTTATGCTGGTGTTCTAAATAATAGGAAAATAAACGTACACCAAATGAGGGATAAATATTATCATCAAATGATGCAAACAGTAAATTCCGCCGCACGATGCCGTCAGCATCAACAACAAGGTCATTAAAACCAATTTGTTCTTGATCTACATAGTCAGGAGCGGGAATGGAGGGAGTACTATCTTGGCCTAATTTACGAATCACAACAATATTGGGTTGTTGTAATTGTTTAACCAGTGCTTCGTGCCCCGGTTCTTGAGAGAAATCACGATAATTGTCTAAACCAATCACAGCAGGCTTGTGCAGCAATAGATTTTGCAATAGGTCTGCAATCACTTGGTCTGGCAGTGGCCAACGTCTTTGTTGACGAATGTCATCTTCAGTAATTTCTACCACTAATAGACGTGAGTCTACCCCCATGTCGGGTTGTTGCCGCATCATCCAATCATAGGCGACCAACTCTAAAGGCTCTAATAAGCCTGCTTGACGTGCGCCTAACAGTGCCAATATAAAAATGCTGATGGTAAAAAGCGTTGAGCCTAATCCAATATTGACATGTTTGCGGGATAAACGAGGTTTTAGTGTGCGCATATTAAGCAAAAACTTGGGAGTCATATCACTTACAAATGCTCAGATTTACATCTAAGCATACCATATAATAATAGATTACGAAGCATTTAGTATGCCTATTAGAAGTGGTGTGGTACGAAATGAATTAACTTAATGATAAATATTAAAAATATATCTTTATAAACATGAAGTTTACTCAATACTTGCGCCATAATAAGCTAAGCTATTGATTTTAAATAAATACCCAAAAACAAGCCTTTTAAAGAAAATCAATAAGTTAGGTTACTTTCCAAAAAGATTGGCGAAGATATTGTTATCAAGCAGAAAAAACTATCTCGCTCCAAATTAGGGTATTGCAACGAGATATACACTACCTAATTAAAGAATAGCAATTAATTCAACTTCAAATACCAATGCTGAATAAGGTGGAATAGCAGGACCTGCACCTTGATCGCCATAAGCTAAATCATGAGGAATTGCCAACTTCCATTTTGAACCAACAGGCATAAGTTGTAATGCTTCAATCCAGCCTTGAATCACACCATTAACTGGGAATTCAGCAGGTTCACCACGCTCAACTGAACTGTCAAATACAGTGCCATCAACCAATTGACCATGATAATGTACACGTACTTGTTGTGTTTCTGTTGGTTTTTCGCCTGTACCTTCAGCCAAGACCTCATATTGCAAGCCAGATTCTGTCACGGTGACTTCTGAACGCTGTGCATTTTGCTCAAGGAACGCTTCGCCCGCTGCTGCTGCAACTTTTACTTGCTCAGCATTTTTTGCTTCTGTTTGCTGGTGAAGGTGTTGAAGTGCTTGATTAATTTCATCTATTTCGATTTCTGGCATTGAACCACTTAAAACAGTATCAATTCCTTTTGCAATCGCCGCAACATCTAAGCCTTCAATATTGCTATTAGCTAACTGCTGCCCCATTTGAATACCGATACCATAGCTTGCTTTTGCTTCTAATGTATCTAGTTTTATTTCAGACATTTGCTAGTCTCTATCAGTTTTTTGTATGAAAATGTGAGCAGGCAGAATAACAGTTTTTATTTTTTTATCAAACTTCTTATCATCTAAAGCTTAGGCTAGTTTTAAAATTCGAGCGTATTTGCAATTAACATGATGATGTGAGGTCACAATGGCCATTCCACCCCGTTGTGCATGTTGGTCTAATAAATTTTCGACCATTTGAATCGCTTTTTTATCTAAGGCTGTAAATGGTTCATCCAAAATCCATAATTGCACATCATTCGTCAGCAAACGTGCAAGCGCGACTCGACGTTGTTGGCCAGCAGATAACGTTCGGGTTGGGACATCTTCAAAACCATATAAACCAACCTGTTCTAATATGGCTTCCAAACTGACTTCAGTTGGCTGGGAAGCGATCGCTTTAGCCATTTGCAAATTTTCAATTGGCGTTAACTCACCTTTAATACCGGGAGCATGACCAATATAGGATAAATGTTCCCAATAGGCTGATTTATCTTCTTCAATATCTTGTTTTTGCCAAAAAATTTGACCACTCTCAGGTAGACTGAGGCCACATAAAATACGCAATAAACTGGTTTTACCGCTGCCATTATGCCCTTCAATTTGTAGCAGTTCACCTGCATTTAATTCAAAGTTTAAGTGCTCAAATAAAATACGGTCATCTCTAATGCATTCTAATTGCGAGATTTCCAAACGATTTTGTCTATCAAATTGTAATTGACTTACTTGCATATCAAATCCATCTGAACCAGTACATTAAGTTAACTCATGTTACGCAAAATGTAAAAAAGTTTGAAAGAGTAGGGGGAATAGATGAACCTTTGATGTTGGTTATTATGAATAAACTCTATCTCATCGTATTCCACCCTACATAAAATGAAAAATTCTTTTATTTAAATAAGGCGAGTAAGTTAAGTGTTCATCAATTGTTTAAGGCGGCTAAATTCATCTACCGAACGGGTCACACAGTCTTCAGCAGAGACACCATAGAAATAATTTCCTGTAATAAATAAAGGCTGTTTATTCAATGTGGTTTCTAATTTATCCAAGATTTGATGATGACCCGCAACTGGGGCTGGTAAATAATTTTGTTTGGTGACAACATCTTGAATCAAGGTTTTTTCCACTTGCAGAATGCCGCATAAATAATCTAATTTTTCATCATTATTGAGTTTGTTAGGCTTGAAGTGGAACGTGAAACCACGATAATCTGGATGTTCTATCGCATCGCGAGAAACCACTGAATAAAACTTGTCTTTCTGGCCAATAATCCCACCAATAGGTTTTAAATCAGTCGCTTGTTTTTCCAGCATTACGCCTATTGTTTCAATCTCAACATGGTTTACTACACTTAAGGCTTTGTGAATATCAGGGGCAATGGTTTGGCTTAGCTCGGCTGTGATATTCACAGGTGTCGCTAAAGTTAAATAGCGTGATTCATAAGTTTGCCCATTTGCGCTGACTTGATAGGTTTGCCCATCATATTCAATTTTTTCCACAACGACATTATTTTGCACATTTAATTCCGTACCCATTTTATCAGGTAAGGCTTGAATGCCCTGCTCAAAGCTGAAATTCCGCACCACATCTTTACGTCGTGGCTTTTTCCTGAATAACATATCGGCTGGGAAATTATCAGATGGTTGGCAAATGACACCATTAAATGCGGGTGAAAATACCTTTTGGTAATTACGTTTACCCACAATTGCCCCATAATAATCTTGGATACTTTTGCCTTGTTTTTCAAGAAAAAATAATTTGGGTGCAGAAAATAATAATTCTAAATAATTCAATTGGGAGGGAATTGATTTTACTTGATGTCCATTCCATAATTTAAAGCTGAGCGGCTGTTTTTTAATTAAAGTATCTAATAAGTCATAATCTTCAATTAATTTAATAATATGCCCATACGAATTGAAACAAGAATGTGTTCCTAATTCAATCCAAAAATTATGCAGTTGGCTACTAAATTGATGCGAGTGAAATAAACCACCATTGCGATCTTGTTTTTCTAAAACTAAGGTATTGAGACCGTGCTGTGTACAGTAGTGCGCCATACTTAAGCCACTGATGCCTGCACCAATAATCAGCATGTCATATTGATTTGTGCTCATATTTATTGGGTCGTTATAAATTACTTATAAGAAGTATTGTTTGATAACAGACAGTATAACGGTTTAAGCACTGGGATGGTATTTAATTAACGAGAAAGGAAGATAACATTAGCGGGAAATAAAATGGCGGAGAGGGTGGGATTCGAACCCACGGAGGGCTATGAACCCTCGACGGTTTTCAAGACCGTTACATTCGACCACTCTGTCACCTCTCCAAGCAGTCACTAAAGCGCGAATTCTATTATATGAATAACAAGATGTAAAGTGCTTTTTTGAATTTTTCACATTCATTTTAAAATAATCAAGATTTTATTTTTCTATTTCAATTATTTCCGCTACAATTTAAATGCTTATTTACTGTATTGATTAACTATGAAACCTGCTACACCCTATCCAATGATTGTGATTATTCCTGCCAAAAATGAAGCGAAAAGTGTTACTCAAGTGATTCAAGATATTCAGCATTATTTTGATGGCACAATTTTAGTGGTTGATGATGCGAGTACCGATAATACGGCACAATTGGCGGCTGATGCGGGTGCAGCCGTATTACCTTTGTGTTTTTCATTGGGTGCTTGGGGCGCGATTCAAACGGGCTTACGTTATGCCGTAAAGCATGGTTATAACACGGCAATTACCATGGATGCAGATGGACAGCATGAAGCTGAATCCATTCCTAAGCTACTTAATCAATTGGGTAATGCTTGTGATGTGGTGATTGGAGCATATCCTGAACGGGGTAGCCCTTTGCGCCAATTTGCGTGGGTATTCTTTCGAAAAATATCTAGTATTAATTTAGAAGATTTAACTTCTGGTTTAAGAGTTTACAACCGTCCTGCAATCGCTTTGTTAGCTTCACGTGCAGCGACATTGTTGGAATATCAGGATATGGGGGTATTGATGTTATTGAATCAGGCAGGGCTACAGATTAAAGAAGTTTCAATTAATATGCGTCCCCGAACAGATGGACATTCAAGAATTTTTAGTTCATGGTGGGCTGTTGGTCACTATATGATGCAAACTTTGGTTTTATGTATAGGACGTAGAAAATTACGATAAAACACGCAATATTCAGAAGGTTATATTTTGCTTGTTTTTTAAGTAAAGTCTCACGTTTAACTTTGCAATATAGCCGTTTGCTCATTTAATTTATACACAATACTTCATAAATATACTAACTTTACACTCAAAGTTGATGACACACTATTGTCAATTGCGCTCAATATTGTGGCATTTCTCCTTTGTTTGGTTAGTGAGTTCACCTCTTATCTAGTCCTAGGTAAGAGGTTTTTTTATGTCTTATCCAACACTGAAGCACCAAGCACCCGCACAACTAGGTCTTCCACCATCGGCCGATAGGTTTCAGGTGCGTTTAACGCAGGAATCTCCGTAATAATAATGCCAGCCGCTTCATTTCTTGCACGTAAAAAGGCTTCTTTAGGAGATTTTGTGAGATTATCTTCTAAAAAAATTAAGGCTTTTCGTTTATGTTTAAGCAATTCAATCAGTAATTGTTCTACATCATCTTGCACTGCATTGGTAAATATCTCAAAACCTAGCAAGGCAAAACCATCGGCTAAAGCTTCACTGCCCATAAATATGAGACGCATAATGCACCATTTTTAATTGACGACTTTTAAATTTAGAAAGAGCACAATATTTAGCAAAATAATTGTACTCTCGATGACAGATTATTAAATTTTACCTAACATCAAAATCGTGACCACCAAACCATAAATTGCAATCCCTTCAGCAAGACCTAAATAAACTAAAGATCGGCCAAAGACTTCAGGTTTTTCAGCAATAACGGCTAATGATGCTGCACCCACAGGGCCTACGGCAATTCCTGCACCAATGGTTGCAACCGCAGTTGGAATGCCTGCACCAATCATAGCTAAGCCCATACCAATCGAAATATCTTTGGTGGCTGTCACTGTTTCTGCCGCCATAGCATCTTGCATACCTAAAAATAAAAGCCCAAGTTGTGCACTGACGAATAATAAAAGATTTGCTGCAATAATACCTTTCATGCGATTTTGGGTATTAATCTGTTTAGGGGTGTGATTAAATTCAGCATACAAGCCTAAACCAATCATACCCAGTAAGCTCATGCTCATGAGGGCTAGTAACCAATACATTGGCGAAACCTCCTTAAAATTAGAATGATAAAATCAATGCTATTATAGTGATGATAAGCAATACATTTCCCATTATTATTTCTGATTCGTATTGCATGGTTGTGTTGTGGCATCCGTAATATAGTTGTTTTACTTTAAAGTGATACAGGACTGGCAGCCCTAGATTTGGAAACTGATTGATATTTAAACAATAACAGGACTGCCAGTCCTAACACCTAAAACGAAATTGACTATAGTTGTTATATTTTGAATCTAAATCTCACCCAAAAATAGCAATGTTTTGAATAAGGTTCATTGCTGCCTTTTGCTGTTAATACTATAACCTTTTTTTAGGCTTTTTTCTTCTTTAGCTTAACCCTGTAAAACGCATTTTGCTGAGATTGGTAAATCTAAAATTCTGTATGTGCAAAAAACCACTTTATCTCTCATGCCATCAATAGCAGATTAAAGATTAATTTTTTCCATTCATCATAGATAAAATCTAGTGTTTAAGTAAATGCTTATATAGCATAATAATCTCCTCATAATTATCATAATAAAATCAGTACGGTGATATATCCTAGAATTAACTGTGATGTGTTAACCACCAAGGAGATAATATTGTGTCAGATTTAGACGTTTCAAAATCACCGCCACAGATGATGGAGTGTGGTGCAGCAATTGAAGCTGGCAAAATGGAGGAGTTTGTTCATACGTTTCAACAAAGTGCTAGACGTTGGGAAGTCGTTGTATATCCTGCAATGTTTGCTTTTACTTTACTTGCAACTTATGGTTTTTTCTTAATTTACAGTTTAACGAGTGATATGACTCAAATGGCAACCAGCATGGATCCGAAAATGGCTGAAAATATGGGGATGATGGCTAAAAATATGGGAATGATGGCTAAAAATGTGGAGGTAATGTCTTATAACATGACGATATTGACCCAGCAAATAGGTGAAATGAATATGACCATGCACGAGCTATCTAATAAATTGAATATAATGCCAGAGTTTTTAACTCACATGGAAGGGTTAGATCAGTCTGTTGCGGATATGAATACATCGGTGATATTGATGACTGACAATACGCATCGAATGCAAGTTGATATGAGATATTTAGGCCAAAATATTTCTCATGTTACGCGCCCAATGTCTATGCTTCCAAACATGATGTGGTAAATATTAAATGGCATTTTTAGACTACTCACGCGAAGTGTAGAATCTAAAGAGATTGATATTAAGCAAAACGGCTAATACAAGTATGCTGTTGGTATATTTCTGTATTATCAATAGTTATGATGAAACGCTGTCTTTTCTTGTTATGGTTTAGCTAGCCATTGCAGATTTAATCATTCTACTTTCAGCTTCAAATATGATTAAATAAGCCATTCATTCATCTGTCCTAAAAATATAACCATGACAAATAAACGCATTCGTATCGCAACTCGTAAAAGTCCTCTCGCGTTATGGCAAGCCTATCATGTGCGCGACACTTTATTGAATACCCATGAAAATTTGCAAGTTGATATTGTAGAAATGATGACTAAGGGCGATAAGATTCTGGATGCGCCTTTAGCTAAAATTGGTGGTAAAGGCTTGTTTGTCAAGGAATTAGAGCAAGGTTTGTTGGATGGTGAAGCCGATATTGCGGTGCATTCAATGAAGGATGTACCCGTGGAGTTTCCTGAAGGTTTGCATTTACCCGTGATTATGCAACGTGAAGACCCTCAAGATGCGTTTGTGTCGAGTCAATATGACAGCATTGATGCTTTGCCGCAAAATTCAATTGTCGGTACGTCGAGTTTACGTCGCCAATCTCAGTTGTTAGCGGTTCGTCCTGATTTACAAATTCACAGTTTGCGCGGTAATGTGGGTACACGTTTAAGTAAGTTGGATAAGGGTGAGTATGTTGCCATTATTTTGGCGGCGGCGGGATTAAAACGCTTGAATAAACATGAACGTATTCGGGCGAAAATTGCCACAGAGGTTATTTTGCCTGCAATTGGTCAAGGCGCGATTGGGATTGAGTGTCGAGAAAATGACGCAGAAACGCATCAATTGATTGCACCGTTGAATCATTTTGCAACTCAGCAATGTGTTTTGGCAGAACGTGCGGTGAATAATCGTTTGGCGGGCGGATGCCAAGTGCCTATTGCAGGTTTTGCAGAGATTTATCAGGATAAGTTGATGTTGCGGGCATTGGTTGCTGATGAAACGGGGCAAACTATTTTACGTAGCCAAATTGAAGGCAAAATAGAAGATGCTGAACAATTGGGTTTAACGGTTGCAGAGGATTTACTTAAGCAAGGTGCAAATGATATTTTGCAGGCTTTGGGGCATTGAGTCTATTTTTAAGCATGACATGTTATATACTTGATTGAAACAATATAGGAATCATCAAGATATGAATCAAGCATTACATGATATTCAATATGTTTCAGATGAGCAAGGCAATGCTACTTCGGTCATTGTGCCGATTGCATTGTGGCGAGCAATACAGTCAGAGCAGGAAACGGCTTATTTAACTGCAAGTTCGACAATGCGTCAGCGTATTTTGGAAGCAAGGCAGGATACCGCACAAGATATGTCTTTTGAGGTGGTTTGTGAAAGATCGTAAAAAGGCAATGAAGATAATCAAGCTCATCAAAGAAATTAAAATTTTAGCCTGTCGTTATCATTATTAATCAAAAGAGTGTGTTAAATGCCTGTTACCACGTTATTTGGTTTTGGAATTGCTGATTTTTTAAAAATGTTGCCTGAATCTGTAAAAGAAGATTTTAAGGAAAAATGGGAAAGTTTGGGCTGGAAAGACGGTGAAGCGCGTTATAAGCAGCGGTTAAAAAATTCGCATGAGAAAATCAAAATTTTAGGTAAATCCAAGCCTGAGTCGTTAGAAGGCATTTTTACTGATGTGTATGTTTTGGATAAGGTTTCAGCATTTCAACGATTTGATATTCATTCATTACGTGAAGACCCTAAAAAATTACATTGTTGTGAACGGCTTGATGGTTTAGCAGCGGTTAAGAAAATTGAGAATAACCGTTTGTTTATTTTGGGTAAACCCGGTGCAGGTAAAACCACTTTTCTAAAATATGTCACTTTGCAAGCGATTCAAGGCAAGTTGCAGAAAATCCCTATTTTTGTATCATTGAAACAATGGGCGGATTCTGGCTTGGAGTTGATGGCGTTTTTAGAAGAAGAATTTACTATTTGTCAGTTTCCTGAAGCAAAGTATTTTATTGAGCTTATTTTGCAACAAGGAAAAGCCGTTGTTTTATTCGATGGTTTGGATGAAGTGCAACAAGCAGATAATAAACGTCAAGACATGACGACAGCATTACAGAATTTCAGCCGACAATATTTGTTAACTCAGTGTTTAATTACTTGTCGGATTGCTGCAACGGATTATTCGTTTGAGCAGTTTACTTATATGGAAATGGCGGATTTTTCTGAGGAGCAAATGCAGACTTTTGTTAAAAAATGGTTTAGTCATGATGAAACGAAGCAGAAATTATTTTTAGAAGGTTTTGAAAAACAAGAACATCGGGGTTTGCGTGAACTGGGTAGCACGCCATTGTTATTGAGTTTGTTGTGTTTGAATTTTGAAGAGACGATGCAGTTTCCGCCACGTCGAGTTGAGATTTATGAAGAGGCCATTGATGCTTTATTGAAAAAATGGGACAGCTCACGCAATATTGTTCGTGATGAGATTTATCATAAATTATCGATTGGTCGTAAACGTCAATTATTTTCAAACGTTGCAGTACAGACTTTTAATGCTAACGAGTATTTTATTGAGCAGAAAAAGCTAGAAAAACAAATTGTTGCTTATATTAAAAAGCTGCCATCTGCTGAGCAGGAAATTGATATTGACGGAGAGCGGTTGTTAAAAGCGATTGAAGCCCAGCATGGCATTTTTGTAGAACGAGCAAATACGATTTATTCATTTTCACATTTAACTTTTCAAGAATATTTCGGCGCAAAATATATTGTTGACAATAATCGTTACAAACAGCTTATTCAAGATAATAAGTTAGAAGGACGCTATCGAGAAGTGTTTTTGCTCACTGCCAGTATGCTAGATGATGCTGATGATTTTTTTGAGGTGTTTTTGCAGGAAAATGGGGAAATCATTTCAAAACAAGAGAAATTGGTTAAATTACTCGCTTGGGCAAATGAAAAAGCACTACTGGTAGAAACAGATAAAAAGGTAGCTGGTATTCGTTTTTTCTATGTTTTTCTTGCTCGTGCTCGTGATCGTGCTCTTGATCGTGCTCTTGATCGTGATCGTGCTCTTGATCGTGCTCTTGATCGTGCTCTTGATCTTGATCTTGCTCGTGCTCGTGCTCTTGATCGTGATCTTGCTCGTGCTCTTGATCGTGATCTT
>JADGDW010000200.1 GCA_016744725.1 Candidatus Albibeggiatoa sp. nov. BB20 | reverse complement strand
GTCATCGGAATCACTTGCATCTGAAACAGTTACTGTTGGTGTGCCTGTTAAGCCTGTTATGACGACATCATTTTCGACAAACCCTATTACATCTTCGTTAAACAATACGTCAAAGAGAATTGGTTCAATGTTGGTTGGGTCTACTTGCGTGTTGGCTTGGTTGATGCTGACTTCTGCGTTTGTGTTGTCGACAAGATAGAACTCTGAGGTTGCTGCTGTTTGATAATCCATGCTGTGACCTAAGGTATCTTTGATATCTAAGGTTGTGGTGAGTTGGATGCCAACTGTTCCATCAAAACTTGCTAAGTCGCCACCTGAAACTTTCACTGCATAAGTGCTGGGGGTGACTTGTGTGACGCTTTCAATTGTGGCTGTGCTGGTGCTATCTACTTCAAAGTCTGCTATATCTACATCTGTGACATCTTCATCAAAAATTGCCGAGAAAATCAACTCATCAAAATTAGTGGGGGTTGAAGTGGGAGTATCACGCATTATGGAAGTCAAGATAGGTCCTGCATTATCCACGGTATAAACTTCATCGATCAGCGGTTCTACTGAAGGAAGCACATAATCTAAGAGATCGGTAATATTATGTGTTGTGACTAAGTTGAGTCCAACGTCGCCATTGAAATCATCCAAATCACCTCCAGAAATCGTGACTGTATAAGTGCTGGCGGTGCCGGCTTGAGTGACTGCAGCGATGATAGCTGTTGTTGTAGGTGTACTATTAATCTCAAAATCTGCTGCATCTACATTCTTTACGTCTTCACTGAATGTTACCAAGAATTCGAGTATATCTGCATTGGTTTTTTTATCAGTTGGAATATTATCCCTTGTGAATGAAGTAAGAGTGGGGGGTGAATTATCAACTGAATAAACTTCATCAGCTGTTGTAGGATCTATGTCTATGAGGGAATGTCCTAAGCTATCAGTAATACTTGGTGTAGCCACTAGATTCAGTCCGACATTACCATTAAAATCTGCGAGATCCCCTCCTAAGACAGTGATCGTATAAGTGCTATTCGTTTGTTGAGAGACCGTTGTAATATTAGGGGCAATAGCGGTGGGTGAAGACCAATCAACTTCAAAATCTGTACTATCTACGCTCTGTACATCTTCATTAAACGTCGCTAAGAAAACCAATTGGTCAGCATTGGTTGGGCTTGTTGCAGGAGTGTGTCTTAAGAAAGAAATAAGTTTTGGTGGCGTGCTATCAAAAATCACTGAATTATCTATACTGGTGCTAGCATCATTGCCATTGTTATTTGAATCATGGGCAACGCCTGCATTAATTGTTGCAATTACAGTACCATCTGATGTCATTCCACTAACAGCTACATTGTATGTTGTGCCTGAGCCTGTAACTGTTGTTGTTGTGGCTCCTGCTGTTCCAGATAAAGCGATATCACCTGTCGTAAAATCTGTGACAGGTTCACTGAAAACTACTGTGAAATCGATTGGAGTTCCATTTGTTGGATCAGATTGTCCGCTGGCTTGTTCAATCGTCACAGAGGGCCCTGTGTCATCATAATCATAATTAACTATGTTATCAGTGCTAGTGCTAGCTTCGTTGGCATTGCCATTCATATCATGGGCAACACCTGCGTTGATTGTTGCAATGACAGTACCATCTGATGTCATTCCACTAACAGCTACATTGTATGTTGTGCCTGAGCCTGTGACTGTTGTTGTTGTGGCTCCTGCTGTTCCAGATAAGGCGATATCACCTGTCGTAAAATCTGTGACAGGTTCGCTGAAAACTACTGTAAAATCGATTGGCGACCCATTTGTTGGATCGGATTGTCCGCTGGCTTGATTGATTGTCAATGTTGGACTATTTCCATCACTAAAACCACTTACTAAAAAACTATAACTCGGAAAAATAAAATTAGGAATTTTTATTCGACCAATACGGGTGTCAACGAAATAGAAAATTTCAAATCCAAAAGTGAAAGAAAAATTTCCATTCTCATCCGGAGTAAAATTTATTTGGACATCTTTAGAGCCACCTGCTGGAATTGTTAAGCTACTTGGAGAAACACTAGTATTAATTACATTATTCTCAGCTGAAATTGAAAAATTTTCTACTACTCGCCATGCAATTCCTAAATAGCCAGGATTTGTAATTGTATAAGTAATTACCTGACTTTGACCTGCTTGATATGTACCAATATCATCTATAGCTCCTACAGGAGTGCCTGCAGGTCTTTGAACATCAATTGGATTACCTGGAGCCACTATTTGATTTTCAGATACTCCATATTTTACTTTAATGGAATTTGATGGAGCCTTATTAGTCAAGCTTCTTCTCTCCGTTGAAAATTGAGGAGCCGCAAAAATATTTGTGCTGGTGGATAGAATAATGATGATCAAAAGAATAACGATAATCTTGTTTTTAAACGGAATAAATGAAAACATATTTCTCCTCCCATATTTATTATCGCTATGTATATTTGGTGTTATTTTAGGGTTTTTATTTAATTTTTAATTTTCTCTATTTTAAACAAAAATGCACCAATCTATCAAATTGATGCAACTGAACCATCATAATTGCTCTTTTTAAAGAACAATCGTAGACTTCGGGTTTTGCGTCCTTGATTTTCACCAAGTTTGCCTTTAATCACTATATTATAACATTATTTTATGTACATAAATATTAATTAATCAAAAATAATGTAAATACTTTTTTCTTACTATCCATTCAAGACTGTTAGCGTGAAACAATCTTCCCATTTCTTCTGAAAAATTATATTTTGTGCGGCAGAAAAATCAATGATAGAATATATATAATGTTTGAACTTGTCATAATTCTATTAATTCTATCTGGAATGGTAACACTTATCCTAACTATCACTGCACTCCAACGGTCAACATCACAATTAGTGGTAATGTTTGCTTTTACGATGTTTTGTGCGCTTATTTGGAATTTTGGGTTCGCTGCCGAAATTATCAGCCCTACCCTAAAAAGCAAGTTGATTTGGGCTAATATTCAATTTTTTGGTATTGCTTTTCTGTCCTTAGGCTGGTTAGCAATGATCATGCTTGCCACAGGACAATCTCGTCAGACATTGCGATTAATCCCTTTCTTCGGGATTATCCCAGCCCTCACAATTTTGATTATCTGGACAAATCCATATCATCACCTTTTTCGCCTGAACCCTTCACTGCTAACTACCAATGTTCCATTTCCAATCCTAAACAGCGATTATGGAGCATATTTTTATGCCGTTCATGCACCATATGGCTACTTCCTTTTTGCTGCATCATTATTCCTTCTCATCAAATTCTGGAAGAAAGCTCCCACTGTTTATCGTAAACAAAGCTTCATCCTGATTCTTAGTGTAATAGTTCCTTTACTAGTTGATTTGCTCTATGTGTTGGGTATCACTCCTATCCCGTCTTTTAATTTCACATCGATTATGTTCACTCTTTCTGGGGTGCTATTAAGTATAAGTATTTTAAAACATGATTTTCTAGACATTCTCCCATTAGCATATGAAGTAGCTATTAATGAAATGGATATTGGTGTTATCATTTTAGACGTCTCTTCTCGCATATCCCTTCTCAATCCAGCCATCGAAAAAATCACTGGTGTCTCAAACAATCAAGCCGTTGGCAAAGACGCCAAACAAATTTTCCCTACTCTAGCCCACGTCTTGGATTCAGACTTAAAGAAAACTGAAGTTATCATCCTCCAAGATAATACAGAATACACCTATCAACTTCAACGATCTTCAATTCTACACAGTCAAAAAGAAATAGTTGGACAAATTATTACGTTGCACGATATAAGTGAACAAACAAGATTGTTGAAAAAAACAGAAAAACAAGCCATCACTGATTCATTAACCAATGCATTAAACCGTCGTGCCTTAATCATGTATGGTGAACAAGAAATCCAACGCGCCCATCGCTATCAGCGAGAATTATCTCTAATTCTTTTGGATGTAGATAATTTTAAATATATAAACGATCATCACGGTCATTTAGGTGGAGACTATATCCTAAAAAAAATCGTACAAACAATTCAAAACATCATACGCGACAATGATTTTATTTTCCGATACGGAGGCGACGAATTTGTAGTGCTTTTAATTGAAGCTGACGCTTCCCAAGCATATAAAATTTCAGAACGTATTCATGATGAACTAATTCATATAACCATAGAAGACGAACATCCTTCACCCGCCAAAGTATTGATTAGCGCAGGTGTTACAGTGCTAACTCCCGATGACAATCTCGATCGCCTTCTTAATCGCGCCGACCAGGCACTATACAAAGCAAAAGCCGCAGGAAAAAACCAAACCATCGTACTCTAAGCAATTCTTCCTCCTCTCTTTCTCTTAATCCAATACCATACCACCTAATTTAATCTATAAAAATACTCCAAGCATTGAAAATGATAGTTATCATACGCTATTCAATCCTTTATAAAATAAATCTTCTTCATTTGCTCAGTATACTAAGCGATATTAAAGCATTTTTATAAACATATAATAAAAATATTATTTTTAACAAAAAAATGATGCTTTTGGCATCATTTTTGTTTTATTATCTTTAAATAATTATTTTTTTAATTTGTGAGGATATTCTTCCTCACGGTTTTGAAATGATAAAATTTTCGGATTTTGAATTACACCGTTAAATATTTCTATAGAATTTGAAATTGTCTTATTTTCTTTCCACATATTTGGTCCCTCAATAACTTTGGGTATAAATGGAAGTAAGGCTTTTGAAATTTCCCATGAAGCAGAATTCCAATAAAAACTAGGGCTATGATCTACTGCATAATAATATTTACCTGATGCTTCAAACATGGGGTGTTCAAAGGATGTTGGTTTTGCACACCAAAAACCCATTCCTTCATCACAACTTATATCAACAATTAGAGTGCCCTTCATCAATTTTCTTTCATTTTGTTCAGACACAAACATTTTAGGACGATCAGTATTTTGAAGAGTTCCGTTTACAATAATTTGCACATCTGATAATACTTCAGAAAATGGACGGGAATTACCATCAAATCCAACTGAGAGCAAATTTCCTGAACCATCATTTTTCATTTGTTTATACTTTATCCCAGGCAATTGATTGCTCACATTTGTTGCTTTACGACTTGTATAAACAGTGATGTCCGAAAATCCTTGACCTTGTAATGCATATACTGCTCCCCGGCTCACCGATCCAAAACTAAGCACTACTGCTTTTCGTGGTTTTCCATAATTACCAACAACCCCAACAAGACTTATCGCATGATTTACACCTGCATAACCGGCAAGTTCATTGTTTTTATAAAAAGTATGCATGGTTTTATTACCTGTTTGGTTCCAAGTAAACATTTCTTCCCAGGCAATAAGGGTTAATTTTTTATCAATTGCTACTTGCGTAATTTCTTTCTGCTGTACACAATGTGGCCAACCCCAGACAATTGCTCCTTCTCGTATATCTGACAAATCTGTTGCTAAAGGTTTAGGTAATACTACACAATCAAAGCCATTCAGTATTTCTTTTCTAGAAGCAACTCGGCCTGTTTTAAGCTTGGCTATAGCTTCGTCATCCATACCAAATCTCTCCCCATATCCTTCTTCAAAAGTGATTTGCTTCCGAAATTTCTTGGGGATAAGCTCTATATGTTCTGGATGTATAGCTACTCGTTTTTCGTTTTCTTTAAATGATTTTCCAATTACGCCAACTGTTAAGAGTTGTGCCATATTATTTTTTCCTTCTTTCCACATTAATACCTTTGACAAATAGTTTGGACCATTACCAGACAACAGTCTCGGTCAATGAATACTCTGGTTATATCTTGATTAGGAAGCTTTAGAGCTGCATTTAGAGTGATATCTATATTTTCCTCAGCCATCGTTAGTGCTAATTGCTAGGCTAAGATAAAACGAGAATAATCTTCAATCACTGTTGAGAGGTAGTACTTACCCCATATAAGTACTTTAAATTGAGTATATTTAGTGTACCACATTTCATTCACGCACTTTTTTTAGGCGTTTGTTTTACTTTTATTTCATTTTAAATGCATACCTATTTGAAATTTATTTGAATTTATTGTTCAAATCCCTCATAAACCTATATCCTCTACATTTAATTATGGCATATGTGATGTTGTTTTTTTCAAAATTCGACTGAATATCACTAACGATAGTGATAATTGATATCATTATTTGAAAATCTACGCTGGAGATTTATGCAAGATGGGGGATATTGGCAGTATAAAAGCTCCCAATAAATCGGAATATGGATATATGACTGCCTGAATTTCTCAAAGTAAAGAATTAAGTGAATTTAGGCATTCGAGAGATAGTTCATATCTTTGAGGATAAAAGTAGGGCAGGAGGATTCGAAATTGAAAGAATATCGAATAATTATTAATCTCGATGAATTGAATAATTATGAATAGATAGCCCATATAACGAAGTATTAAGGGAGTATCTTTTTATTTGCTTTCTAATATATTTCTAGTAATATTACTCTAATCAATAAGCATTAATATATGATATTATTATTGTACTGAGTTTATCGATGAATAATTTTTTCAAAGATTTCAAACTAATGTTAAAGTTCAAAGCATGATTAGTTTTCATTTATCTGATATCAGGTCTTTATACCCTAATTTACAAACAATTTATAAGGAGTCAAAATTTTGACTAGTACGGGTTTTATCGTTCGAGTGGTTGGAGTCGTGGTGGATGTGTTGTTCTCCAGCGGAAACTTGCCCAGCATCAACAATGCCCTTATCGTTCAGTTTCAAGATCAAAAAAATCTTGTTCTGGAGGTTCAGGAACATCTTGACTCAAATACAGTGCGCACAATTTCCATGAGCAGCACAGCTGGTCTTAAGCGTGGCATCAGCGTA
>JADGDW010000199.1 GCA_016744725.1 Candidatus Albibeggiatoa sp. nov. BB20 | reverse complement strand
ATATAATATTATTCTCGTTAATTGAGTCTATTTAATTTTTCTATAAGCATTTATATCCTTTTTTGCTCATTTACAAACCCAGTTGGGGGAATACCTACCCAGCTTGCTAAATATATCGTAAAGCAGAGCTTTTGGAACAAGCAATTACCAAGTAGAACTTAGTAACGAGGTAATTTATTGCTTCCAGAAAAAAATTTTTGGAAAATGGCTAACAATCGCTATTCAATAACCAATACATAAAAAAATGGCAAACAGCCTTGCGACCATTTGCCATTAATTAAGAAACAAAAACTGATTTAAACTAGCTTAATGCTTCTAAAATCTTAGGACCAATATCTGCTGGGGAACGTGCAATGTTAACGCCCGCTGCATCTAATGCTTTGAATTTATCTTCAGCAGTCCCTTTACCACCAGAAATAATTGCACCCGCATGACCCATACGTTTACCTGGAGGTGCTGTAACACCTGCAACATAAGCAACCATAGGTTTAGTCACGTTAGATTTGATGAATTCAGCCGCTTCTTCTTCAGCAGTACCACCGATTTCACCCACCATGATAATACCTTCAGTCTGTGGATCTTCTTGGAATAATTCCAAGCAATCGATGAAGTTCATACCATGGATTGGATCACCACCAATACCGATACATGTGCTTTGACCTAAGCCATTAGCCGTTGTATGGCTGACTGCTTTATAAGTCAATGTACCAGAACGTGACACAATACCGACTTTGCCCGCTTGATGGATTTGACCCGGCATAATACCAATTTTGCACTGTTCAGGTGTGATGATACCAGGGCAGTTAGGGCCAATTAAACGTGTATCAGGGAAGTTTGCAGTTAATACCGCTTTCACTTTCAACATGTCTAGTACTGGGATACCTTCAGTAATACATACGATGATTTTGACACCACCTTCTGCTGCTTCTAAAATTGCGTCTGCTGCAAATGGCGCAGGTACATAAATCATAGAGGCTTCAGCTGCAGTTTCATCTACTGCATCACGTACAGTATTGAATACAGGTAAATCTAAATGCGTTTGACCAGCACGACCCGGTGTAACACCACCGACCAATTGTGTGCCATACGCTAAAGCTTGTTCTGAATGGAACGTACCTTGTTTGCCTGTAAAACCTTGGCAAATTAGTTTAGTGTTTTTATCAATCAATACGCTCATGCTTATGCCCCCTTCGCCGCAGCTACTGCTTTTTCAGCACCGTCTTTTAAGTCATCCGCAGGAATCACTGCTAAACCACTTTCTTTTAGTAGGGCTTTGCCTTCTTCAACACGCGTACCTGCTAAACGTACAATCACAGGAAGTTGAGTCCCTGTTTCTTTGATAGCGTTAATGACACCAATCGCAATTAAGTCACATTTAACAATGCCACCTAAAATATTGACTAGAATAACTTTCACTTTTTCATCAGATAAGATCAGTTTAAACGCTTCTTTTACTTTCTCTTCGTTAGTACCACCACCAACGTCCAAGAAGTTTGCAGGCTCGCCACCGCTTAATTTAACCATATCCATGGTCGCCATTGCTAAGCCAGCACCGTTAACCATACATGCGATGTCACCATCTAACGCAATATAGTTTAAGTCAAATTCACGCGCTCTATGTTCTTTTTCATCTTCTTGAGAAGCATCATATAAATCAGCAATATCTTCGTTACGATATAAAGCGTTGTCGTCTACGTTGATTTTGCCGTCTAACGCCATTAAGTCACCTGTATCAGTCGTGATTAATGGGTTGATTTCAACTAAGCTTCAATCTTTATCAATAAATAATGTATATAAGCTAGATAAAACTTTAGTCATTTGTTTGACTTGATTACCGCTTAAACCTAATGCAAATGCGATTTCGCGGCATTGATAGCCTTGAATACCAACGATAGGGTCAATTGTGCGTGTAATAATTTTTTCAGGCGTTGCTTCAGCAACAGCTTCAATGTCCATGCCGCCTTCAGTTGATGCGATAATAGCAACACGTCTTGTCGCACGATCAACAACAAAGCTTAAATAAAGCTCTCTAGCAATATTAGAAGGGGATTCGATGAGAACAGAATTGACAGGTTGGCCTTCTGCCCCTGTTTGGTGAGTAACAAGCTGAATGCCTATCATGTCTTTAGTGAATGCTATCACTTCATCTAGGCTAGTCGCGCGTTTAACGCCACCTGCTTTACCACGCCCACCCGCATGAACTTGGGCTTTAACCATCCACGCATCGCCACCTAATAATTGGGCTTGCTTTTTTGCTTCTTCTGGACTAGAAGCGTGATGTCCTGTTGGAACAGGAATGCCGTAGTCGGCAAAAAGTTTCTTCGCTTGATATTCGTGTATATTCATCCTTCACCCTTGTACAGTAAACAGGCTATAGGTTACTTATTAAATTCACTTATCATGACTATAAATAACATTATAAGGATAACGCATAATGGTGTTATACAGCAAGTCAAAATTTATACTTTACTGAGTGTTAATATACTTTAAACAATACTTCGGGTCATTTTTCATGATTAACCCAGACATTATCAAACAGTGTAAGAACAAGAAGAATAAATTCCATCCTTATTTGCCTTATGTTCAAAAATGTCTGAATCAGGATTCTCAAGATTTAAAGATTTTCAGGATTAAAAAACCAAGTATTTGCCATCATTCTTAAAAATATCTACAATCTAAATCTTGTCCATCCATCAATCTGTTAAATCTTTTTCAAAATTAAAAGATAACTACCATGTTTGAAATCATCATAGATTTATTTAAGCCTAAACCAGAAATTATTAAACAATTAGAGTAAGAGATTGGTATAGAACCAAGAAGGGTGGAAAAAATTTATTTTAATTCAGTATGTTACGTGGTCAATTCGCAAAATAAAGTCACAGAGTTAGGTTTATATCAATGTGGCATAAAGAAAATTCCTGAATGCTTGTGTTCCTTAATTTATCTACAAAAGCTATTCTTAATTGGCAACAAAATTGAACAACTCCCAGACTCCTTTGGGCAACTGCAAAACTTGAGTTATTTAATGTTACATAATAACGAGCTAAAAGAACTGCCAACGTCGTTTGGGCAACTGCAAAACTTGAGTTATTTAGACTTAAGTCATAACGAGCTACAAGAGCTGCCAGCATCGTTTGGGCAACTGCAAAACTTGAGTGATTTAGATTTAAATGAAAACCAGCTAAAAGAACTGCCAACGTCGTTTGGGCAACTGCAAAACTTGAGTGATTTGGATTTAGAAAAAAATCCTTTATAAACAACACTATATGAAATAGTCAAACAAGGTATCAAAGCAATTCAACATTATTGCAAATCATTAGAACAAGAACAAAAACCTTTAAACGAAATAAAAATACTCCTTGTTGGTGATGGTGGTGCTGGCAAAACTTCCCTTTTAAAACAACTTAACAATCAAGAATTTAATGCCCAAGAATCAAAAACCCATGGCATTAACATCCAATCCTTAACACTGCAAACCCAAAACACACAACAAGAACCAATCGAAGTCACAGGGCATTTATTGAATACTGGCTCAAACATATCGAAAGCTTTGGCAATGACTCCCCCATACTTATAGTATTGAACAAAATGGATGAAAACCCCAGTTTTGAAGTCAACCAACCGTTTTTACGTGAAAAATACCAAGGTATCCATAGCTTTCACCGCATTTCCTGCAAAGACAAAACAGGACTCAACGAATTACAACAAGCCATATCCCAAGCCCTAAGCGAAGTCGAAATTATACAAACGCTATGGGGACAAAGCTGGTTTGAAGTCAAAACCACACTCGAAAACCTATCAGAACACTATGTTTCACACCAAGAATACAAAAATCTGTGTCAAAAAAATAATATTAATCAATCAGCACAAAATACCCTTGTTCAATTTCTACATGACTTAGGCGTAATTATCCATTTCAAAGATTTCGACTTGCGTGATACCTACGTGCTAGAACCTAAATGGGTCACAGAAGCTGTATACAAAATCATCAATGCACCACAACTAGCCCAACATCAGGGAGTTTTAACACTCGATTGCCTCGATGAAATTCTCCAACCTAAAACCGAACATGACTACCATTATCCCGTTGAAAAACATCGCCATATCATTCTGTTAATGGAAAAATTTGAGCTGTGCTACAAAATCAATCCAGAAACCATCTTAATCCCCGACTTACTAGCCGTTCCACAACCCGAATTTAATTTTAACTACGACACAGCTCTAAAATTCAAACTTGAATACGATTTTTTACCGCGTTCCATCATGCCTAAATTCATTGTTAAACGGCACAAAGATATTTTAAATCAATTACATTGGCGTACAGGCGTGGTTCTTTATGACAAAATCTATCAAACAACCGCTGTGATAAAATCTGATAATGAAGACAAAAATATCCAAATTTGGGTAACACGTGATGACTTCGCCACAATCCGTAAAACCCTGTGGGAACTGCATGATGATTTTGAAAAACTCGACGTAATTGAACTCGTGCCATTACCCGATAAAGATAAAAGAGGACAAGCCGTCTATGTTGAATATGAAGACTTGATTGGTTGCTACCTTGATAACAAGCCTTATTACAACGGCAAAATTCGCCAAGAATATAAAGTGAGACAACTTTTAGATGGTATTGTTGATATGCAAAAACCCGAACAAATCATGTCACAAAATATCACCATCAACGGCGATGTTAAAAACTCAAATATAAACAATGCTGATGATGTCCAACAATAAACAATACTCAGCGTCTCAGTCTTACGATGCAAAATAAATAAGCCCATTTTGATTGATAACTATAAAAAATTAGCATGGTATTAAAATAACAGCCTACATATTGATTTTAATGGTTTATTTTTATTTAAACCGAATATTTACTACTTAGCAAGATTTAAACTTTCAGATTCAGCCACTTCAACACTAGACATTTCATAGCATATCTTTTTTAATAGCGGTATCTTGTAGTCACACTGAAAAATTACCATGAGCTTATGGATTTTGTTTGCCATCTTACTAGCCGCTGTCACTGTATTTGGCACGTTTGAACTACTGTTCTTAACCCTAGGCGCATTACTGTACAAACCACGCCAAGCCCATCACGAAGCTGGATTAAACTTAGCCGTGATTGTACCTGCGCACAATGAAAGCGAGAATATTAGCCAAACGGTTAAAAGCTTACTGAGTTGTGATTCTCCACATGGTCAATATCAAGTCTATGTTATTGCTGATAATTGCATAGATGATACAGCCGATAAAGCCCGTCAAGCAGGTGCAGAAATACTGGAACGGCAAAATGATGAACTGCGTGGCAAAGGGTACGCGCTGGATTTTGCGTTTAAACATTTACTAGAACAAACTGAAATTGATGCGTTGCTAATTGTCGATGCAGATACAACTGTTGAGCCTAATTTTATCCAAGTCTGTGAGCAAACTTTTATGCAAGGAGCTGATGGCCTACAATGTCGCTATACGGTGAATAACCCTGAAGCCTCACGCCGTAATCGACTGCTGAATGTTGCCTTACTTGCATTCAATGTATTGAGACCCCGAGGCCGTGCGTTTTGGAATTTATCGGTGGGGATTTCAGGTAACGGCTTTGGTTTAACCCGCAAAACCCTGCAAAAAGTGCCTTACACTGCTAGCTCTATCGTTGAAGATTTGGAATACCATATCACCTTGGTGAAGCGTCATTTAAAAGTGCAATTCATTGATAATACAACGGTACGTGCTGATATGCCAATTGCACAAAAAGGGGCTAAAACTCAGCGAGCACGGTGGGAAGGTGGGCGTTTTCGTATGATGCGTGAACATATTCCTTCACTTTATCAAGCCGCCGCGTCAGGTCAACAGCGTTTAATCGAACCCCTGTTAGACCTATTATTACTACCATTGGCAATACATGTATTATTATTATTGGTACTTATTTTGATACCCTTTTTGCCAACACAACTTTACGCATTAATTGCATTATGTATTGTGTTTGGGCATGTGTTCGCTGCATTGTGGATAGGTAAAGGCACAGCACAAGATTTTCTAATCTTGCTCACCGCGCCGTTTTACATTTTGTGGAAATTAACCGTATTGCCTTTAACACTTAAAACTGCTGCCAAAAACGCAACTTGGGTTCGTACAGATAGAGATAAACAATGACATTAGGTAAGCCTGACATTTCAGTGATAATTGTTTCATTTAATACCTGTAATTTATTACGCCGTTGTTTACAAACTTTATTGAAAAAAGCAGGTTCAGTTCAATTTGAAACGATCGTGGTAGACAATGCGTCTAAAGATGATTCTGCGGATATGGTGGAGCGTGAATTTCCTCATGTCATGTTGATTCGTAGCCAAACAAATTTAGGATTTGCAGCGGCCAATAATTTAGCTTTTCAACAAGCCACAGGTGAATTTATTGTATTGCTTAATTCTGATGCGTTTTTGACTGAACTCGCTTTATCACAATCTTTGGAATTTATGCGGGAAAATCCTAATGTTGCGGTCGGTGGTGCACGCTTAATCGGACGTGATAACAGTTGGCAGCCCTCAGCCCGTATGTTTCCGAGTTTATTAAATCACTTTCTAACTTTATCGGGTTTAGCCTATAAATATCCGAAATCTACATTTTTTGGCCGTTTTGATCGTACTTGGGCAAACCATAATGTCGCGGCTAAAGTGGATTGGGTACCGGGTGCATATTCGATTATTCGACATGATGTATTGAAGCAAGTTAATTATTTTGATGAGCAATTCTTTTTATATTATGAAGAAGTTGATTTATGCCGCCGTATCCAACGAGCAAACTATTCCATTTGGTATTTGCCCGATGTGGTCGTAACTGCTGATTTACCGGATGGTGAAATAATTACAGTTACGCCGGATAGGGGAGTACCTCCCGTG
>JADGDW010000198.1 GCA_016744725.1 Candidatus Albibeggiatoa sp. nov. BB20 | reverse complement strand
TCAGTAGTGATGAGATTCAAGAAGGTGTCAACACTATCAAAGTCCTACATTTTGAAATTGAAACGGGTTATTTACTCGAACGTATCGATAGAGCATTTGCATGAATAATAGAGAACAAACCGCTTACAACGCACAAGAATCCAATCGTAAAACCGCCAATCAAATCCGTGAAGGGGTTATTTTTGAAGCCCGTTACGACACACTTGGACATCCTGATTATGATGCGGAAAATGTGCCTGAATGGTTTTCAAATGAATCGCGTAGCGGTGAATTTCGCCAACCTTTATATCGGGTACAAATCGGCGATCATAAAACTAACTGGATTCCACACATTAGCTTAAGAGCAGGAGGTGACATTGATTACTGGGCGTATGAAGTTGGTGAAAAAGTGGTATTACTCGCACCGAATGGTGATCCAAATCAGTCTTTTATTATTGGGTCTATGTATAACGATGAGTATCGACCACCCGCAGGCCATGACGATTTAAGCGGCGAAAAACTCAAAGACAAACGACCGTGGCGTGAATCAGTGCATCGCACTCGTTATAAAGACAATTATATTGTTGAATATGACCGGTATTTACACCGTAAATTACAGGTATTTAATGACGGTACAAAATTCGAATTCTGGTTCTTAGACGATAGAGAAGACCGCAGCCCACGACATAAAGAAACCAATTCCGACAAACAGAATGTGCCGCCAAGACATTGGGAACACCGCGCTTATGCTGATGGTTTGGATTACGAAATTTTGTGGGATGAGGATACAAAAATCCATCGTCGGCATTATCAATGGTCAGATGGTGCAGCATTTGAATATCAATGGGATGAACAGAATAAAACCCATTTACATCATTGGCTGATGGCAGACGGAACGGATTATCAGTATTTTTACGATGAACAAAATAAATTGCATCGACAATATTGGCAATGGCCAGACGGTCATAGCTGGGAATATAAATGGGATGAACAAGCCCAAGCGCATAATGAAACCACAGTTTATGCTGATGGCACGCAACAACGTTATCACTATGATGAAGGCGGTGATTATCACATTGATGAAACATCATATAGCGATGGCACAACGATGCGCTACCATTATAACGAACCGCACAAGCATGAAATGTTATACGCGGATGGCAGTTCGATTGTGTACGACTTACAGACCAGCAAACTGACGGGTACTTTTGTTGGCGAGGTTGATATCTTGGCCGAAGACAATGTGTTAGTGCAAACCCAGAAAAATTGCAAAGTGTCAGCGATGCAAAATATTATTGCCGATGCCAAACAAGATGTACAAGTGAATGCAGGTCAGAATTTGATCGCGCAAGCAGGACAAAATGCCACCGTGTCAGCGAAAAATGTGATGGCGAATGCGGCAGATAATTTAACAGGTTCGGCGGGTAAGCAAGTGACGTTCAAAGCGGAAACCATTACTTTAGATGCAAAAAACATTCAGTTAAAAGGCTCTGTCAGTATGGGTAAAGGCAAGGGCAATAGTGAGGCTGTGATGGATTGTGATGTAAAAGTGAAAGGCAATATGACAGTTGAAGAAGATGTAAAAGCACGGAACTACTTGTAATAACTCGTAGATTCATAGGGTGGGTAGAACAAACTGAAATCCACCTTTGAGACTTAAAATAACACCTAAAAAAATACACCGCGTTATATATAGTCATTTTATTTTAAAGGGACTGGCAGTCCTCGATTTTAAAATTGATTAATATTTAAAGTATAAAAGGACTGCCAGTCCAAGCCAGAATTGACTAGACAATTTAGAACTCGTTTTCCTTTGTGGTAGTTTTGCCCTGCTCAATCAGTAGGGCTTTTTTTTTGTCCAAATTCATCTCTAATCCACATTTGCCTAAGTTTTCTTTATCGGTGCTGAGTTTAAGCTACATTTTCTATCGTATAGATACCTAAAAAAACCGATGCAAACATTACTAAGAGCGGCTTTATACCTGTCTATTTTAAAAAAATAGTTTTTTTATCAACTATTTAAAGCAAAAAAAACTTAACTTTATCCATTTGATTTACTATAATGACAGTATCATAACTGCAACAATAATAATTAAATTAGATTAAAAATAGCATTATTTAAAGGACAGTAGTATGAAAGGAACGCAAGTAAAAAGTATACTCTGTGATGCGCAAGCACCACTAGACACTGACACCATCGACGCTATGTTTCAGCTTTATAAACATATTGGTGAACATTCTCTCAACAGACAGGTCTCAGATATTCAACGATCTCAACTTACTGTATTTATGGAGCATCGAATTCATTTACGCCCTATTTACCTTTATCACTATGTGATGGCAAAAGAAACAATCAATAAATTAATTGATGAACTTGGCGAACAACAAGCTTATGAATCACTATGTTCAGAATCTGAATATAATTGTGCAGCCGCACCAGCACCCATTTCTGTTGTACAGCAATATGTTTCTAATGAATTTATGGCTTTTAAAATGGCACAAGCGGGCAGCCGCCGATTTTGACAAGAGTATGTTACAAAAAAAAGGGGGAGGGAAATAACACGCATCGCTAAGCCGATAGGGTTGGCAGCGCTAAAGAACCGCCAACTGATTACAAAACCGATATGCTGAAACCAAGCTAGATTTGATCTTTAGTCAGCAGTGCTTCCAATTTTGCAGCCTTCATAAATCCGATACCAGAAATCACTCCAACGATTGAGCCAATTGCCGCCGCAATACCAATATCTCCAAACATAACAGAACTAAATCCAAGTCCAATAGCACCAAATAAAATTAATACAATACCAACTGATTTCATATAAAAATATCCTTGTTTTTAAAACAAATGGAAAATGGTTCTCACCGCCAAAGCCTTGAGTATGTCAGATCATTTTATTGTTGAGCTATAAGCTCGGGTTTACTTTACTCATCAGGATACTGATTAATTTTGGCTGCTTCATAAGTGAGGCGCTCACTATTCATATCTGTACCAACAAATGGATTGATATTACCTTGATAACGCTCAACCAAATTGCTGCGGATGGTCTCAACAGGACGAAGCGGGTCATAACGCATCCACGCTTTGTACATTTTCACTTCAGCTTTCGATAATTCAAAACCATAAGTGTGTGACATATAAAGCATGATGCGAGCAAGATTACCTTGTACTTTTTCAGGTGGCTCAGCGATTTTTTTATCTGCATCAAATTTGACAGCACAATCTCTAATTCCAATTCTATTGCCTCGCACAATGCCCCAGTTGTATTCACCGATATTTTCATCTCCATAAATGCCATCAATCATCGGTAATAAATTGTGTAAATCATAATAAGCCGCTTTAAATACTTTATCGGTTGCTAAACAACAAGCTTCTTGAGACATTTGCTTTTCACCTTCTTTGGCAGGACAAACCGTTTTAGTCTCATTCCAACAACTGCGAGTTTGGCCAAATCGTTTTACTGGAAAAACGCGATCGGTATATAACTTATAACCATTTGTGCCTAAACGTGCAGGAGGGGTTAAGAAACAAAATAATGCTCCTGCTTCTTCAATGGTATGGCTGGCCTTATCAATAGGGCAACCACACATAAAACTGCTGTCATTAATCCGTTCATAAATGAGACTTTCTCTGTCTTTATCATCTTCGATCACATTGGGTAACGAGAACTCATCCGCATGAACAGACAGGTTGCATGACAATAAAGCCAACCATATCAAGATTGAAAATGTATAACACATCCAACTTACTCCATTATTTAACGTGAAAATTAAATTTAATAAGCAGTAAAGTTTAAGGATTTTTATGATGAATTAAAAGATATTTTTCGTACTGGATGATGTTTTTTCAAAAAACATGACATATAATAAACACTTGACAGCAACTACCTCAAATGAAAATATAAATAAATGAGCAAAAAATTATTTACTCAAATGCTTTTTTATCGTTAAATTTCAATTACCAAAATGAGGGGTTGAGTGAATGAGTAAAATCATTTCCGTTTTAAATCAAAAAGGTGGCGTAGGAAAAACCACTATTGCAATCAATTTAGCCCGCGCCTTACAACGGACTGAAGCGAAAGTATTATTGGTTGACTCCGATCCGCAAGGCAGTGCCCGAGATTGGAATGAAGCCAATGACGGTGAGCTATTGCCTGTGATTGGTTTAGATCGCGCCACTTTGCATAATGATATTAAGGCAGTGCAAGACAGTTATGATTGGATCATTATTGACGGTGCGCCACAGATTGCTGAGTTAGCGGTATCTGCGATAAAAGCGGCTGATGTGATTTTGATGCCTGTGCAACCTTCACCGCTGGATTTGTGGGCGTGTGTGAATTTGGTCGATATTATCAAGGCTCGACAATCAGTGACCGATGGATTACCCAAAGCGGCTTTTATCGTATCGCGCTTGATTAAAAACACCCAGTTGGGTAAAGAGGTTAAAGGGGTGTTGGAAGAATTTGGATTCCCCGTATTTAGAAACATGACCAGTCAGCGTGTGGTATATGCAAAGAGTGCTGCCACAGGCTCGACGGTTTTAGATACAGAACAGAATGGCCAAGCAGCGGCCGAAATGCGTGCGATTGCGCAGGAATTACAGGAGTTTACAAATTGATGTCTACTTTATTACAAGCGAAACGTCCCCAATCAACCAAGCAGAAATCGATTGAGGCAGTGATGGACATCTCAGATGAGGTGGCATTGGAGAAAACCAAACGCTTAAATGCAAATGTACCCGCGTCGTTACATGCCGCGATCAAAATGCAAGCGATACGGGAAGAAACAGATATGCAGCAGTTGATTATTAAAATGGCTCAAGAATATTTGGGAAAAGCACAGGCATAAACTTTTGTGACTAAAAAATGCCAAATGATGAGGAGTGCATATTATTTGGCTCATGCAACAAAATGCGCATTCCCACAAAGCTTAATTTCTACAAATACAAATGTGTTCATTAGCAATATTCTTATAGAACTTGAGTTAATAAATCCCCAAATTATCCTCATTTCTGAAAAAGCGTACTATTTATAATTTCTCAAAGCGGCCATAACATTGCGTATCAGATTTTACTAAAAAACCAAGATTCTAAGCAATCCATTCCCTCTACAAGTCCCTTCCCTGCAAATCCAGTAAGTTAACTAAGCCCTGAATTTAATGATATTTTACGAGCACAGATATTTTCTCACAACAAACGTTTTATTTTAATAAAAACCCTACCACTCATTTTTAATATATTCTAGTCTTCAACTCAATTTGATTGCTTCTTAAAATTATTAATCATAAGATTTTGATTATAAAGCAATTTAATCAAAGGTATTTGTCAGTTTAGAAAAATCACAACACACTAATAACACTTTAAATCGTAAATAGGCCAGAATGAAAAGCGACCAAACGCATGAAAACCCCTATTAAATACAATAGTATTCACCATTCAATAAAACAAAATACCATTCTATTGCATTCTAAATTACAGTTTTTTATTGTATTTATTGTATTCATCAGGAAAAAATGTATACTTGTAAACATGTTTACATGCTTAGATACTGATATATACTGGATATAACAATCACAGTTATGGACGTGTATATGGCTACAAACAGCAATGCGGGAACACTTAGTTTTCGCCCTCATTTACCTGATGTCAAAGATAAAATCGAAGATGCCTATATCGAGTACAGACAAAAGTGTAGATTAGAAAACACCAAACCCGACTCAAAAGGTGCATGGATTAGCAAGCTAATTCTCAACGCTTTGGCATCAAACTAACTTTCTTTTGGCGAGGAAAGGTAGGAGCTGACATGGCACATAATGAAAACATCAAACTATCTGGAATCACAATTAGGCTTCCATCCCAACAAATCAAGGAGGAAATGAAAAAACGAGCTGAAAATAACATGCAAAGCATGGCAGCCTATACAATCAAATTGCTCAGTGACTATCTCAATGGAAAACTGAAGCCGATTGACAATTGGTATTTAGAAAAAATCCCAGACAAATCACCCACGATAGGCCTTAGAATTTCAGTCGATATGAAACAAAAGATAGACCTTGAGGTGAAGAACAGTAAACTGGGTAGTATCAATGCGCTGGTCGTATCTTTGGTTATTGGCAGTATTAAGCAGGAGTTAGAATACAAAGATGAGTTACCAAACAACTCCAAAACTATGCTCAATCGCTGGAATAGTTGGTGTATTAGTTATGCTGCATTACTATAAATTGTGCGTAAAACAAAGATAGAATACGCTCATTAGAGTATCAAAATAGCAAAACCGACTTGAAATTCCATGCGAATTTAGTTTATATTCTTCGATCAGTTTTACGGTATAAACTATATTGTAGTAATGAATTACTACAATATAAGTTATGCCAAGCAGGATTTTAAGGTGTGGCACGGTTGCTTAATGTGACTAAAAATGATTATTTTAATTACCTTTTTGCCCTACACCCTATTTTTTCAATACATTATGAAAATATAAATAGGGCTAAAAATTAAAAATACTGGAAAGTCTGGTGTAGTCATAATGTAGAGACTTAAGCTAAAAATTAACTGTCATAAAATGAACAGTTTACTGACATAGGTTTCAAAAATACTATTTTCCACGAAAAAACAAAATATGGGATTGGCGCAATATCCTTAGCTTTCAACAATTTTTGCCGTAGATTAACAACTAACGGTCAATCAGATGTTATTTTTCAAATAATTTTTTAATATCATATATTTAAACTTACACTATATTTTTTTGTAGACTCTGTGTAGATAGGTCGAATAAAAATTAAATCACTTTAAAAATAACAAGATAGTAGTATTAACTTACTTTAGAACATCCTCTACATTTCTCGATTACACTATCAGTAATCTGCTGCATAGCAGTTCTAATCCTTTCTATATCTTTAATAATATAGCCTGCGGTAACATCTTGATTGTAGATAGGTCGAATAAAAATTAAATCA
>JADGDW010000197.1 GCA_016744725.1 Candidatus Albibeggiatoa sp. nov. BB20 | reverse complement strand
GTTCATGCCATACATACCTTGCATTCCGCCCATGCCGTACATGCCAGACATTCCGCCCATACCGTACATGCCGTTCATTCCGCCCATACCATACATACCACTCATTGGGTACATGCCGTACATGCCAGACATTCCACCCATGCCGTACATACCGCTCATTGGGTACATGCCGTACATGCCAGACATTCCGCCCATACCGTACATACCGTTCATTCCACCCATGCCGTACATGCCAGACATTCCGCCCATGCCATACATACCACGTTGTTGTGGGTACATACCGTACATACCAGACATTCCACCCATGCCGTACATGCCAGACATTCCGCCCATACCATACATGCCGTTCATTCCAGACATACCATAATAAGCACTAGCTTGAGAAGCAATACCTACACCAGCTACAACAACCGCAACGCCTAAAGCTCTTTTTATGCTTTGTACTAAATTCATTGGGTTATCCTCCTTAGGATAATTATTCGATTGACAGTGTGTGTTTTTCATACGTCCATCTTTTAAATCCATTCCTAAAACATTCCATGTAAACAAAGCATCCTTACTTTGTGCAACTATCCCTAAAGTATCCGTTAATACTATCCCTTAACTCAGCTAAGGGAGACTATAAACGTAGATTCTTGATTAAAAACCTAAGTTTAGAGTCTAAAGGTAGGCTTCCTTGCCTACCCAAAAATCTAAGGCTTATTTACCTTCTTCAGCAGCCATGCCTTCCATACCGCTCATTCCAGACATGCCACTCATTCCAGACATGCCACTCATTCCAGACATGCCACTCATTCCTTCCATTCCAGACATACCGCTCATGCCTTCCATTCCAGACATACCGCTCATGCCTTCCATTCCAGACATACCGCCCATGCCACTCATTCCAGACATACCGCCCATGCCACTCATTCCAGACATACCGCCCATGCCACTCATTCCAGACATACCGCTCATGCCACTCATTCCAGACATACCGCTCATGCCACTCATTCCAGACATACCGCTCATGCCATGAGGATAAAAGATAAAGTAACCTTGAGGTGTATTAATACGATGACCAGCCATGCTACTCATGCCTGACATACCGCTCATTCCAGACATACCACCCATGCCGTACATACCATTCATGCCTTGCATTCCAGTCATACCGTACATACCACGTTGTTGTGGATACATTCCGTACATACCATTCATGCCTTGCATTCCAGACATACCACGCATCCCAGTCATGCCGTACATACCGCGTTGTTGTGGATACATACCGTACATACCATTCATGCCTTGCATTCCAGACATACCACGCATCCCAGTCATGCCTTGCATTCCACGTTGTTGTGGATACATTCCGTACATGCCATTCATGCCTTGCATTCCAGTCATGCCGTACATTCCACGTTGTTGTGGATACATTCCGTACATGCCAGACATACCATTCATGCCTTGCATTCCAGTCATGCCATACATTCCACGTTGTTGTGGATACATTCCGTACATGCCAGACATACCATTCATGCCTTGCATTCCAGTCATGCCGTACATTCCACGTTGTTGTGGATACATTCCGTACATGCCAGACATACCATTCATGCCTTGCATTCCAGTCATGCCATACATTCCACGTTGTTGTGGATACATTCCGTACATGCCAGACATACCATTCATGCCTTGCATTCCAGTCATGCCGTACATTCCACGTTGTTGTGGATACATTCCGTACATGCCTTGCATTCCAGACATACCATTCATGCCGCTCATACCTTGTGGGTAGTAATAACTACCGTAGGCATTAGCAATCTGGGGGGCAGCAACTAATGCACTAACTAAAGCAGCGAGGCGAGCAGATTTTTTAAAATTCATGCTTTTATCCATCCTATTAAAAGGTTTAACACGAAGACCATTTTTTTGTTGTTATAAGCGCGATAGTGATTCGCGCTAATAGCTATCGCAACCCTTGTACCAGTATCAGTATTTTTTTATTTAATGATTGATTTAAAAAAGAATTTATTATTAAAGTATTAAAATAATCCCCTAGCATCATAAGTGGATTTCTGTCATTTTGACATAGCAGTATTTTATATAGTCAAAAAAAAACTGATGGATTATAAGGTGTTAAGGTAGGATAGTTTCTTAAAAAGCTTTTATGTCAACTTGTCAGTGTATATATACCGCTTATCTTGTGACAAAAAAAAGGCCTGAAAGTTCGCCCCCAAACTTTCAGGCCTTCTGCTAAAACAGCAGTCAAGTGAGGATGGATATTATTGTTATTTATGCCAATTACGAATATCGTAGCCGTCAAGCATTCCCGGACGGTTAAAAGGTGTGTACCAATTTCCTTGGTTATCTAAGAAGCTAAAACTATAAGGGTATGGCGTTGTAATGCCTGTAACGGCGGTGTCATACCATTCTTGGGATTTTTTCTCATCAGTATTTTTGATCGTTGGCGCATTGGCTGGACGTTCATAAGGTTTTTCACCTGCAATGAATGTAATGTCATCAGCATAAGCTTGACTAAAGAATCCACAGCATAAAAATACACTGAGCAATGGAATTAATCGAATATTTTTCATAATGCTCACCTCCTCCTAGAGTTTGATTAGTGAAATAATTCATTTGATAAAAGCTGAGCCGAACTCTATAACGCAAACTGTATACCACAGTCAGATAAAATAAATAACTCATTGTTTATTAAAGAATGCTAATGTAATGAAAAAAAATGAAAAAAAAGCTAGCACTGCCAGTTTGGCAGCCAATGACGGGTTTGAAGGCATAAACTGGTTGATTTTGGCTTATTTAATTCATAGAAGCGACTAATCATTTATTCGAAATAAACAAATGCTATTCTCAAACATAAATCGTAAAGTCTTTTAGCATAGACTAATACAAGGTTAATTTATTGCATTTATATCACGAAGCAGCACGACTACTTTTTCACTTTAGCGAGACACAATTTATGATAAAAAAGTTATTGGCTCTTTTGTGTGGATTGATTTTGACGATAATAGTGCATGGACAAGAGTGTATCCAACCTGACAAGCTGATTTTCTCTGTGATTCCATCAAATAAAAAGAAATCTGAATTGACGCTTTATCAACCTATAGCAAATGCAATTACAGAGCAGTTTCAAATTCCTGTTGAACTTAAAAAATTGAATTCGTATCAGGAAATTGTCAGCGAATTGATTACGGGAAATGTACATTTTGCTAGAATTGGGCCTTTTAGTTATATCACTGTAGCGAATATGAATAGCACAATTAAGCCTTTTGCCCTTCATTATCATGCTGCCAATCCGCCTTTTCAAGAAGAAGGCAGTTTCTATTACTCAATATTAATTGTTCATGCTGATTCGTCATACCATGATATTGAATCTTTACGTGGCAAAACGATTTTACTCACAGAGCAAGGCAGCACTTCAGGCGTTTTAGTACCTAGAGTCTTATTTAGCAAACAGGTTAAAGCTAATAAATTGAATGATTTTTTTAGCTCGGTTACTTATAGTGGTGGTCATGATACATCGGTGATTGAGATTGCAAATCAAAAATATGATGCGGCATTTATCTCAGCCCGCAATTTGAGTCTGATGATAAAAAAAGGTTTGGTTGAGGTTGGGCAGTTTAGAGTTTTGTGGAAATCACCGCCGATTCCTTATGGCCCTTATGTTTACAATACCGATTTATGTGAACCCTATTTAAAAGCGATTCGTCATGTTGCGTTTGATATACACAATTCTGCTGATGGTAAAACGATGCTGAAAACATTAGGCGCATTGCGTTTAGCGCCAACTAGCGCGGATAATTATGATGTCATTCGCGAATTGAGTAAACTCAAACACTAGGCTTTTATCAGAAAGTGATACAAACATTGTAGGCTAAAGACAATATGCTCTACAATATGCCTATTCTCTCGTCCGATTGATAATAGATTTATGCTGCACTTTATCTTATCACGCCTACTTAGCATGTTATTTGTGGTACTAGGCGTTGTCACTTTAGTCTTTTTATTGATTCATCTCGTACCTGGCGATCCAATACAGGCGATGTTAGGTGAACATGCAACCGCCACCGATTTGCAGGCTTTGCGCGAGCAATTGGGCTTAAATCAACCATTATTTGTACAATGGTATACCTATATCTTCAACCTGTTACAAGGTGACTTAGGACAATCTCTCTATTCAAAACAAGCTATTACTGAGATTTTACTACAGCGAATCCCTGCTACTTTAGAATTGGCAGGAGCGGCGTTACTTGTGGCGATTGCGATTGCATTGCCATTAGGCAGTATTGCTGCAATTCGTCGAGACACGGTTTATGACCATGGTGCAATGATGTTTTCTTTGATTGGGGTATCGATTCCTAATTTCTGGATGGGACCTTTATTGATTATCATTTTTTCACTGCAATTGGGTTGGCTACCTGTCAGTGGACGCGGCGGCTTTGATTCTCTTATATTGCCAGCAATTACTTTGGGTACGGCATTAGCTGCGATTTTAGCGCGGATGGTTCGTTCGACTTTGTTGGAAATTTTACAAGAAGATTACATTCGTACCGCCAGAGCTAAAGGCTTAAGCCAATTTGGGGTTGTTGTCCATCATGCTTTGCGTAATGCTTCATTACCGATTATCACGATTATTGGCTTACAACTTGGGCATTTACTCGGTGGTGCAGTGATTACCGAAATGATTTTTTCATGGGCGGGGATTGGCCAATTGACTGTTGAAGCAATTCAACGCCGTGATTACCCAGTGGTACAAGCTTGTGTATTGTTAATCAGTGTTGCTTATGTGATGGTTAACACTTTGACTGATATTTTGTACGCCGTTTTAGACCCACGAGTACGTTACCGTGATTAAGTTACGCATTTTAATTCCAGCCAGCCTATTATCCTTATGGGCAATCATTGCTTTGCTCAGTCCTTGGCTTAATTTACAACCTGACCACATTACTTTGGTGAATATTTTACACCCGCCGTCCAGTGCTGCATGGCTTGGTTATGATGAGCTTGGCCGTTCGATTTTAGACCGCTTAATCATGGGTGCACGCACTTCATTTTTGGTTGCGTTTTGGGTAGTTTTATTATCAAGTTTGATCGGTACATTAATTGGTATGATTAGCGGTTGGTTTGGTGGTTGGATAGATTTACTGATTGTGCGTATTATTGACGTATTTTTAGCATTTCCAGGCATTTTATTGGCCATTGCGTTATCAGGATTACTCGGTGCGGGGATTGAAAATGTGGTCTTAGCATTAGCCACCGTGGGCTGGGTTGGATTTGCTCGATTAGCACGGGCGCAAACTTTATCTTTGAAACGGCGTGAACATGTGTTAGCTGCAATGGCTTTGGGTGCAAAATTACCCCGCATTTTGTTTTATCACGTATTGCCGTTATTGCTTGCCCCATTAATTATTGAAGCCACTTTTGGCATTGCCAGCATTATTATCGCGGAGGCGGGTTTATCATTCTTAGGCTTAGGCGTACAACCACCGCAAGCATCTTGGGGATCAATGATTAAAGAAGGAACACGCTATATGTTAGTTGCACCGCATTTAGTTCTTGCACCGGGTGTTGCACTGTTTGCCATTGTTTTATCTGTGAATTTATTAGGCGACAGTCTGCGAGATTGGCTAGATGTAAAAAGTGATTAATATCATGATTTACCAAATTTCCTGCTTAGTCAATGGTATTTGTTCCACAGGATAAACCGTAAATTGGGCGTTATTACCCGCTTTTTTATTAGATTGAGAAGAAGTTGGCGGCTTAATCCAATTTGATGGCACAATAAAGACTTGTTCAGGTGAAAACGGTAATTCTCTCGATTGCTTAGTGTAATTATCGTGAGTATTGTATGGACTATTCTGTTGAAAATAAAACTGTCCATCAGGCAAAGTCGGTAAACCCAAGTTTATATCAGGCAATTCTGGCAGGGTTTGCATCATATTTTGATACGCTGATTGTGAGGTTTGCCAAGGATTGGTTTGTTGCGGCTGTGGATTCCATGGATTATGAGAAGGTTGTTGTTCAGCATAATAATTATCCATTGTAGGATAGCGATTGGCTTGAGGATAGGTTGATTGAGTATAAGTTTGAGTCGGATAGCCTGTAGAATGATGTTGCACATTTGAATAATCATAATGAGGCAATGGTTTTGGTTGGTAATCAGCTAAACCTTGTTTAAATTCACTGCCTTGCTGAGAACGATAATGGGATGAATTTGACGTAAACTGGCTAAAACCATCCTGATAATGAGATGAAGCTGGGCGCATATCATTAACATTATCTTCATGAGCCGACAAACCTTGTTTAAATTCACTGCCTTGCTGAGGCTGGTAATGTGATGGGTTTGATGTAAATTGATTGGAATTATTTTGATAATCAGACGAAGCTTGCGGCATATTGTGAGCATTCTCTTCGAGCAAACCTTGCTTAAACTCACTAAAATCATTCGCTTGTTCTAAAACCCCGTTGGGGATTTCACTACGGTATTGATAGCTATGCACGGACTTCATTGCTTCTCTTGCATTCAGTGGACGATAACGTGGCTGATTTAAATTTGGTGCAGCCCATTGCTGAGGATGCGTTGTTTTTTTAGCTTGCAATGCTTCATCTCGACGATACTGATACATGGATTCATTGGTTTTGGCCGCAGGTGGCTGAATTTCCCATGATACATCTGGATACAGATTACTAGGATAAATTACCGTCTGAGCTATCGTTGCAGAACTTAGCAAGCATAAACTCATAATGTATAAATAAGAGGATACCGTGTTTTTAATTAGCATATTAATATATTTAAATATAGCCTAAGTGCCAGAATAAAATGATTTTTATCGTGTTACTGAAAAGTATGGATGCAAAAAAATGAAATGCAATATCAATAAATGGATATGTTTTGTCGAACACATTGCTGGCAAGTAGAACATCAAGAAAGCTTGGCATTGTACTATATTTTATAG
>JADGDW010000020.1 GCA_016744725.1 Candidatus Albibeggiatoa sp. nov. BB20 | reverse complement strand
AATAGGCGCAATCGTCAACATCCAAACCAGTACAGGCAATTACGATTTTATTCTGGGTAGTGGCGGCAAATCAGGTTATACCTACCGCTTACAAAATAACGAATTAGGTATCATTATCTTCTACTGCTCTCGTTACAAAAAAATTGAAGTTGAGCCAATGGCTTTGAATGATGATTTATCCGATTTCTCCAGCGATACCGAGCCTCATTCTCATCTCAAAATAGAATGCTCACCGCATCTACTCTGCACTTCAACACCTAATGAAATACAAACCATGCTTGACAGCTTCGCCAATGTTTTTTTAAATAACTGGGAATACTTAGGCGTGTCAGCTCACCTATGCGTTGATGTCATGGGCTGGGATATACCACCAGACTTTGAACAACGTCTAGTTTGTCGCTCCAAAAGAAACTATCGCCATTCAGGGATACAAAAAATAGAACTTCAGACAGGGGAAATTGCAGTCACTTATAACCGCACTGAAACAATCACCTATGGCTCTGCAGCATTTACCCAATTCACCATTTACGACAAAACACTACAGGCAACCAAAACTGACAAACTTGACTTTTGGGAAGAAATTTGGCAATCAAACTCAGAAATACCAGAATTGCCCTCCCCATATCAACGTGGTGAACAAGTACGCCGTTTTGAGTTACGCTTTCACCATCGTGTTATAGACCAATTCAGTGCCTATTTAGCCCAAAACCCTAGCGATTATGGAGAGCCTGAAATAAAATCCTATGCACAACTCCACTATTGGATACCAAGCCTTTGGCTCTATGGTATGACCTCATACCGTCTTCAATACACATCATCTTACATTGACCCTATGTGGACAATACTTATGCAGCAAGTCAATTGGGGTGTGTCCCAAGTAAAACTTCTTAAGCGGGAGTACGGCTTATCAAAGAAGGACTATAACCCCTCCATCGACCGACTCGTAGCACTCTATCTTGGCTGTGTCGTATCACTTTATTCAAGAAAAGGCTACCGTGCTCATGAAGTCATGCGCGAGCTTATGAAACAAGGAATATGGCGGGATATAGAATCTTTTTACGAACAACGTTCTAAAATATGGCAATATGATTGGGACTATCAAGAATTAGGTCTGCACATAGAACTTGATTTAGAAGACAGAATAAATAAACGGCGGTTGGCAGGTAACGCCCTTTACTAATGACAACAAACTGTCAACCAACGAGTTAAAAACCAAGGTTCCCCAGTTAAATTAAACTGAAATTTGTTATTTGTAAGAGAATTGATAAAATACATAACTAATTGAATATTAAATATATTAAAATAAAAAATTATTATTGTTTCTGGCTTTTTTCAAATTAACTCAATGAATCTGTTTAATATAAAAGTAAAAAAGCCCTGCTATAGAATAACAAGGCTTTTTTTGTGTCCTCAAGTAAAGAACACCATTAGAGAATCAGATTTATTCTGACAATCTAAAATTATTTAGCTACTTTAGCTGGAATATATTCAGCAGCACCTTTTACGCTATTTTCGTACCATGCTGCGAATTGGTTTTTAGCGTCAGCCATCATGTCTAAGCTAGTGCGAGCGTTACTCATAGCAATTTTGTTTGCTTCTTGAGCAAATTGGTTTTGAACTGCCAAAATGTCTTGTAAACGTTTAGCTTCAGTTAATTTACTAGCGTGTTGGCTAGCATTTTCCATGTAGTTGCTAACAGTGTCAACTTGATGCTGAGTTAAGCCTTTGAAAAAAGCATTGTTAAGTTCAGCAAATTTTTTAGCAGTATCTAAAGATTGTTGACCTGCTTTTGAAAATTGTTCCATGAATTGAGCTTGCATAATAAGACCCTTAAGTAAAAGTTTTAAGAAAATACGACTAAAATGAATTCTGTTTTCAACAGCAATCTAAGGCTGTTTCTTATGTTGCGCTGCAACATAATGTTGCATTGCACAATAATATATTCAATATACCTTGTCAATACTTTTTTTAGGAAAATTTAAAAAAACAAGTAAAAACATAGTACTTAATATAGGGGGTCTGTTATAGTGAACCGCCTTGATAACAATACTTTACAATTTCAGGAGGATATATGAGAAGGCTTTATTTAAGTTTCATCATGGCTGGATTAAGTTTATTGGCAATCAATGCTTGGGCTGAGACCATGGTTGAAGTACGCAATGCTCAAGGACAGACTCAACAAGTTTATATCAGTGCCGATTATGCACGAATGCAAATTACCTCGACCAATCAAGCGCCACAAGGTTATCGTTTAATAGATTTAAAAATGCAAAAAATTTATATGGTAAACCCAGAAAAGAAACGTTACTTTGACCCCAGCATCATGCGTTTAAATTCGAATCAACGCCAACCACCACGTCAGGCAATGCCAAATATGCCGACGTTTCGCGGACAAAATGTACTACCACCGTCTGCTTCTGTTCATGCAGAATTAGTCAAAGTGGAAGATGAAAATATTGAGATTGCAGGCTATCCAACCGAGCATTATCAAGTCATTGCAAATGGTGAATTGTGTTCAAATGACTACTTTTCTAAACAAGCTGCAGAAACAGGACATATTGCACAATTTGATAAAACCATGCACACCATTAAAAAAGCACAAAAAGCCAATACGCCTAAAGTGCCACAGCAACAACACCCTTGTGCACAAGCATACCAAGACTTAGAACTGCAAATGAAAGCATTAGGAATGAGAATGAAGAGTGTGTATGCAACGGGACAATTAGCAGGAAAAATACGTAACGAAGTGGTAATGATTAAAACTGATGCGTCAGTGACAGAAAATTTCTTTTCATTGAAAGGCTTTACGCCATTGAGTGTGCAGGAAATACAACAAATGATGCAGCCGCGTCGCCGCTAGAATCTATCAGGGAGTGCAAAAGAGCATCAGATCACTTGCACTCCAGCCATGATTACTATTTCATCGATAGGAGATAATGGATTTTTAAAGGGATGTGGCTTTATTTTTTGTCATCGATCAAATCAGACTACAAAAATACAGCTTAATCTTTCGTTTCTTCTTGATCTATATCTGAACCTATATCTGACCATAGTTTTTCAAGCTGATAAAAATCACGCACTGTTGGTAGCATCACATGCACTACGACATCACCCAAATCGACTAAAGCCCATTCTCCAATGTCAAGGCCTTCGCTGCCTATAGCACGTACACCATTCTTTTTAGCTTCTTCTTCTACATTCCGCGCAATGGAACTGACTTGCCGAGTAGATGTACCACTGGCAATAACCATAATATCAGTAACGGAACTCATTTCTCGAACATCTAAGACTTTAATATCTTGAGCCTTTAGGTCTTCTAAAGCGAGGTTCACAATTTCAAGTAGTTGTTCTGGCTGCATAGGACTCCAAAATTAACGATAAAGTTGATGGGTATTAATCACATTTAAAACAGGTCGTGGCAGTAAATAACGAGGATTTCGACCCGTGGCGAGTAAACCGCGAATTTGTGTTGCTGAAATAGTCAAAGGAGGAATATCTTCAATATAAATTTTACCAGCGGCTCTAATCTGTAATTCATCAAGGGTTTTTGCTCGATTTAAATCTAAAAAACCGCGCATAATATGAGTCATTGGTAATAATTTCCCCGGTCTTCTGACCAGCAAAATATGTGCATAGTTCAGCAACTGTTCCCAACAATGCCAGCTATGCAAATTCATAAATGCATCCATTCCTAAAATCATATAAACAGGGCGAGAATCTTCTTCCTCTCGGATACTTTTTAAGGTGTCTACCATATAGGAAGGACCCGAGCGCATTAATTCACGGTCGTCAGCAATAATACCTTGTAAACCATCAATCGCAGCACGTACCATTTCTAGCCGCAATTCAGCGGTTACTGTTGGAGATTCTCGATGTGGAGGATTTGCCGAAGGAATCAAACGGACTTCAGCAAGATTAAGACGTTCATATAATTCTAAAGCTAAACGTAAGTGACCGTGGTGAATGGGGTCGAATGTCCCACCTAATAAGCCAATTGGTTTTTGTTGTAAATGCCCTGTCATACGGTGATATGTTCTGTAATTTCAGTAATGTTTATTCTAACAAAAGCAGTGTAATAGGTAGGTACTATTCTAGCACAGCTATTCTGAAAAAGATTGTTATTCGATTTTTTCAATCAGCCCAAGATCACCCATTATGGGCAGCGTATTTTTAATTAATGTTGCCTCTCTATACTCATATTCAGGAAAGTGCTATAAATATGCTCAATTTCATTGTAACAACCGAGAATGTTATGTTTACCCAAAAATATTATAGGCTGCTGCTTGGTTTGGGTTTTCTGTTACTGCCTTTACATCTACTGGCTGAGCAGCAACAAATTAGCCTTGAATCGATGTGTAACTCAAAACCACCATATTTTAACTATAATTTTACCCAACAGGAGTTAGATAGTTTACTAAAACAGCTTTTACCTTTGCATCGAGAATGGCTAAAAGAGTCAAAAAATTTAGAACAAGCAGGTGAACTGATTGATTATCAAGATCGTCGGCGGATTAATCTATGTGGTGCAAATCTACAAGGTTTGAATTTATCACGCAAAAATTTATCAATGGCTAATCTAATGTATGCTGAGTTACAAAATGCGAATTTAACCGCCAGTAATTTAAGTCGTATTTGGCTAGATGGTGCATCGTTACAAAAGGCTCAACTTATCAAAGCGAACTTAAGCCAAGCTTACTTATATAATGTAGTGTTTGAAGAAGCAAACTTGGTACGCGCCAATCTAACCGAGGCTGAAGCATCCAATGTTAATTTTACAGGGGCTGAATTAGTTGAAGCGAACTTAAGCAAGGCGATTTTACACGAAGCTAATTTGACTCGAGCTAACTTATTTTATGCTATTTTATCCGATAGTGATTTTAGCAATGCAAATCTAAGTGAATCAACATTTTACCCCAAAGTGAATTCATATCCTGACCCTCTCAGTCTCGTGCCGACCTTTCATCATAGAGATGAATTATTCAAGGATGTACAATATTATGATACCCATGCAGGCAGCCCTGTATTGGCTTCATTACGGGCGGCTTATCGTAAAAGTGGGATGCGTGAAACAGAGCGGATTATCACCAACTTGCTACAATTACAAATCCAAGAACAAAATTGGAAACAAGGTGGTTGGGAACGAGTGGGCAGTGTACTCAGTTATATTTTGTTTAATTTAACCTCAGCGTATGGCTTAGAACCACAGCGACCTTTGTCATTATTGGTTGATTCAATCCTGTTATTTGCTTTTATTTACTGGATAGCCCTACGCATAGATTCCAAACATAATTATTTTGAGGTGGTTTGGGAATCCAATGTTTTAACCAGTAGTGGGCGCAGAGGAATTAAAAAAGGCGGACATGGTTTAGATGCCTATCACCCATTGCGTTTTAAACGTTGTTGTGGAGATTCTTGGTTTAAACAGCTTTTATTAGAATTTAAAATGCTCAGAATTTCTCTGTATTTTAGCGTGTTGTCAGCATTTCATATTGGCTGGAAGCAATACAATGTTGGGGTTTGGATTAAACAATTACAGCCTAGAGAATTTTCATTACGGGTGCGCAAAGGTTGGATGCGTTCAATCAGTGGGTTTCAGTCTTTGTTAAGTATTTACTTAATGGTGATTTGGATACTGACTCAATTTGGAAGGCCTTTTGATTAATAGAATGTTTTTTTGGACTGGTAGCTTTTGAGTAAACTGCCAGTCATTCTGAATAAAAATAGTTCCAATGTTCTCAGCTTTAATTAAGATTAAAACTCATCCCAATCACTATCATCACCGTCGTCATTAAGCGTTGTCGCTACTTTTTCTGGTTTAGGCGGAGGTTCTGCTGATTCTGTATTAGAAATTTGTTTTTCTTCATAATTCTTGGCATTGGCAGATTTAAACTCAAGCAATTGTTCACGCAAAGACTCCGCCTGACTGAGCATGTTATCACTATTTTGAGTCGCCTCTTCGACTAGCAAGGCATTTTGCTGCGTCATCTCATCCATTTTTGAGACTGCTTTATTAATCTGAGTAATCCCTGCATATTGTTCCTGACTGGCAGCGGCAATTTCTGCAATAATATCATTGACTTTTTTCACAGCGACCACAATTTTTTCCAAGGTTGCACCAGACTGATTGACCAATTCAGTCCCATCATCAACCCGTTGCACGCTATTTTTAATCAAATTTTTGATTTCTTTTGCAGCCGTTGCACTGCGTTGCGCAAGGTTACGTACTTCAGTTGCAACCACCGCAAACCCTCGACCCTGTTCACCCGCCCGCGCTGCCTCAACCGCCGCATTCAGAGCTAATAAATTAGTTTGAAACGCAATTTCATCAATAACCGTAATAATCGCGGACACCTGTTCGCTACTTTCACTAATTTCTTTCATGGCTAAAATAGCAGCATTAATCACCGCGCCACCCCGTTCTGCTTTCTCACGTGCGCTGATGGCCAATTGGGTTGACTGCTCTGCATTATCGGCATTTTGTTGGATAGTGCTGGTCATTTGTTCCATGCTGGCAACGGTTTGCTCTAAAAAGGCCGCTTGTTCTTCAGTACGACGACTTAAACTTTCATTACCGCGTGAAATCTGTTCAGACGATATTTGTACCGAATCAGAAGCCTGTTTAATCACGCCCATGGTTTTAGTCAAGCGTTCCACTGTCTCATCAGCCTCTTCCACACGAGTGCGTAATTGGGTTTGCATTGTGACCAAGGCATTCATTAATTTGCCTGTTTCTTCTTTGCTATTCACTTCAATATGGGTATTTAAATTACCTTCAGCAATTGAGTTGGCAATATCCACAGCGGTGCGCAATGAGTTAATAATCATCCGTCCGATAAACCAGCTAAAAATTGCCACGATAGCGGCAAAAATCGCAATAATAATAATGCCATTGGTAATGGTAGTTTGATAAGCTTGGTTAGCTGAACGGTAGACATTGGCACTGTCTTCTACTTTGCCTTGTAGCCATATACTTAAATCATCGGATAACTGGTTAAATTGCTCTTGCTCAGAACCGCTAACATTAATAAAAGCTGCTTCTCTATAACCTGCAATTACTTGTTCAGTGGTATATCTAACCAGAATTTTATATTGTTCCCAGCTTTCACGTAATTTTAAAAACGCAGGCTTAGTCGTTTGGCTGACAAAAGTTTCCCAATCATCAAAAGTGTTATCAATTTGTTGTATCAATACAATTTGACGCTGTTGTAATTCAGTTTTGGAAGTCTGATCTGGCGAGGTGACAAGTAATAATGATAGCTGGCGAACATCATTTAATGGATTACCAATTTCCCGAGTGGCTTGTTCAATTTTAATTGTAGTTTCGTAGACTTGCTTAACATCTGTGAATGTCATATATACATTTTGCAAACCATATATCCCTAGGCTAACTAATGCCAGAATAGAAAATCCAGATAGTAAGAAAAATTTAAAAGTGATACTCAAGTTTTTCATAAGAAAGGCGCTCTCAAAATTAGTTTTTATATATGATGGCAACAGGTTTTTTTAAGCGTTCAGAATAATCACCACGCCGTATAGAAGGATGCTGTGTGGTTAATTCAATTTCCCACAACGGAACGGAAGCCATTTTATAAGGGGTATAAATCACTTCTTTGTTGACTGCAAACACTTTATTGGGTGTCGGTACAAAAAGCATGTATGCATTGTCATTAGCCCGTTGCATGATATTTTTAACCACACTTAAGTAACCGGGTTCACCCACGGCGATTTTAAACATGTCTTCGATATAACTATCCATAACAGGGTCTGGAAATACTGTGCTCCACACATTGTGCGTACGATAGACAAAAAAGGCGGTCCAAGGGTGAAAGAAAAACCAATCATCATTACCCCAGATTAACAAATCCCAATCCACTGTATTCTGTCGGGCATTAGTGGATAGGAGTTCCCGAAAAATCACGGTTTCAGTATTAGTGACATTTAAATCCAGTGTTACCCCAACTTTGCTTAACTGGTATTGAATCCCACGCCATAAAAATAAAAAGCGTTCTTGGGTCAGCACTTTCAATGTTAAGCCGTTAAGAATTGATTTAAGCCGTTCTTGTTCTTCAGGTGCATAAGGATTGCTATATTCATCATAAGGCTTAATCGATTGGGAGGCTTCTTGAACCCCAGGGAAATTGGGTGAAGCTAAGGTTGATGAAATTTGGGCTTCATCTTCATAAACAAAATACAGTAGATATTTTCGGTTTAACGCTTGATTTAGAGCTAAACGCACTTTTTTTTCTAATAATTTAGGATTGCCGTTACGCATATTAATATGGATTGCATAACTTGCTGTTGAAGGTGAAATTAGTAATTTAGCATGAGGAGACAGCATTGTTTCTACTTTGTTTTCAAAGGCAATCGGCGTAATATCTAATACATTTTCTTTATATAAAACATCATTTTTAGCTTGTACACTATCATATTCAGTATAAACCGTGATTCTTTCAATTTTAGGATAATTACTGTCCCAATAATTGCGGTTAGCCACCAGCTCAGCTTTAGGGGTTTTGCGATCACCTTCAATATAGCCTTCAGTCAAAATATAAGGGCCAATACCATAAGGACCAGGTTCTGCTAAATTTGGACAGGTTGCTTTACCATTCCAACCAAATTTTTCTAAATAAGCTTGAGTATAAAATTGTACCCAAACTAAATCATTTAAGAATACGCCATATTTTTGAGTCAGATGAAAGCGAACTGTAAAATCGTCTACTTTTTCCACATAATCGAATACTTCATGCATTTTGCTATAAAGAAACGGTTTTTTCTTAAAATAGTCCATATTTAGCAAAACCATATTTGCATCAAAAGGAGTGCCATCTTGGAATTCGACTCCTTGACGTAATTTAAACTCATAAACAGTATCACTGATTTTTTGATGACTGACTGCTAAATCATATTTCCAGCCTCTTTCATTATTTGCTGGACGGAATAAAGCACCATTAATTGCATGAGAAACATAGAGATAAGGTAGGCTTGGAATGTATAACTTAAGGTGTGAACCGGGACTGAGTTGAGGGGCTGCACGTCTTTCACTATCATCATAACGCAACGTCATTGGGTCATGATTTTGAAGTGAAATATCACCATAACAGTTAAATGCAAGTGAATAGCTTAAAAATATCCAAAATAAGCGCATAACACCTTCCTTATAGTTATAGAAAATAATTCTAACTTGTGAGTAAATAAAAAGATAGCTTATAGAACGCTTTGCACAAGCCTATAGCAACTAATGGATAATGGAACAAAAATCATTTTCAAAATGACGCAGAGCGTCAAAGCTGAGTTACCACGCTGAGCGTAGTGATTAGTCATAATTATTTGAAAAAAATGTTTTTTCTTGTTCTCTCGTTCCAACGGTCTCCGCTGGAATGTAGCTTAGACGCTCTGCGTCTTAATGGTGAAAATATTATATATTGTAGATGTCAAATCGGTTCTATAGTGCTTTTGGTGACGATATTAAAATCACAAAAATGTGACTACATAAAGTATATTCTACTCTTTTCAGTTCATTTTGACCTATGGTACAAAGTGCTCTAAATTAAATATTGTCTTATTTTTAGTAAGGATACAAAAATGAATATTTGGGTTGATGCCGATGCTTGCCCTGCGGTGATTAAAGAAATTTTATTCCGAGCTGCACAACGTACACAAATACCAACAACGTTGATTGCTAATCATTTTATGAAAATACCTCCTTCTCGTTATATCTCATTTGTGCAAGTCGCATCAGGTTTTGACATCGCAGATAATGAAATTGTAAAACGACTCAGTGCAGGTGATATTGTGATTACAGGTGATATTCCACTGGCAGCAGAAGTGATTGAAAAAGGTGGGCTGGCTTTGAATCCTCGTGGGGAATTGTATACCACTGAAAATATTAAAGCCCGTTTAACCATGCGTGATTTTATGGAAACTATGCGTTCCAGTGGCATTATGACAGGAGGACCTGACCCACTGAATCAAATGGATAGAAAGGCATTTGCAGACCAATTGGATCGCTTGTTAGCACAGCACACTTGATAATGTATGAGCACTACCAAGCGGCAGAGGACGGACACGGCTGAATAATGAAATCACTTATAGATTACTTCCCAATACAAAAACTGGAAAATATTTGCCCTAATAAATCATCAGCCGTAAATTCCCCTGTAATTTCGCTTAATGCCTGCTGAGCCAAACGCAACTCCTCTGCTAACAGCTCGTTTTGATATGTCAGCAAATGGGTTAAACCTGTATCTAATGTGGTCTGAGCTTGTTGTAAAGCATCTAAATGCCTGCGCCGTGCTAAAAAACTGCCTTCAGTATTATTTTGCAGACCCATTTTCTGTTTCAATAGCTGGCGTAGTTCTGTTATTCCCTCATTGGTTTTCGCAGATAAATATAAGACACCATTATTACTTAAACCCGCTTGATGCCCGCTAATATCCACTTTATTCCGAATCACAAGTGGGGTTGATGGAATATCAGTGAGTAGATTTTCATGAGTATGATCGTCAGGGTAACGGTCATCTAGCAATAAAATCACTAAATCGGCTTCTTGTAACGCTTGTTTAGTGCGCTTAATTCCCTCTTGCTCAACTAAATCAGTCGTTTCTCGCAAACCCGCAGTATCGATAATATGCAATGGCATTCCATCCAAATCGATTTGATCGCGGACGATATCCCGTGTTGTGCCTGCTATTGGAGTTACAATCGCAGTTTCACGTCCAGCCAAACAATTTAATAAACTGGATTTACCCACGTTAGGCTCACCAACTAACGCAATGTGCATTCCTTCTTTGAGTAAAAATCCCTGCTGAGCTTTATTTAAAATTGCATCAATATCTATTTGTAATTGTTCGATTTTACCTTGTACTTTACCATCTGCTAACAAGTCAATTTCTTCTTCTACAAAATCAATACCTGCTTCAATATAAGTCCGTAACCAAATTAAACGTTCAACCAACTGATGAATCTGTTGTGAAAACTCACCTTGTAAAGAACGTAATGCACAACGTGCGGCTTGCACTGAAGAGCTTTCAATTAAATCAGCAATCGCCTCGGCTTGGGCAAGATCAATTTTGCCATTTAAAAAGGCTCTTTCAGTAAACTCTCCTGGATTTGCCAAACGCACACCTAAGGCCAAAACCGCTTTAAGCAATAAATCTATCACCACAACACCGCCATGCCCTTGTAATTCCAATACATCTTCACCTGTGTAGGAATGTGGTGCAACAAAATAAATGGCTAAACCTTGGTCAATGACCTCATTTTCGGTATTTTTAAATGTTGTAAACAATGCACTACGAGGCTTTGGCAATGAGCCAATAATCATTTTTGCAATTTCAGGAACACGCGAACCTGATACCCGCACAATCCCCACACCGCCTTGACCAATTGGTGTTGCAATCGCTGCAATGGTATCTGTTAATTCAACTTCATCACTCATGAACAAAAATCCTTACTTATGCTAAAAGGTTTTAATAATCAATTGACTCAAACAATAAGCTAAAGTCTTAAAATCAAAATATACCAACTCACTTTACGTAAATAAAAGAACTTTTCATTTTATGTAGGGTGGAATAGCGTAGCGTTTTCCACCAAAATATGCGATACGCTTGGGATGGTGGAATATAGTGAGAGAGAGTTTATTAATAATAACTAACATCAAAGGCTCATCTATTCCACCCTACTCTTTCAAACTTTTTTACATTTTGCGTAACATGAAATACTAAAAAACAAGTCATCGCTTTTACTAGCATATAATCTATTTTAACCTATATCCGATCCAGCAAATACCATTAGCATCAATCAAATTAGGTACACATCTTTGAACAATTTAAGCATAGAAAAATCGGATTCAGCGTCTAAAGACCAATCCATCCAAGATCGATGAGTCATAAAAAACCTCAAATCATTGTTAACAAATCATAAAAAAGATGGCAAACTGCATTTACTGCTCTTAAAAGGACTCAGTTATGAAATTATCACCCCGTTTTCTATTCTTCTGTAGTATTTGGAGTTTAGCTGCTAACAGCCTTGCCAGCGATCAAACCATTTTTATTGAACATCAAATTAGCCAAGAAATTGCGATTGACGATCTTTCTGACCAAGCTGAACAAAATATTCCTCAAATCCTGTGGCAAAATTTCAGTTCTGTTACCCAACACTTTTCCAATTTAGTCGCTAATATTCATAAAAAAAATGAACAGTTAGATGTCTCTACAGAAGTACACTCTTTTCTACAATTTCCAGATCATGAGGTATTAGGTTCTTTACCTGCTTTTTGGATTGAAAGCTTACTAGGTGCAGATGGTGGTGGCGAAATATTATTTGAAATGCCCTCGCATTGGCATCGTAGCTCAAAAGATCATGAATTAAGCACCATTGATTGGAATGGCTTAAGTGGAGCAATCGGATTTAATCCTAAATTTACAACTTGGCAAGCTGAAATGGATATCAATGGTTTGGTTGTTGATAAGCCAGATTCGTTTACTTATCAATTTTCCCCTAGTGATTTGTCCGCCAATTATGGTTTAAACCCAGATAATGCCAAACCTATGTTAGAAACAGTTTTAAATTTACCTGAAATGGTACTTGATAATGAGGCCGATTCGGGAATGCTCTCAGTTGAATATTTCCAACTGAGCAACACTCTGTTACCAGAACAATATTTACCCACAGCACTTAATACCACCATTGGCAAATTATGTTATCAAAAAGCCTTATCTCAATCAGAAAACGAATTATTTAATTTATTTGATTTTGCGGCTGAGTTTAAAGCCCATGATACGGATATTAAATTAATCAATTTACCACCACAAACCAGTTTAATCGACTTATTAGACAATGATGAAAGTGATTTTGCATCATTGGTGAATTGGATGGCGTTTCGTCCTTTTGAAGCCAGTGTTAAATTTGAGCAACTCAGTTTACATCAGGCTGGATTTAAAGGTGAAAATAGCTGCAAACCTGTGGAGAAACCTGATAAATCATCTGTAAATTTCAATAATTATCAAGATGATGCTTTACATATCGAGGCTAGAAATTTTGAATACAATGGCCGTTCTGCCAAACAGGAATCAGGCTTAGAATTAAGCAATGCTTTTTTTCATTTAGGTCGTTCTGCATTTAAAGCTGAAGGTTTTGCAACGCAGTTTGATGATTTGAAACTCGCGATTGTTTCAGATTTAGAAGAAAATACAACAGACCTTGCTAAATCAAGCCTTAATATTAATATCAGCAATTTTGAATTACCCAATATTTTTGCAGATGACGAAAAGTTAAATACGAAACTGGCGTTTGCGATTAATCGGCTAGATGTAGCTGCATTAGTGGAATTACAAACATTTATCGAGCAGCTCACCCAAAATTTAAGTGATGAAGATGATCCATCTATATTTGGTTTTGCTTTATTAAGTAAATCAATGGAACTGATCCCAAAATTAATTAAGCAATCTCCATATATTCAAGTTCAAGGCTTAGAGAAAGGAAATAAGTTTAGTGTCGAATTAGGAAAGCATAATAAACTATCAGGCTCTATTAGTTTAAATATTGATGGCGAACAGCTTCCACAACTACCGAGTCAAACTGATTTAATTTCTGCGTTAAAAGGCAACGTTGACCTAGAGTTTAAATTTACCCAAGATAAAGCCAATCAGCTCGTCAGTCAGTTATTTGAAGTTGAACCATCAGAAGCAGCAGAATTGATTCAGCAATGGACTACAATTGGTCAAGTGACGCATGAGGGTGAGTATTATACAGTGACATTGGATATAGATTTAGAAGAGGGACAACTCAAAGGTCATAACCCTACTAGCAACATGATTGTGTCAGTATTACAATTGTATATGAATACGATGTTATCAATGCCGATTGGAGAATAAGCATGAACTTGCAGTTTCTCATTATTGATCCACAATACGATTTTGCTGATCCTAAAGGGCAATTGTTTGTGCCGAATGCCGATCAGGATGCGTTACGCTTGGCGACGATGTTAGAGCGTCATTTGCAATATATTCAAGCAATTCATGTGACTTTAGATTCACATCACTGGTTTGACATCGCGCACCCTGCGTTTTGGATTAATACTAAAGGGGAACATCCTGAACCATTTACCTTGATTTCTGAACAAGACATAAACTCAGGTCATTGGAAAGCAGCAAAGCCCACATTTCAAACCCGAGCGCGTGAATATGTTAAAGCTTTAAAACAGAATGGGCGTTATGATTTAGTGGTTTGGCCACCACATTGTCTTATTGGGCAAAAAGGCCATACGATTGTTGAACCGATTGCACAGCAGCTGAATGCTTGGGAAACCCAACAAACCACGGTGAACTATGTACTTAAAGGCACTAACATTTGGACAGAGCACTACAGTGCAATTAAAGCTGATGTATCCGATCCAGAAGACAGTAACACCCATTTGAATACCGCATTAATTTCGGCTTTAAAACATGCAGATAAGATTGTGATTGCAGGCCAAGCATTATCACATTGTGTCGCCAACACTGTATCTGATATTGCTGAATTTTTAGAACCTCAAGAGATTCAGAAATTAGTACTGATTGAAGATGCAACTTCATCTGTTGCAGGTTTTGAACATTTAGCTCAAGCATTTATGCAAGCCATGCAGGCTCGAGGCATGAAGGTTGCGAAATCAACTGAGATGCTATTGTAAATAGTTTGTTCTCTGTTGTTACATCAACTTTACTACGGACCTTCGCTCTTGAAATAATGGATGCAAAAACAACTATAATTCTTAAGCAAGTTTAGCTTCATAACAAAGGTTAAACAATGACAAATGACATGCAGATTTCCAAAATATCATTGGGCTTTTTTCCTACCCCTATTGTTGAGCTTTCAAACTTAAGTCAGGTACTGGGCGGCGCAAAAATATTCATGAAGCGCGATGACCAAACAGGGCTTGCATTAGGAGGTAATAAAACCCGCAAACTAGAATACATCCTTAGCGATACAATAAATAGCTCAAGGGTGCGACACACTTATTACTGCTGGGGCTGCACAATCTAATCATTGCCGCCAAACAGTTGCCGCTGCAGCACAATTAAATTTGGAATGCCATTTAGCTCTAGGTGGTTCAAAGCCTAGCAATATTTCAGGGAATTTACTGTTAGATAAAATGATGGGTGGCCATATTCATTGGGCAGGAAAGCATCGCAAAGGTGAAGATATTCCCGCATTATATGAGCAACTACAATCAGCAGGAAAAAACCTTATATCATACCTTATGGTGGCTCAAATGAATTAGGGGCTATTGCATTTATCGAAGCAACCAAAGAATTGATGACACGAAGCTACGCATTTACCCATATTGTTTTTGCATCTAGCTCAGGTGGCACTCAGGCGGGTTTGATGTTAGGCAAAGAGGTTTTTAAACAAAATTATCAAGTGGTTGGAATTAATATTGATAAAGATGAAACGGCTGAGCACGCTTTTCTACAACAAGTGCTGGCTCTTGCAAACCGTACTGCTCGCCGATTAAAGTTGAATCATGAACTGACAGAATCTGACCTTATTTTAAAGAATCATTATGTCGGGGCAGGTTATGGTGTTATCGGGGAATTGGAAAAAGAGGCCATTATACTCACCGCTCAAACTGAGGGTATTTTGTTAGACCTAGTTTATACAGGTAGGGCATGGGAGGACTTATTGATATGATTCGCTCAAACGAGATTACGGCCACAGACCGTGTATTATTTTGGCATACTGGTGGTGCGCCTGCATTATTTGCTTATTCAGAACAGTTTAATCACCTTTAAAGTTGGATGCTATGGAGTCTATTCATTCAGGCAGTTTGAATATAAAATCCACATCATTTATTGATGATATTTTTATGATTTCTGGATTTGATTAAGAATCACGCCTTCATATTGATGATAGCAAAGATCATAAAAGAGGCTTATGTAATAGATTTTGGGAGGAGCTTACTTAAAGGCCTTATCATGTGATTTTTCAAACGATTATATTGATTTTTGAAAGGCCAAAATAGGCTGAATACTTAATAGAAAATTATCGGCAAAATGATTTATGACCTGAGTGATAGTATCAATAGTTCGGATGTGTTTTAAGATATGCAATAAAAATAAATGGCTTACAAATGAATGATAGGATTTATAACTTCTTAAAATGTTTTGCATTTTCTAAAAACTGTCCGACGTATTGTAATATCTAAACATAACGATCGAAGAACCTGAAGCTGTTTTCTTCACCAAGCCATGGGTATAAAATCAGCTCTATGTTCCCCGAAATATGCTACATCAATGAATAGCAGCTAGTTATGATTTGCTTTTAAATGGACGTTTTCCTTGTTTACGAGCACTATTCGCACCGTCACGTTTTGGACCGCCACTACTACCACCGCCACTATTGCCCCGACCTCTACCGCCGCCACCACTACCACGGTTGCCACCACCGCCACCACTACGGCCGCCGCCATTACTACCACCCCGGCGTGGTCTTCTACTAGGTCGGCTATCACCGCTACCATCGTCTTCAACTTCCACAATGTCTAAAGTCTTGCCACATACCCGCACTTTTTTAAGATGATTCAATACGTCGTGAGACATACCTAATGGTAATTTGACTGTGGTATGACTAGGGAAAAATTGGATTTGCCCAATATAACGGCTTTCCATATTCGCTTCATTAGCAATTGCACCGACAATATGTTTCGGTTCAACCCCATCATCTTTACCTACAGCAAGACGGTAAGTCACCCAATCAACATGATTTTCATCTCTTGCTGTTGGATTATATTCTTTAGCATTTTTGGGTAATTGTAATGGACGTTCACGTTGTGCAAGAAAGGCTAACGCCGCTGAAATATCGCCTAATTCCATTTCATCTTCATGCTGGAACGAATCAACCAATTGGCGGAAAAAATCTAAATCTTCAGAAGTTAAAACATCTTTGATTTGCTCTTTAAAGCGGTCAATACGTCGTCCACTGACTTCAGCGTGAGAAGGTAGACCCATCGGTTCAATTGGTTGGCGTGTGGCTTGTTCAATCATGCGTAACATACGTTTTTCACGCGGAGCTACGAATAAAATTGCCTCGCCTTTACGCCCAGCACGACCTGTACGACCAATACGATGCACATAGGTTTCAGTGTCGTAAGGTACGTCATAGTTAATAACGTGACTGATTCTAGGCACATCTAAGCCACGTGCTGCGACATCAGTTGCAACAATAATATCAATCTCGGCGTTTTTAAGCTTTTCAACCGTTTTTTCTCTAATAGCCTGATTCATATCACCATTAAGAGCTGAGGCCGCATAACCACGGGCTTCTAATTTTTCAGCTAATTCCTCAGTTGCACTCTTAGTGCGTACAAAGATGATGATACCTTCAAAAGGCTCAACTTCTAACATCCGAGTTAAAGCATCAAGCTTATGTACACCGCTGACTAGCCAGTAACGCTGTTGAATCGCGCTAACAGTGGAAGTCGCGGTTTTAATTTTGATTTCTACTGGATTATTTAAGTATTTATCAGCTACTTTACGCACCGCAGTTGGCATCGTCGCTGAGAATAACGCTGTTTGATAGTCGCTGGATGCTTGTTCCATAATCCATTCGACTTCTTCAATAAAGCCCATACGTAGCATTTCATCTGCTTCGTCGAGGACTAAAGTAGTTAAATTGGTTAAATCTAATGACTTACGACGTAAATGGTCAGCAATACGACCCGGTGTGCCGACAATCACATGTACCCCACGGCGTAATGGTTGTAATTGTTGGTGCATGGATTGACCGCCATAAATTGGCAGTACGTGGAACTCGGGTAAATGACGTGCGTAGCGTTGGAAGGCTTCGGCAACTTGAATAGCAAGCTCACGAGTTGGTGTTAATACCAAAACTTGAGGATAACGATTACCTAATTCAATATGAGAAAGTAAGGGTAATGCGAAAGCAGCCGTTTTGCCTGTACCTGTTTGCGCTTGGCCAATTAAGTCACGCTTTTCGAGTAATGGAGGAATTGCTGCGGTTTGAATAGGGGAGGGTTCTTCATAGCCTACGTCTTTCACTGCTTGAAGTACAGGTTCTGAAAGTGCGAGCTGAGAAAAATCGGTAATTGTGGCGGACATGTATGAGCCTATAAATGAACAACTTGAAACTGATAGCAGGGTACTGGTTACTGCGAAATAGTCAATCATTTTCTGCTTAAATACCTAATTATTGTTCATAACAGAGAATAATTTAAGCGTCATTGATTTATTTCGATCGGCATAGTTGTTATGTATTTGACCTATAAAAGGTTAATTTTATGATATAAATGGCTTTATTTATTGCTGGGAATATATACTTTGTGTAAGGTGAAATAGGTGCTGATATTAAATTGATGGATAAACAATCACCCACCGTATTCCACCATCCCAAGCGTATCGCATATTTTGCTGGAAAACACTGCGCTATTCCACCCTACATTAAAGGTGAGGTAGTTATTTTAAGCGATTAATTAAATCTTGTTCAATACCCGTTGATTGCCTTTCAGTAACTGATTTATGTACATTGTTGGGAGGCGTTATAGTTGCATCACGTCCATTAATAAAACTCTGTTCCTGCACAATCACTCGATAAGCTTTGTTTAACTGCAATGCTCGGGCGGCGGATGGAAAAAGTAATAAACTAATATCCTGACTCATGGCTTGCATCGCTTCTGTATTCGGCGTACCGTCGCTATGGAAAAATTGATTAATCACGTCGGTATTAGCCCGAAATTCATCACCCGCACCATTTTGCAACAAATAAAACTGGTATTCTCCTTGCCCATCTTTACGCTGAGCTTCAGGTGTGCCTACCATATCTTTTTGTGACCAGTGATACCAACCTTCTGCATCAGTATCCGTGCTAAATTTCCGTGGAAACGCATACACAGTATCAGTCACTGCACCGACAGTCGAATGGCAGGCAACACAAAATACATGTTCTTCATAGGTTTGTGGGCGCAAATGACCTTCAGCATCTTCGATAAAACCTTGATAAGTCCAACCTAAACGGGTGCTGATGCCTTGTTCCATATCCCCTAATACTTGTTTAATTCGATCAGGAAAATCATGCTTTTCTTTAAATTCATTAGCAGCAAAATTTTCTAACTGTCCATAATTTTGCCAATAGGTCTTTTTAGCATAACGTAATTCTTTCATCCGAGCTGCAAGCTGAACTTTACCTGTGTCAGTGACATCAATGTAACGTACACTGTGTAAAAACTCCGTACCAATGGGGAATAAGCCCGTAGATAAGTGTTGTGTACCTGCTTCTAAATCCAATTTAGCCATACCTACATAACTCATATAGCGATCTTCCAATGGTGCCCAGTCATATACAATACTTGTTGCGATATCCAATTGAGCATTTTTGTTCAAATCCACACCATACAAAGCTTCATTGGTTTCAGGAATTGCAATATCTTTCTGTTTAATCAAAGCCTCAATAATTGCAAAATTGAGTTGATACACTTCACGGCTATAAAACCCTTGTTGGGTTAAACGAAAAGATTCAGGCAAACGTATTAATACATCATCGGTTGAACCATTGGTTGGCCAGAATGTGCCTAAAAATGGATAATAGCCAAATGCTCGCCAGCCCGTATATTGGCCTTGAGTATTGCGGTCAAAGCCTTCTGCATCAAAATTATAATAACAATCAGGTATGTAACCATTCCACACGCCATCATTATTAAAATCCCATTCCGTGGGTACTTTTTGCAGTTGGCGGGCTAAAATTAAATCGTTATTGGCATTTTGATAATTATTGGTGCGTACATAGTTCAAAATATCAACATCGCTGATTGCGGCAACAGCCTCACTGCGATCAATAAATAAATTTGCCCAATGATTTTGTTTCGCATATTCAATAAAGTCATAACCCAGTTGTAAATCGGAATCATCAGTGTAATTTGGCACAACGGGCTTTTGATGACAGCTATAACAAGAATTAAATACCCGACCATTATCTGATGTGGTTTTGGTATAACATTTGTGAGGGAATATAAGCAGTTTGATTTTGCAGTACCATGGTTTTTAAACTGGATGTTTGTATATTCAGGCTATTAGCAACTGATACGCTATTATTACTGCCAGCACTATTGCTGGCTAAAAGCAAATAGGTTAACAGTGGAATAATGAGAAATTGAAGCCCCATAATGTTCCCTCAATTAGAAATGAAAAGCATTCTCAATAATAAAATAAATTTATGACAATTGATTGATATAGTCGTTTTATTTTAAAGTGATACAGGACTGCCAGTCCTAACATACAAATCGAAATTGACTATAATTGGATTGCTACCTCGTATTAATTTCAAGAAATAGCACTTGCTTGAGCTAAACATGAGAGGGATAACGGAGCAAAAATCAATGCAGTTTATGTGTTTTTAGCGCCAAAGTGCTGAATAAGCATTTTTAGGCTTTATTTTGTACCTTTTGAGAATATGCAATAAGTTCATCAGCAATCGCTTCACGAATGGCAGTTTTATTGTCAACAGGAACATTATAGCGCTGCGCCAAAATCATATATTCTTCTTCTGACAGAGAAATTGTTAGACGAGGGCGTTTAGGTAATTTGGTTTCAAGGCCAATAACGGTTCTAATTTGATCTGATGGGCTAAGACCATGCTTATTCGCTTGATAACGAATCGTATCAGAAATAGATTTGTTTAGCTCAAAAACCAGTTGTACGGCTCGGATGCTTTTATTTGATCGCTGCCATTGATTCGGTAACTGTTTCATTGTGTTTCCATACCACATTTGTCCCTAAACCTAAATCTAAGGCCAATTTAGAAAAGCACAATATATCAACAAGGTTATTTTAAATAATTTGCCTATTTTTTAACCACATCGTCAACCCTGAAATAGCCTGTTTTAAATCACTCACTTTGCACGGTTTTTTTGATTGTCATGCTGTTTTTTATAGTCTAAGATAATGAAATATATTGATATTTTTTCTTGTCATGATGTGGCGTGTTAGTGGGTATTATTAATGAGGTGATAGCTTTAAATAGGCTTTTAACAATTCGCCAATCGCTTCGACTTCAAACTGTGCGGCTAAATAATCGATTTCTTCAAGTAGTTCGCAGTTTGGCTGTTCTTGTTTATAGTCAGCAATCAAAGCCTGCAATTCAAAAATAACCCTAGATAGATATAAATTGTATAAAGACTTCATTTGAGTCTGATTTCACAATATATGGCTTATTTTAACAAAATACAACGACTAATATTTTTTTCATGGGCGTTATGGTGAAACAATTTGACCAGAGTCAGGAGGAATTCACGCAAATTAAAATTGGCCGATTTCAGTGCTAGTAGTTGGGATTCAATCTTGGAAATATCTAATATACCATTGATGAAACTTAGTAAATATTCGCCATTTTGATGAATAAATAGAATTGCTTTGAAATCTACAATATATAATATTTTCACCACTGAGGCGCAGAGCGTCTGGGCTGCATTTCAATGGCGGCTGTTGGAACAAGAAAAGTCAATTTTTTCAAAATGATTATGACTATAGTTGTTTTACTTTAAAGTGATATAGGACTAGCAGTCCTAGACTTTAAAACTGATTGATATTTAAACAATAATAGGACTACCAGTCTTAACACCCAAAACGAAATTGACTATAGTTACTACGCTCTGTGTCATGTAAAATCATTATTTTTTTCAGATGTTAAATGGGTTCTCTAGCAGCCATTCTTGATAGATTAGTCAATTAAATTCATTCTAAAATGTTTTATCCCAATTCAACAATGGCGTGCATCATCAATGTTGAATTAAATCTTGCTAATTTAATTTGGACTCAGTACAATCCCAGCCCTTTCTTGAGATTAAGCTATTAAAATTAATGGAAATTTACAAGCAATTTAGCATCGAAGCCGCGCACTTTTTGCCCAATGTGCCAGAGGGTCACAAATGTCGGCGTTTACATGGACATTCATTTCAAGTGACACTGGTAGTTGGTGGTGAGGTAGATCAAGAAATGGGTTGGATTATCGATTTTTCTGATATTAAACAAGCTTTTAAGCCTTTTTATGAGCAGCTTGACCACCATTGCTTAAATGATGTTGAGGGTTTAGAAAATCCAACTAGTGAAAATCTTGCTCGTTGGATTTGGCAACACTTAAAACCTGCATTGCCTCAATTATGCCGTATTGAAATCAAAGAAACCTGCACCAGTGGCTGTATTTATTGTGGTGAGTAAGTTTACTTGTAGGGATAGTATTATCGTTTAGAATACATTTTCTTGGTTTCTAAATGAGACTTTATCACCCCACATATTAACAATTTTACAAAATAAATCAGCGGTTTGCTCTGCATCATATTGAGCTGAATGGGCTTGTTTACCATCCCAACCTAAGCCTGCGGCTCTCACAGCTTTAGCCAATACGGTTTGTCCAAAGGCTAAGCCTGCTAGGGTTGCAGTATCAAAAGTGCTAAAAGGATGAAAAGGATTGCGTTTAATCTGCGCACGCCCAACGGCTGCATTTAAAAAATTCAAATCAAAGCTAGGATTGTGCCCCACAAGAATCGCTCGTGTGCAATGGGTTTCTCGCAAAGCTTGGCGAATCGGTTGGAAAATAGTTCTTAATGCTTCGTCTTCTGACACCGCAAATCGGAAAGGATGAAATGGATCAATACCTGTAAATTCTAATGCCGCCTTTTCCAGGTTAGCTCCTTCAAACGGGGTAACGTGACAAAAATAACTTTTATCTCGCTCCCATACACCTTTTTCATTGGTACGTAATAAAACCGCAGCAATTTCTAGCAACGCATCGGTTTGATGATTGAAACCCGCAGTTTCCACATCAACGACAACAGGCAAATAGCCTCGAAAACGGTTTGAAATAGAAGTTACTTCAGAATCAGAAGATGAATCATTATAATTTGAGATAGGCATAAAGTCGTTTTTTAGATGAGCATCAAGGCTAAGAAGCTATTGCAAGCAGTTTGACTAAACTATGCTTTATATTGGTGTTATTGTCAAATCTGAGCAAAAGAAAATTAAGACGTATGGATTTCTTGGCGAGTTTGGGTGTTAGTTTCACGGTTCATTGTCCAAACTTGCCAGCGGCCAATGGCGGCTTCAAGCTCTTCTAATTTAACAGGTTTAGCAATATAGTCGTCCATACCTCCCGCTAAACATTTTTCCCTGTCGCCTTGTAAGGCATGAGCAGTCATTGCAATAATATAAGGTCGTTGCCCAGTAGGCCAGCTATCTAAAATTTTGCGGGTGGCTTCTAAACCATCTAACTCAGGCATTTGAATGTCCATTAAAACAATATCATACAAATGTTGATTAACCGCCTCGACACCTTCTAAGCCATTGCTAACAATATCAATTTCATAACCTAATTTTCTCAGTATCAATTGGGCTACTTTTTGATTGGTTTGATTATCTTCTACTAATAGAATCCGCAAACTAGTAATAGGTGAAATAGGAGCAACATGTGCTGTATTGGCTTTATGTTTATCTGTGACTGTATCTAAAGTAATGGTTAAATGGAATATTGTACCGTAATGAACCTCACTTTCAACCCACAACGTACCGCCCATTAATTGACACAGTTGTTTGCATAAAGCCAAGCCAATCCCTGTGCCACCGTGACGACGGGTACGAGAGGTGTCTGCTTGGGTAAAAGGCTGGAATAAGCGTTCACGCCTTTCAACTGGAATCCCAACACCTGTATCTTTGATGGTGATATACAGCTCCATTTGTTCTTTAGCATGCTTAATATCTTCTGATTTATCTGTGATAGAACGGGCTGTTAATGACAATAAAACTTCACCCTGTTCAGTAAATTTCACGGCATTATCTAATAGATGGGTCAAGACTTGGTGCAATCGCTCCATATCACCAATCAAACATTCAGGGGCTTGGTTATCATAGAGTAAGGTTAAACTGAGGTGTTTTAATTTAGCTTTGTTGCGGGTTGTTTCCATCAAATCATCAATCAAGCTTTTTAATTTGAAAATTTTAGGCTGTAAAACCAATTTGCCTGCTTCAATTTTAGAAAAATCCAGAATGCTATCAATAAGGCGTAAAAACTCATCACCACTTTGACTAACCGTTGTTACCAAATCTTTTTGTTCAATGTTCAATTTGGTGTCCATTAATAAATGGCTCATATTGACAACAGCATTCAGTGGGGTGCGCAATTCATGACTGATATTAGCTAGAAAATCAGTTTTGGCCGTATTTGCCGTTTCTGCTGCATTTTTCGCGTCTAATAATTGTTTTTCAGTACAACTAATGTGACGGAAGACGATAACCGCAATTCCAAGTCCGAGTATTCCACCTAAAATGCCTGAAATTAACACCAAAAGATAGCCTTCTCGATGTACTTTCATGGTTTCAATAAAAGCTTGGTTAGATGAGTTCCGCTGTAATTTAACCAATTTAAATAGAGATTCACGTACCGCTTGTTGCACAGGAATTAAATACTGATTCATCAAGGTTTGAATATCTGTTTTTTGATCGTCAATCAGCAATTCTGCAAATTCTTGCTGTTTGATGGATGCTTCACGGGTCAAAGGGAATGTATACTTAATCAGAGCGGTTTCGCTATTAGATAAAGGCATCCGCAGTAATTCAGAGCGGGCTTGCATAAAATCACTGGCCAAGCTATTGAATCGGGCGTAAGCATCTTCTCTAACAAACGGATCATCGGTTAAATACATGATTTGCAATGAAACAACGCGCTCTCTTGCCGCACCCAGCATACGGTATGCAAGTTCGGTTTTGACATTATTTTCTTGGACAATCTGATTGACATGGGTTTTTAATACGTGCATTCGTGCCAAACCTGTGATGGTAATCACAAGCAATAGCAACAATACCATGCTAAAGCCTACAGTAATAATGTACTTATTAGTGACAATGTTGTTCATAGTATGTAGTGGCTAACCCACTCGGTAAACTTGTTGTAGTTGGGATTTACCTTTTAAGCTTACAGGAGCTAAGGCTTCAATACTATAGCTTATAGGGCTTGAGCTATTATGCTGAATCGATGTTAACATTGAATCTGAAATAATCACTTCTCCGCGGTCTGCCATACTGACCAAACGGGATGCTACATTCACAGTATCACCAATAACGGTATAATTCATATAGTTAGGTGATCCAACATTACCAACAATCAATTCACCTTTATTAATTCCAATCCCTAAGCCCACATCAACATCGTAGGTATCACGCCAAGAGTGGTCTAACGCGATAAATTCTTTTTGCATGTCCATAGCGGCATCTAAAGAACGAATTGGTGCATCTTGTTGATGGAACGGGACACCAAAGCCAATCAATAAACAGTCACCAGCCATGTTAAAAATCGTACCATCATAACGATAGCCAACTTCTGTCAGCATGGTAAAGAATTCATTTAATAAGCTCACCACATCGGTTGGTTTTAGCATTTCCGACATAGCGGTAAAGCCACGCAAATCTGCAAATAAAATCACTGCATCTAAACGATTTTTTTGGTCAGCGAGGGTCACTTCTGCTTTATCTGGATGGGTTAGAATTTCATCTACTAATTTCGGAGACACGTAGCGTTTAAACATGCCTTTAAGATGTTCATTTTGAGCTTCTTCTAATTCAGAGCGAGCAAGCTGATAGCGCAATAATGAGCGCACCCGCGCCATCAATTCTTCACGATTGATCGGTTTGGATAAGAATTCATCCGCACCTGCTTGAATCCCCTTAATACGGTCGTTTTGTCCATCCAATGCCGTAATCAATACCACGGGCGTTAACACACTTTCAGGACGATCTTTGATTCTGGTACACACTTCAAATCCGTCCATACCGGGCATCATCACATCAGATAGCACAATGTCTGGGTCTTTTTCTATTACTAGTTTTAAGGCATCCTGCCCCGAATTCGCGGTTAAAACTTGATAGCCTTCTTCACGCAAATAAGTACTGAGCAACAAAGTGTCATACGGTTGGTCATCGACAACAAGCAGTGTAACTTCGCTAGGATCACGGCCTGCATTCAGCATGGAAGGTTCATTTCGGTGCGCTGCCAATTCAGCATCAAAATCTGCTAAATCTACCGTTTTTGAACTGTCTATGGCTTCCATAATTGGCGGTGGTGTTGTGATTTTTTCTACTTTAGTGTCAGCCATCTCATTGATTTGCCCATCGGCCAACGATTCTGGCTCTTCTCCTAGTAGCTTACTTAAGGCTTGGCGTAATAACTGGTATTCTTGTTCCAACGCAGGCAGCAACCCAGCCACAGGTGCTAATTCATTATTTTTGCTCGCTGTTTCTAATTGCAAAGTGACTTCAGCAATCGCATTTGCGCCTAAATTTCCACTGCTGGACTTCAAGGTATGAGTCGCGGCGGAAAGATTGGCTGCATCTTGCTGTTGAATCGCTTTGCGTATATCCACCATTAAAGGCTCAGCATCTTCAATATAAGTTTGAACTAACTCAGCGACAATTTCAGGTTCATCTTCACCCACCAGTGCCACCAATACATCTTGAATATCCTGCATTAAACCGTCTACTGTGGTAGTGGATTCATAAGCAGCAGGAGCTATTGTTATTCCTGGTTCAGCTTGCTCAGGATGGAGGATGTATTGAATCGCCTCAATCGTTTGTTGGTAGTGCTGAGAAACTTGCTGATATAGGGCATCACTACCCGCCAACTCTTCAGTTCGACCATTTGTTTCTAATTGAGTACATAAATCAGCCAATGCCATTAAGCCAAGATTACCGCTACTTGATTTGAGACTGTGTGAGGCTTGTAACACGGCTTGAGCATCGGCATTTTGAATCGCCGTATTTAAATCAACAATTAATTTATCCGATTCTTCTTGATAAGAGCTTAATAAATCCTCAAACAATTCAGGATCATCACCGCCGACCAATGCAGAGAGACTTTCTTTAATTTCATGAGCCAGTTGTTGAGCAGAAGTGTGTGATATTTCTTTAGCTTCGCTGCTTGTATTCTCAGTGTCATTGACAGCTTCAGGTTCTTTACCGATGACGATGTTTAGAGCCTGACGTACATATTGATATTCTTGTAATAAGGCATTGACCCTAGTATCTGCCTCAGTCATATCACCTGCACGGCCTTGCTTTTCAAGCACCTTGCTCATATCAGATAATTGCATCGCCCCTAAGCTGGCACTACTCGATTTTAAGCTGTGAGAAGCTTGCTCGATCAATTTAGGGTCTTGCTGCTCTATTGCTGTGGACAAATTCTGTGTAAGTACTTGGCTGCTATCCAAATAGGTTGTAACCAGCTCAGTCACAATTTCGCCTTCAGTTTCTCCAATAAGATTGATAAAGGCTTCTTTAACTTCTTCAACCAATTTATCAACTTGGGTTGGTATGGCTGTTGTTGGCGTTGCTGCTATTGGTGGTGAGCTTGCTTCCATTATATCTGCTGGTTTTATTTCCGCTGGTTTGACTTCAGCAGCATCATTGACAATTTCTACCACTTGTTCTTGAACAATGACCCCTTTAAAGACACGCGGACAACGTCTTAATCCGGCTGCTAAATCTTCTGGGCGTATAGGTTTTGTAACATAATCATCCATACCCGCCTCTAAACATTTTTCTCGATAACCTCGTAGTGCATGGGCAGTCATTGCTACAATATAAGGTCGTGTTTCTGGCGTATTGCAATGCTCTCGAATCTGTTTGGTTGCCTCGAACCCATCCATCACAGGCATTTGTACATCCATTAAAATTACATCGTATTGTTGCCGCTTAACAGCATCTACCGCTTCAGCACCATTATTGGCAATATCCACTGCCATGCCTTTTTTCGCACTAAAGCCCATACGATCAAGCAGTAGTATGGCAACTTTTTGATTGGTTAAATTATCTTCGGTCAATAAAATACGCAACGGTTTCTCATCTGCCAATAAACCTGTATTATTGGTTTTAAGCCCAGTTTTAAGACCTATTCTAGATTTGGGATGAATCATGTTATGTGCAAAAATATCAATCAAACAATCAAAGAGTTGAGAGGATTTAACTGGCTTATTGAGATAGGCTGCAAATAAATTCATATCAATGTCAGCTTGCTGCCTACCCAATGATGTCAACATCACTAATGGCAATTCATTGGCACTATATTGTTTACGAATTTGCCGAGCCAAAGTCATTCCATCCATCACAGGCATTTGCATATCTAAAATAGCTAAGCTGAATTTATGCTTATCATGCTCATTCAGTTGCTTTAATGCCTCTTCACCTGACATGGCTTCAATTGCTTCCATACCCCAATGATGTAATTGCAAATTTAAAATACGGCGGTTGGTATGGTTATCATCGACAACCAACACTCGTTGGCCTTGTAACTCAGCACGAGAATCTTGCAATTTATCTTTTTCAGCTTCATCACTTAATGGATCAGCAATAATGGTAAAGTAGAAAGTTGAGCCTTTATCCATTTCACTCGCAACCCACATGCGGCCGCCCATCAACTCACATAAATGTTTACTAATCGCCAAACCAAGACCTGTCCCACCATATTTGCGGGTCATTGACGCATCAACTTGGCTAAATGAACGGAATAATCTATCCATACGCTCAATAGGAATACCAATACCTGTATCTTTGACCGCAAAGTACAATTCAATTTGACCATCGAGATGCAATGAACCCGATACATCAACTACGACTTCGCCTTGCTCAGTGAATTTCACCGCATTACTGAGCAAATTCACTAAGATTTGGCGTAATCGTGTAACATCACCAGATAAATTAGTGGGTAAGTGCTTATCAAATGAGGCAGCTAACTCCAAACCATTTTCACTGGCACGTGATGTGACTAAATCTAATGCCGCTTCAACACATTCTCGAATGCTAAATGGATGTTGTTCTAATTCTAGTTTTCCTGCATCAATTTTGGAAAAATCTAAGATATCATTGATTAAGGCTAATAAAGCATCACTACTGGTGCGCACGGTTTCAACAAAATCGCGTTGCTCAGAGTTTAATTCAGTATCGGCCAACAAACCTGTCATACCAATAACTGCATTCATAGGGGTGCGAATTTCATGGCTCATATTGGCTAAGAATTCACTTTTGGCCTTGCTTGCCACTTCAGCTGCTTCTTTAGCCTCTTGTAAATCTTCGATGGTCTGTTCTAAATCTAAATTCATTTTAGACAGTTCAGCGGTACGTAATTTAACTTGGTCTTCTAAATGTTCTCGATGTCGGGCGAGCATTTCATCTCGGCGTTGTACTTGCGCCAACATTTCGTTAAAACCATCAACCAGTTGTCCTAGTTCATCACGGCCATAGCGTTGTGCTCGCACCGCATAGTCATTACCTTTGCTCACAGCGTCAGTGGTTTCAACCAGATGCAAAATAGGGCGCGAAATCAGACTTTGAAGGCGGGTAGTGAGGAAAAATGCAAGGAGTGAGGTAATGGAGAGGATGCCGAAAATAATTACAACATATTCAAGTAAAAGCTGGTTAATCCTTTCTAAATCCGATTCAATAAAAACCGTTCCAACATTACTATTGTTAAAGTTAATAGGCTGAAAAATAACGAGGCGGTTCGATTCAAAATGATGTCCATCTTCTTGTCTTTGGGGGGCTTCAAAGTGAGAGATGCCCTTTCGTTGATAACGGGCAAAGACTTCACCAAAGCGGTCATAAATCACCGCCCCTGTGACATGAGGCTCAGCAATCAATGCGCCTAAGGTTTTTTCAGCAGATTCAGACTCAAAAAACATCAGTGAAGCCACACAGTTTGAACCAATAACTTCGGCTAATACTTTGTAATCTCTCACCATTGCACTGCGTAATGAAGCAACTTCATTGGCAGCAAAAAAGCCCGATGCAGCTAGTAAAGCAACAACATTGACCAGCATGGTAATAAGAATTAGTTTGCGCTTGATAGATAAATCTGCAAAGTTTTTCATAATAAACTCATGTGGTTAACTTACCCTAATACTTGGCTCTACGCATTGCATATCACGGTCGGATGATTTGGGATAGATTTAATAGATTGGCATTGGCTATTAAACCTTCGGCTTTAATTGCGTCTGGGTTAATGCCTAGACGGATTTTATTATTACGACTAAAAAATTTTACCATACCGCCTTTCTTAACAAAATTATCAATATCACTCACAGTCAAAATCGCTAAATCACGGGTTTTCTCAAGAATGGTATTTAAATTATTTTGTTCTGAATCACTGATAAATAAAATATGACAATTTCTAATATCTTGTACATTATCTTTGAGTCTTTTTATTTTCAGTCCACGACCACCCTTAGCGGTTTGTCCTTCAGTCGTAAAGTCCAAATAAATGCCAAAGGGGTCTGTACCTATGACACAAATACTGAAAGGCTCTGATTTATTATCAAATGCACTCCTAGGCCAAGAAACAAAATTAACAAAATTAAACAAAAACACAGCTTTAATTTGATATTCTTTGGCAGCTGGAGGCACTGCATAACTTTGACTATAAGTCATGAGCATAGACAAGACCAGTATAATGCAGCTTATATACTTTAAATTAAATCGATTTATTTTCATGGCATTGAGGCCTATTCATCATACTCATCATTTAGCTAACTAAATATAGCTGTTTGCTAAAATTACACCAATCTGCCTATCGGCATTTAAGTATTGCTATTATTTCATTGGAGAGCATCAACGTTTTAACTTTATATTAAAAAAGTATCAATTTGTTATTATATTTATATAGCCTTTTTACAAAATAAACTAGGACATTATGGCTAAAGTGTAAAAGTTGCAAGATAAGTTGCTTTTTTTAAATATACATTAAGTTTTTCATTTTATACTAGTGACTGAGAAAGTGTTGATTATAAAGCTTAAAAATTAAATGATATGCTTTTTTCCCTGCCTCATTCACATAAGCTAATTCTGCTTGATTTAGCGTTGTTAATTCTTTATCGTCTAGTGAGTGACGTTGTGCTTGCACTTTTTTCAAAATATGTCCTGCTTGCCCTAAGTAGATACGATTTAAGGTCTTTTCACCTTCTTCATGCACTTGTGAAGCAAAATATAAGGTTTGACTGACATCACCTTGTTCGGCAAATTGTTTGGCTTTTTTAAATAATAAGTTGATATCCTTATCATAAGTTAAAAAAGCAATTTCTTGCCAAATTACCTTTGCTTGGTCAACTGCAACCGACATTTCATACGCTTTGACTGCTTGCTCTTTGGCTAGTAAGGCATTGCTACGTGCATTACTAAATTGACTTTGAGATAATGCGTGCTCTGCTTGGTCAAGTGTATCTTGTGCTTGTGCAATGTTTTCAGGGACATAATAATCTGCATGGGCTTTGTGGGCCGCTTTTAGTGCCTGCCGTGCATCACTCATTTCTTGGGTTGGTATACCCGTGCAACTGATTAAAAAACCAACTAAAAATAAGATAACCACCCTTAATTGTGACATATGTCTCTCCTCTCCATTTCTCATATATAACAAATAGGGCTTTTGATACACCAAGCTAGCGTGTTATGTTTTAACTGTCAAGATACGGATATTTTTTGTTATATGTATGACGCAAAACACCAAGTCTATATTAACCGCTTAAACATGACAATTTGCAGTTTAGAATGGTAGGCCTTGTGGTAATTTACCTTTTAAACCTTTCATCATCCGACCCATGCCACCTTTTTTAGTCATTTGCTTCATCATCTTCTGCATTTGATTAAATTGTTTCAGCATACGATTGACATCTTGCACTTGTGTGCCAGAACCGAGTGCAATCCGCTTTTTACGTGAGCCTTTAATCAGAGCAGGTGCACGTCTTTCTTGTAAGGTCATAGAGTTGATGATGGCTTCCATGCGCTTAAAGTCTTTATCATTGACTTGTTCTTTAGCTTGTTGTGGTACTTGCCCCATACCTGGCAATTTGTCCATTAAGCTTGCGACACCACCCATATTGCGCATTTGAACCAGTTGATTACGAAAATCTTCTAAGTCAAAGCCTTTGCCTTTTTTCAGCTTATTAACAAGCTTCTTGGCTTCCTTTTTATCAACACTACGTTCAGCTTCTTCAATCAGACTTAAAACGTCACCTTGACCAATGATACGAGATGCTAAACGATCAGGGTAAAAGGGTTCTAGTGCATCGGTTTTCTCACCAATACCAATAAATTTAATCGGTTTACCTGTAATATGACGTACAGATAAGGCAGCACCACCACGCGCATCACCATCAGTTTTGGTTAAAATCACCCCTGTGAGCGGAAGCGTATCATTGAATGCTTTAGCTGTATTGGCCGCATCCTGACCTGTCATGCTGTCAACCACAAATAAGGTTTCATGGGGCTGAATTGCCGCGTGCAATTGTTTGATCTCGCCCATCATTTCGTCATCAATATGCAGACGGCCTGCGGTATCGACTAAAATAACATCATAGAATTTTTGTTTTCCGTGATGGAGTGCGGCTTTAGCAATATCAACAGGTTTTTGGGTAATATCACTGGGGAAGAAATCGGCTTGGACTTGTTCGGCAAGGGTTTCTAATTGTTGAATCGCGGCGGGGCGGTAAATGTCACAACTGACGACTAATACTTTCTTTTGTTGACGTTCAATGAGCCAGCGGGATAGTTTCGCGACTGAGGTGGTTTTACCAGAGCCTTGTAAACCTGCCATCAAAACCACAACAGGTGGACGACCATTTAAATCCAGTTCGTCATTTTTTTCACCCATTAATGAGGTCAATTCATCACGAACCACACGAATTAATTCTTGACCGGGGGTAAGGCTTTCTAAAACATCTTTACCGACGGCTTGTTCACGCACTTTGTCAATAAAGGCTTTTGCTACAGGTAAGGCAACATCAGCTTCGAGTAAAGCCATGCGTACTTCACGTAAGGCTTCTTTGATATTTTTTTCAGTTAAGCGGCCTTGGCCACTCAAATTTTTAAAGGTTGAACTTAAGCGTTCGGTTAAATTATCAAACATCTGTGTTACCTGTCACCTCGAGATAGCTCTCTATAAACATTTTTACCGTTATTAATTGTATTATAGCAATACCGCGGTCATTCAAAAAGTTAATAATGAATTGAATGATAGTTAGCCAAATAGGCTTTTTTGTTGACTTGCTTTGCCTGTGGTTGCTGCACTTTTAAATGTGATGTTGTCTTTTGGTAAGTTTAGCTGTTTACCTGAGAAAAATTCATCTAATGTCATGATTTGAATTTTAGGGTAAGTATAACCATAGTTGGTTTTGAGTAAACCTGCTTGAGCTGCTTTGTTTAGCATCGGTTTAGTTGGGTTATGACGAGTTAAAAGTATGCCCATATCATATTTTTCTAATGCGACAACACCCATCAGTGCATCAATATCTTTGGATTGTACTTTGCCGCCTTTGACTTGGAATGCGACTCGTATGGATTTGTCGGATTTGGGGATTAAATATTGTCCGATGCCGTCAATGCCTTTGTCCGCACCTTTTCTGCCGTAAGTGGTTGCAAAGACTTCTAATTCTGTTAGCCACCAGTCTTCAAATGCAAATTGGTTTTGCTCCCATAGTTTGATTGCGCTGGCAGCGTCAGTGGGTGTGCCGCGTATTTCAAATTTATTTAAGTCATCGCCATAAGTATCTTGTAAACGGCGTTTAATCAGGGAAACGGCAAAAGGTGCAATGTCAATTCCTATCCATTTTCGATTGAGACTTTCCGCCGCATCAATCGATGTACCACAGCCACAAAATCCATCTAAAACTACGTCACCTTCATTGGAACTCGCTTGAATAATTCGTTCAAGTAAAGCTTTGGGTTTTTGTGTGGGATAGCCAAGGCGTTCTTTATGAGAACCTAAAAGTGCTGGTATATCTGTCCACTCATCTTGAACAGGCACCCCTTTAGAATTCTCTAAATATAATTTTTGACGAATGTATCCTGTTTTGGAATAGTGCAAAAGACCTTGTTTATCTAGCTCTTCTATTCTTTTTTTATTATAACGCCATGCCCTTGTATGACCATTCCATTCAAAAACAGGATTACCTTTTTCTGCTCCACCAGGAGCTGTTAATGGAGTAGTTGTAAAGCGGCGACCTGTATCTGGCTCTATATTTTTATAAGTTTTCTCAATATATTCAGGAGCTAATGGTGTAAAAACCTGATTCCAAGTTGGAGATTCGTTCTTTGTGTAAAAAAATATAATATCATGAACCCTTCCAAAATGTTTTGAGCCTTGGCCAACATCATTATGAGAGCCATAACGTCTCCAAATAATTTCATTTTTAAAGTTTTTCGCCCAAAAAATTGCGTCACAAACTATTTTTAAATAATGGCTTGCTGTCGGATCACAATGTAAATAAAAGCTGCCTGTGGGTTTTAAAACCCTGTGCAACTCGATAATTCTCAGCGTCATCATCACTAGATAGGGAAAAACATGTGGGGCAATATCACGATATACATTCAATAAATTTAACAACTTATCATGCTGAATCGTATCCAATTCCGTCAAAGACTGACTGACATTATGCAACGACCACGTATCCTCAAACGCCATACGCTGAGTTTGAAGCTCGCTATCATCGAAAAACACATTGTAGTTACGTTTAGAATTAAATGGCGGATCAATATAAATCAAATCCACTGACTCGGGCTTAATTTCCAATTCATTGCGTAATACATCTAAACAATCGCCTAAATAAAGTTTATTTGTCATAAAAACGATTCTTGATTAATTAGCCAAACATAAATCATGTGCAAAATATTCATATCAATTAAGGTTTTATACCTGTTATGCGCATATCTCTAGGCTCTCTTAATTTAAATTGCGCGGGCTCTTTACATAAATCAGTTAAGCCCGCCTCATGCATAACCATAGCCAAACTGTGTGGTGTATAACCCCAGCGATGTATCATCAACGGGTCTTGATGCTTAGGATCACCATAAAATACCCACATTGAACGTTGTCCTTCTTTGCCTGAACCCGCATGTAAATCAGGGTTTTTTAATAATTCTTCACAGGCTGAAACCAGATTAGGACACTCAAGTATCATTTTACCATTAGGCTTTAATACTCTGATCCATTCTTTTAAAATATCAACAACTTCCCAACGCCAAAAGTGCTCTATAACATGCACCGCTAGAATTTCATCCGCATAATTATCTTCAAAAGGCACTAGCTTATGTAAATCGCATAATACATCAGGTTTTTTTCCATCACGACTGGGCGCAACATCAACATTAATATAGTCAGATAAAATTTTATTTCCACAGCCTAAATTTAGACGTACCAACTATTTTCTCCTTATATCATTATGCAACTTAACTGTGATCCTTGCCTAGATTAAAAGTCTCATAATTCTTGTTTCGTTGACAACGCACGCTCACGTTCAATTAACTGGTCAGCTAGATAATAATAAGCGGTTTTCCATGCTGCAAGTATTTCATCAGTGGCTTGATCCTGCAAAACATCTTTAATTGCTTGGATTAAGGCGTGTCCCATCATAGTGTAATGTCCGGGATGCACATC
>JADGDW010000019.1 GCA_016744725.1 Candidatus Albibeggiatoa sp. nov. BB20 | reverse complement strand
GGCATTCCCACAACGCTTGTGGGAACGCGGCAGCAGATAACAGTCTTCGGTTCAGCCCACTATCCAGTTATTGAATAATGAGCGGTTGGTTAAATAATGTCTCGCAAAGCAGAGCTTTTGGAGCAGGCATTACCAAATAGAATTTGGTAACGAGCTAAAATATTCGTATTAAATTGATGCAAGAATTATTGCTTAAAAATCAAATTCTAAGCCCGCGTAGGTTGTGCTGACGAAGGATGCTCAACAAAATTGCAACATTATTGAACAATAGATGTTGGGCTTCGTTCCTCAACCCAACCTACCGCGCTATCCAGTTTGAATAATGGGCGGTTGTTAAGTTCACAATACATCCGTAGGTTGTGCTGACGGAGGAAGCTCAACAAAATTGCAACTTTATTGAACAATAGATGTTGGGCTTCGTGCCTCAACCCAACCTACCGTGCTAAAGCTATTGCTACCAATGCAGATGTTAGTGTTAAACCCGTAATCATAAGTCCGCCTAGCGCCATAAACATACCTCCAAATATATTTGTTAAGAACCCTCTCCAAAATGAGTCACTTGGTAAATGAGTTCGTACCATATACCATGCTAAAAAGTGAGCAACAAGAGCAATACCAGCAATTAGGTAGGGTGATATAATGGCAGCAATTAATAGAAATGGTAATATTGAGACTACTACTGCTACCGCAATGAATGACATTCTCGTTCTACGCACTGCGTAGAATGAGCCATTGACGCGCTGCGTCAAGTATGGTGGACGCTGGTGCGTCCTATTGGGTGACGACACGGTGCATCGTCACGAGTCAATCTTTTACATCTTGTTCAACTAGTTACTACGCTCAGCGTGGTAATTCAGCTTTGACGCTCTGCGTCATGGGTTCATTTATTCTGAGTATTTCCATTGATATGATTTAAGTTTTCTTCATAAATGTCCTTAATTATTAAAGCTCGCGTAGGTTGTGCTGACGAAGGAAGCTCAACAAAATAGCAGCTTTCTTAAACAAATAGTTGGGCTTCGTTCCTCAACCCAACCTACCGTGCTAAGCCATTGATTTTTTGGTCTAAGGTATTTTTGTAACTTACTGATTTTATTGCTTGAAACAAGTCTAATAAATACCAACTTGCTTCTCAACTACGTCTTTATTTTTTTTGTGTTTTTCAATCACATTAATATACCCCTGTAGTTTTTGTAATATAGTTTTTCTAGGCTCTTTCTCTTCTTTAACTGCTTGCTCTGTAATTATTAGATTTTTGTTTTGTTGAAAATAACTAAAACCCAACCAAACACTTAAAACAATACCTACAACAACGGCATAAACAGCATAATCCCGCTTTACTCGAATAAACCGAAACCGCCGCCAAACCCTAGGCAAACGCACACTCAAACGATTCTGCACAAAAGAAATAAACACCGTATCCCGCAAATCATCTCTCTTATCAACCTTTTTAAGCCAACGCTTTAACATCCACTGCACTGTCACCACTGTTCCTTTTGGTAATGCCACATTAAAATCAAACTCTGATTCATCACTTGCCTGTATCAACAACGCCGCCAAAACTTCCCGTATCTGCTTATCCTGCTGCTTAGACAACCGAGCAATCAAGGCTTGCCGCAACCAATCAGGCATAAACCCATAACGCAACCAAGGCAATTTAGCCAACTGTCCCAAACGTGCCGTACTCAATACATCCAATTGCTGCCCTAAATACACCGTCAATTGCCATTTCAATTCTGGATACACCGCACATGCTGCCAACCACAATAAACCATCCGCATCTAAATATTGCTCTAACTGCGCCATCAACTGCCCCAATTCATCCTTATCCAATCGATGCCGCTCCAAAACTCGCCGTGGACGCAATTGCAAATAACGTGGATAACGATGTAACTCAGTCGCTTGCAACGACACGGGTTCAGCTTGCCACAGTGCTGCCAACGCGCTCAAACCCTGCTCATTCGCTGGCACAACCATAAAATCCACACCCTGCAATAACTGCTGCCGATACTGTAAATGCGCCTCACTCGAAAACATCAATACACTGCGCTGCTCCCAATCAAACAACTGTGAAACCCAATGTGCCAACTGTCCCGTCAATGGATCAATCAAACCCTGTGCATCAGAAAAAATCAACAATCGATGTTCGGGATAACGTGAAACCAACGCCTGCAATGCAATCGGCTGACTCTCGTTAGCGGCATAACAACGGCGCGGGTCAGTATCAAAATAAAACCGCTCAAAATACACACCTTCATCACGCAAATTGTCTAACAACTCATCAACTAAGAAGCTGTGATGATCTTTAAACGTCAGCCTATCCACCAAAATCAAATACTCTGGCGACTGTTTGCGCGTGGCATAAATCGGCACAAAAAAGCCTGCATTATTCAAAGTCGCTTTTAAACTCGCATCAACATCCAAACGCTGCGAAGGCACATCAATATGCTTGCGTAACTGCTGTGATGAACGAGCCAATTTCACCACAGGAAATAAATCCGCCTTTATCTGTTTGACAAATAACTGTTTAATATCAGGTGGAGAAGTTGGTAATTGACGTTTTAAAAACGCTTGCTGATTCCATCGCCATAACAACCCAATCAATGGCAACAATAAAATCCCTGCAACAAAATAAATCCACGGTGGTATCGGTTTTGAAATGTCTGTTTGTGGTATTTCAGGCTTTAGATTTGGCTGCGTCTCTGCTTTTTCAGGCTTTGGATTATCTGTTATTGGTGTCTTTGGTTCTTCAGGCTTCGGATTATCTGTTATTGGTGTCTTTGGTTTTTCAGGCTTTGGATTATCTATTGTCTGCGTTTCTGCTTTTTCAGGCTTCAGATTATCTATTGTCTGCGTTTTTGGTTCAGTTGATGGATAAAAATAATCTTGAATATCCTGCTGATATATACTTGCAACAATCAACAATGCAATCAAAACCAGCCAAAAAACACTTTTCCAAAGCTTCTCACGCCATTGGAATTGTTTAATCACTTGTTCAGTGTGTTCATTTAAATGGGATTGAGGTTCGTATTCAGGTAAAACAAATCGTTCAAAACGCTGATAAAAATCAATTTGCTCTTCTGATGATTGACAAATAAGCGGTGCGATATACGTTTTTAAATCTTGTGGGTTTTCTGGCAACTCACCACGTTCTGCCAATGCAAAAATCAAACGCTCCACAGACACCAATTGTCCCACGCCAATAGCATAACCTTCCTGACGTAAATCAGTGAGAAATGAGAGTAATTTTTGTGTGAGGAGATTTGTGGTCATAATTTATATCAAGAATCTAATTGAAGCATATTAACTAATCGTTTGTATTTGCGATGCTTTGACTAAATTTTGGTCAACGGTTAAAAGTGGAATATCATGATGCCATGCTGTGGCAGCAATGAATCGGTCAGCAGGGTCTTGATGTACAAGCTCTATCTCTCGACTCTTTATCGCAATCTCCAAATTAATATCTAAAACAGTGACTGGCAATATTTGAAAAGCATTTGTTATCCATTCTTTTGCAGGCTGTTTAATTGCTATTTTTTGTTTCTCAGCAAGCAAGACTACTTCCCAGATGGTTATAACAGAGATGCACAACTCATTATGTTCTGTATTTAAAATATCTGTTACTTGAGTACTGAGTTTTGTAGGATTTAATAAACTCCATATCCAAATATGTGTATCAAGCAAATATTTCACTGTAAGACATCCCACGTTTCTAGCTTTTCAGTTGGCTCGACAATATCGCCAATAATTTCCGCAGTTCCAATCATGCCACCAAGTCGACGAGTTGTTCTGTGCTGCGGTCTTGTTTCATCATTGGCAGCCTGTTGAATTGTTATTAAATCTTGTCTGATTTGTTTTATTTGGCTTAAAAACTCTTGTAGTTTATCCTCTGGTATTTGTTCCAACTCTGCCAAACAAGCTTGTTTTAATTCTGCTGTGTTCATAATATATTCCTTTGATTTATCTAAATAATTAAAGATTATGGAGTTTGGGTTTTGTAATATTTAGCCTTTTAGCACAATTAACAAATTTCTTATCAAATGTATAAAAATGATTTGTATCCAAACTACTCACTAAATGTATTGCATCACCAAAATCCATACCTTCCCGATAATAATTCAAAGCTAACTCAATCTGTTCAACTTGCTCAACAACTATATTTTCTAAATCTAAAAAATCTATAAATACCGTATAAATTGATTGCTTTTCAAATTTATATACACCTCTTAAAACCCACTCAAGCTCAAGTAACACACTTTTAGCAATCCATACTTGTTCTGGTGAATTTAAAATTGCTAACGCTTTTTGCACCTGAGTTTCATCATCATTTAAGATCAGTCGAACAAGTAAATTAGTATCAATCGCATTCATCGTTCATTTTCCAACCATTCTTTTTTCATAGCCTCTTGTAAAGCGGTTTCAATCTCTTCTAAAGACTTGGGTTTTCCTTGATATTGCAGCCTTCCAACTAAATCTTCTGGCTTTATTTTTTTGCGTGTTTTTCTAACAATACCAGCTTGTTGCCATAATTGAGAAATACATACTTGTTCATCATTAGCTGCTATTTGAATAGGCTCTAAATCTTGTTCAAGTTGTTGTGATAAAAAATTCAACGTCTCTTGTAATTTATGCTCAGGCATTTGTTCTAATTTTGCTACACAAGCTTGTTTTAATTCTGCTGTGTTCATCATTTATTCCTTCTAATTCAGAAAAACCTAATACAAAGTATAGCAATACCTAGTTAATTACTTAGATAATAAACCCTTAGCAGTATCCCAATCTTCCCGATTTTTCACCAACGCACTCAAATACCAATTTTGCCCTTTTAACAATTCGTTAGGGGTATTTTGCAATAAAACCAACCAACTCAATAACTCAGCCGTTGCAGGCTTTTTGCGTAAATTGCCATCATCTCGTAATGTTAAAAACAAATCCAATTGCTCATCTAAATTTTTATCTTCTGGAAAATCAGGCAAACGGGCTTTAACAATCTCACCTAATTTATCTTTTTCAGGGAATTTGATGTGATAATAAGCACAACGGCGTAAAAAGGCATCAGGAAGATGTTTTTCTGAATTACTGGTTAATACTAAAATCGGTTGTTTATTAGGGTCATTCACTCGAAACGTCTTTTCTGTCTCAAGCACCTCAAAACAACTATTTTCTACCTCATTCAAAATATCATTGGGAAAATCACGCGGGGCTTTATCAATCTCATCAATCAATACCACTTGATGTTGTTCTAAATTATCAGCTTCTTTAATTGCCTTGCCTAAGGCTTGATATTTAACATATTGTTCTTTATCTAAATCAATGCTTGCTTGTAAATCATGATAGCGTTTCAATGTATCAAATTCGTAAAATAATGCTTGGGCAACACTGGTGGATTTTGTATTAAAACGTAGCGGTTCTGATTGATTTAATTCATGGGCTAAAAAATAAGCAAATTGGGTTTTTCCTGTGCCCGCTTCACCCGTTAACAACAAAGGTTGTCCCAACATCAAAGCGACGTTTGCAGCATCTACTAAACCTTTATCGGGTTCATATTTTTCTGGATTATTTAATTTTGGTAGTGGTTTGTCCATATAAAATCGGCTCATAAATAGTCCCTGCTAAAAGGTATGTTTAACAATATTCTTCTAATAATTTCTCAAATTTAGCTGTGGCTTGCTTCATAGTAAGTGGTTTTGAGCAATTAAAGGCGTTTTCAATTTTTTTTAATACCTGACTATTCATACAATCTTGTTTTGAAAAATATTGTTTAATTTCTTTACAAATTTCACTACTACAAACTTTTGTTAACTCAGGTAATATTTCAACATTTTCTATATTAATAGACGACAAGGTGGTTTTGATACGTGCATTAATCGCGTCATTTTTAAATCCAAACAAAGTATATTTATAACTAAAGTGAATACAGATAATGACAGGATTTTCAAATTCTGCTTTTTCCCATTCACTACAAAAAGTAATTAATCCTTGAATATCATTACTAATTTGCATCAAACTAGAAAAATCATCAGTTGATAAATCAATAGAAATAAAAATAGGAGATAATTTTGTCTGAATATTAAGTTCTTTAGTAATTTTATGCCTTGTCCTTTCTACACCATCACTTAAAATTTCTGTCGCAAATTTATGTATGTAATGCTCTTCTTTATGATTATATTTTCCAAGTGGGATTTTATATGGTTTTATACCAATATGAGATGTTTGGCTATGGATATAATTTTCGACTCGCTCAACAAATCTATCGGTTTGGGAATGGCTATCACCATGAATAATAAATAATAATGGCTTACGATAATATTTTTTGCGGCCATCATTTTTGATGGAATTGAAGTGTTGAGTAATGGATTGTTCAAATAAGATAGCTTGGTCTGTTCTATCTAACTGGGACAATAAAAAGCGGTATTTGGTGAGGTCTTCACAAAAGAAAGAGGTTGATGTGGTATTTTTTTGTTTTTCAATCATACAGCTATTGATACCAAAGTCTTTTAGCATTTCAACTCCAGCTTTAATACCAGTCAATTTGCCAATTACTTCAGAAAAAATTCCTAACAACATCTCGAACATTGTTTTTATGCTCCTCGCAAAACAAGTTTTGCACTCCTTTACAATCAATCATCCATTGCCATTAAATGATGTTGTCTGGTACAAAAATCATCTGCTGCATTATAACCACCAATTTTGAGACTATGATTTCTCACTGCGGTTTCTAACAATACTGCCAAGTTACGCCCCGGTGCAACAGGCAAGAAGATTTCTGGAATGCTAACCTCTAAGATATTACGCATCTGAAAATCACCTTGTAAACGATCAATGGTTTCCATCCGCTCTTGCGTCATGTGCTGTAAATGGATGATTAAACGTAAAAACTTATCCCTTTTAATCGCACTATCACCATACAACGCTTGCACATTTAATATCCCTAAACCACGTACCTCTAAAAACGCATTCATTTCAGGAAAGGGAGATGTACCACTTAAAATCTGCGGCGCAATTCGGGAAAATTCGGGCGCATCATCCGCAATCAAACGGTGTCCACGGCTGACCAATTCCAAAGCCAACTCACTTTTACCCGTACCACTTTCACCCATAATCAATACACCCATGCCCAAAACGTCCATAAATACGCCGTGCAAAGTCATACGTGGTGCGACCATACGGGCAAACGCGGTATGTAAATGATTGATGACGTGTTCGCCAGAAATTTGCGAAGTGAAAAGTGGGATATTAAATAAATTGGCGTAATCAGTGAGATGCTGTGGGATTTCTGGCATGTCAATCACAACCATACATGCCAAATTTTGACTTTCAAATAATCGGTCAAGGGTATTTTTGCGCTCTTCGGTGCTCAAAGCATCCAAATAGGCAAACTCATAAATCCCGACAATTTGAATTTGATGCGGGTGAATCGGATTTAAATAACCAATGTTAGCGAGCTTGTAATCACTTTGCAAATGAATCAGTCGCCGGCCACCTAATTGCCCAGCAACCCAATGTAGCGCAAGACTGTCTACATAGTTCTTATATAATTCCTCAACGCTGATTTGCTGTAACATATCAATTGTTCAAGGTCTGCCACTGAGTTAAAAGATGAAACTTATCATCACAATCCTCGGTTTCGCGCAATTGCTGCCGAAATTTGGCATCGCTGAACATCTCTGCTAAAGCTGCCAATAAATCCAAGTGTTCTTGAGTACACTCTTCTGGCACTAATAAAGCAAATAATAAATCAACGGGTTGATGGTCTATAGCTTCATAGTCAACTCCAGTTTCTAACTGCAAAAATGCACCTAGTGTTACGTTACATTGGCTGACTCTGGCATGAGGAATTGCTACACCATGTCCAATACTGGTACTACCTAAACGCTCACGGGTCAATAAGCTGTCATAAATTTCCCGGTTGCTAATGTCGTGCATTTCAGTTGCAAGCAGCTTACTAAAATACTCTAAGACGCGCTTTTTACTGGTTGCTTGTACATGACATAAAATACGTTCAGGCGATAGAATGTCTACAATCTGCATTTGTCACTCGAATGACTTGGTTTAAAAAGAGAAAACCCCCTTGGGTAAGGGGGCAACCATAAGGAATTCAGTTTAATAATATCTCATAAACTTATCTTTAGTATCTAAACTCAGTTTGAAAGTTGTGCTTCAAAACTGTGCTTTACTAGTAGATATTCCCAAATAGGGGAACAAATGAGTCTATAAGATATTGATAAAAAAGATTCCTACTTAAGAAATGCCAGCTATTTCACAGTCTCAGGAGCATGATTCATAGCACGACCATCCGCTTTGTGATGATCTTTGACTTTTTCTTTGTGTTTTTTAATTTGGCGGTCAAGTTTGTCAGTTAATGCATCAATGGCGGCATACATGTCTTCATTTTCAGCATTAGCAAACAGATTCGCACCACTAACATGAACTGTGGCCTCTGCTTTCTGACGGAGTTTTTCTACACTGAGAACAACGTGCATGTTGGTCACATGATCAAAATGACGTTCCAATCGATCCATTTTATCCGCCACGTAAGAACGTAATGCAGGTGTAATATCAATGTGGTGTCCGCTGAGATTTAATTGCATCTCATCACTCCCTGTTACTGGTTATCTTAAGCTAAACGCTTGCGTTCGTTTGACGGTGGTATTACCATCGCTTCACGGTATTTCGCAACAGTGCGTCGAGCTACCTTTATCCCCCGTTCTGAGAGGATTTTGGCGATCTTATTATCGCTCAGGGGTTTTGCAGCATTTTCAGCCGCGATTAACTTCTTAATCAAAGCACGAATCGCAGTAGATGAACACTCACCACCACTTTCCGTACCAACATGACTAGAGAAGAAATATTTCAATTCAAAAATCCCACGAGGGGTATGAATATACTTCTGGGTCGTTACCCGCGAAATCGTTGATTCGTGCATGTCCAATTCTGTCGCAATATCATGCAGAATCAGAGGTCGCATGGCTTCCTCACCATATTCTAAAAAGCCAGCCTGACGTTGAACAATACAACGTGCTACTTTAAGTAGCGTGTCATGCCGACTGCGTAAACTTTTAATAAACCAGCGTGCTTCTTGTAAATGATTTTTTAAATTACTGGTTTCTTCTGATTTATCAGCACGGGTAATCAAACCTGCGTATTGTTCATTAACGCGCAATTTGGGTGCGATATCAGGGTTTAAATCCACTTTCCATTCATCTTTAACTTTTTTCACGAACACATCAGGAATAATATAATTAGGACGATGTGACTCGATTTTTCTACCTGGGCGTGGTTCTAAAGATTGAATTAAGTCAATTACTTGCTGTAATACTGTACGCTCTAATTTGGTTTTACGCAATAGTTGATTATAGTCGTGTGTACCGAGCAAGTCTAAATATTCACCAACGACACGTAACGCTTCTGTCCGCAAGGGTACATCTTGATTAAGGGCATTTAATTGTAATAACAAACATTCTTTTAAATCACGTGCGCCAATCCCAACAGGGTCAAAATGCTGCACACGGCGTAAAACCGTTTGTACTTCTTCTATGCTAATTTCTTCTTCAATATAGGTTTGTTCTTCTAAGCCAATTGCTTCATTGATGCTGTCACAAATTTCCTGTAACACGCAGGTATTGGGAGTAGGGGTTTTTAAATAACCATCCTCATCAATGGAATCAATAATCGCAAGTGCAATAATACGGTCAATTTCGCTAAACGGGGTTAAATCAAGTTGCCAAACAAGATAGTTTTGCAGAGTTTCAGGCGCACTACCTTGTTGTAAAGCCAATTCTTTGCCATTAACATCAGGGTTATTATTGCTGTTGTTTAAATCTTGGTGGCTATAGGTATTTTCATAAATATCTTCCCATGCACTGTCTACGGCTAACTCAGTGGGAATATCGGTTTGGGCTTCAAATTGTTCACCCACTTCTGGGGTGCTAGGCGCATCTTCAAAATCTTGATTGGCTTCATACTCTTCACTATTAAGCTGCTCTTTCACTTCATCATTTAACTCGAATTCTTCCTCTTCAGCCACTTCTAACATGATATTGGATTCTAAGGCTTGTTGGATTTCTAGTTGTAGGTCAAGTGTAGATAATTGCAACAAACGGATCGCTTGCTGCAATTGGGGAGTCATTGTAATTTGTTGGCCTAGACGCAGTTGTAAACTTTGTTTCATAGCTTCATTTTTTCATCTTTTTTGACTAACACAACGTTTTTATTGGGGCTATTGAACATCTTATTGGGACAGACAGTCCTATTACTACAAGGTAAATTGATGTCCTAAATAGACTTCTCTAACATGGTGGTTGTGCAAAATATTTTCAGGTGTACCTTCCGCAATCAGCGTCCCATCACTCACAATATAAGCACGATGACAAATATCTAAAGTCTCTCGCACATTATGGTCTGTGATTAAAACACCAATGCCTAATTTACATAAATGCCCGATAATGCGTTGAATATCAGAAACTGAAATCGGGTCAATACCTGCAAATGGTTCGTCTAGTAAAATAAAGCTGGGTTCTGCCGCCAATGCTCTGGCAATTTCCACCCGACGTTTTTCACCGCCAGATAATTGCATTCCCAGTCTGTCTTTAATATGCGTAATATGCAGTTCTTCTAGTAATTCATCTAAGCGTTGTCGACGTTGTTTTTTATCTAAATGAGGCTGTAATTCTAAAATTGCCCAAATATTGTCTCTGACACTTAGTTTTTGGAATACGGATGTTTCTTGTGGTAAATAGCCTAAGCCCATTTGTGCCCGTTTGTGCATGGGGTAAAAAGTGAGGTCTTGTCCATTTAGGGTAATTTGACCTTCATCACAAGGAATTAAACCGACTATCATATAAAAGCTGGTGGTCTTACCCGCACCGTTAGGGCCTAATAGTCCTACAATTTCACCACTGGATACCTGCAAGCTGACATCTCGAACAACGGGACGAGACTTATATTGTTTAGCAAGATGTTGTGCAACGAGTGTTGTCATTCCTTGTAACTCTATTTCATGAGGACTGGTAGTCCTGAATTTAGTGAACGATACATTACTTTATGAGAATAATGAGGGTTACCAGTCCTTAGGGTATTCCCTACTGTTTCGGTTGAATCGTGACTGAAATTCGCCCTTTTTTACTTTTACCTTTATCAGCTCGAATAATACCGCGTTTGGTATCGTAGCTGACATGTTCACCCGTAAATTTATCTTCTCCCTGCCACACCATGGCCTTTTGCGTTAAGTGTAGCATATCTTTATGAGCATAATACTCCATTCTATTCGCTTTGGCATGAATATCTGGCTTTTTACCATCGGGCTTGATTTTAAATTGTACAGGGCTACCTGTTGCAACCGCTTTTTCTAAGGATTGACTCTTAGAGTAGTGTAAAGTCAGCTTTTCTGAGTTAATGCGGATAGAACCTTGAGTGACAATGACATTGCCTGTGTAAATAGCAATGCCTTTAATATCATCAATCATGGCTTCATCGGCTTCAATACTAATGGGTTTATTAGTATCGCTAGATAATGCCAAGGCTGGATTTGCTATAAATAAGGCTATCCAAAAAATAATTGTTTTACTTAACTTCATAATGCCCCCTCACGCGAGAAAACAGTTCAATTTGTTCGGTTTGTAGATAGGCTTTCATGCCAATGCTCTTAGTGATGGTGTTGTTATTGCGGATTACGCTGGGTTCACTACTTTCAGCGAATTGGCTGGGCTTATGGAAATAGACCTCTTTAGATAAAATGGTCATTGCTGTTTGTTCAGCGGTTTCCTCTCGCCAGAAGACGGTATCACCTTGCAACCAGATATCTTCATTATTGGGGGTGATTTCACCTTTTTCAGCCTGCACATGCCAATTAGGTTGCTCTTGCTTATAAAATAGCATAATTGGCGCGGATAGTTTAGTGTTTGATTCTGGATAATGTAGCATATTTTGGGCTTGCAATTGGCTGTCAATTTTGCCTTCTGGGGTCATGCTAAATGTCGTGAAATTTTTTAACGTGTAATCAGGCACTTCTTGTTCCGCTTGCATCATATCATTTGCTGCATCATTGTCCTTGTTGCTTTGAGAAAGCCATGTTGTTGCAAAAGCAATTACGCAGAGTAAAATCCACCCTGTCCAGCGCAATACATCAGTTCGAATCTGCCGCCAGCGTTGTTTTAGGGTTTTTGGTTCATCTTGTTCGTTTTTGTCCAAAATATGTTTATTTCCTGCTTTTAAATGATTTAAGTTTTATAAAGCATGGGCTGATATTGTTTAAATTCTGTTGATGCTTCTTCATCCCAAGGCCAAATACCTTCTACAGTTGGGAACACAAGTTGCCATATATCAAAATCAGAGCCTTTGTTATACCAAATATTCCAACCAAAATATTCTGGATAATGTTCTGGAGCAACTTTCTTGAAAGTAATCTCGAATCCACCACCAAGAAAGCCACTATAATACTGATCTAGTTCAAATATTTCGCCAGCATTGATCCGGGTATTGTATTCGTTGATGATCCAATGTGCTAAATTTTGCTTTAAGCCCATAATAACAAGGTCTGGGTGTTCTGTCTTATGCTGAATGCCAACTGAATAAGTAAAACGTGGCAAATCATCTTCTGCAAATATATGCAAAATGTGACAACCATACTTTTCAATATTGTCTAAGGCTTTTTGCTCATGTTTATCCATATAATTAACAAGGTAAAAATACTATAGTGGTAGCTCGTATGTTTGGTAGACAACGTAACTTTACAGGTCAAAGCCTTTGGGAATTCCTCTCTTGTCTTATCGCTTTCTTATTTTCGCTAATCATCATGGGTAATCAGGTAGAATTATGTCCCGTTGGGGGCTTTTATGCAATTTCACCTGATCTAGGGCGATGTTCTAGACTATAGAATTATGTCCCATTTGGGCAATGAATTGAATTTTTATCGCAATTAACAGTAATCAATGACAGGAAAAACATGAGTAACGTAAGCGGCATTATTAAATCCACTCAAGATATTATGCGCAAAGATGTGGGTGTTGATGGTGATGCACAGCGCATTAGCCAATTGGTGTGGTTATTTTTTCTCAAAATTTATGATGACCGTGAAGATGAAATCGAATTACTTGAAGAAGATTACCATTCGCCGTTACCAGAAAATTTACGTTGGCGTAATTGGGCGGTAAATAAAGAAGGCATGACAGGAGATGAATTGAGTGATTTTATTAACCTTGAATTATTTCCCACGTTGAAAGAAAAGCTTCAGATCAACACCACATCGGATGAAGTTGGGGATAAACAAAAAGCACGACGGGCTTGGGTGATTCATAGTGTATTTGAAGATGCTTACAATTATATGAAGTCGGGCACATTATTGAGACAGGTCATTAATAAGATTTGTGAAATTGATTTTAATAATACTGATGATCGCCATACCTTTGGTAGTATTTATGAGCAAATTCTTAAGGATTTACAAAGTGCTGGCAATGCAGGTGAGTTTTACACCCCACGAGCGGTAACGCGTTTTATTGTTGATCGGGTTGACCCAAAACTTGATGAAAGCATACTTGATCCTGCTTGTGGTACGGGTGGTTTTCTTGCTTGTAGCATTGACCATAAACGTGAGCGTTATATACATACTTCTAAAGATGAGGAAATCCTTGCTGATAGCTTACATGGGGTGGAAAAAAAAGCTTTACCGCACATGCTTTGCACTACAAATATGATTTTGCACGGTATTGATGTACCAACCCAGATTCAACACGATAATATGCTGAGTCGGCGGGCTTATAAAGATTATGGCAATAAAGATCGAATGGATGTGATTGTGACTAATCCGCCATTTGGTGGTGTGGAAGAGGATGGCGTGGAAAATCAATTCCCTGCTACGTTTCGCACCCGTGAAACTGCTGATTTGTTTATGTTGTTGGTGATTAAGTTGTTAAAAGAAGGTGGACGTGCTGCGGTTGTGTTGCCTGATGGTTTCTTGTTTGGTGAGGGGATGAAAACTCGCCTGAAAGAGAAGTTGCTCAATGAGTGTCATTTACACACGATTGTGCGTTTGCCGAATGGGGTGTTTAATCCTTATACGGGTATTAAGACCAATATTTTGTTTTTTACTAAAAAGCCTGAAAGTCAATCACCTGCAACCCAATCGGTGTGGTATTACGAGCATCCTTACCCTGATGGCGTGAGTAGTTATAATAAAACCAAGCCGATGCGGTTTGAGGAGTTTGCAACGGAGTGTGATTGGTGGGGTGATGAGTCAGAGGGGTTTAAGTCTCGGGTTGAAACGCCGCAAGCATGGCAGGTCAGCATTGAGGACATTAAGGCACGCAATTATAATTTAGACATTAAGAATCCGCATGTTGAGGAGCAACACCAGCATGATCCTGAGGAGTTATTGGTAACTTATCAGCAGCAACAGGGTGAGATTCAGGCATTACGGACACAGTTAAAAAATGTGTTATTTGATGCTTTATCAAACTAAAAGATAATTAACCTCAACGGGGCATCGCCCCTATAAAATCGAGAACAATCACCATAATGCACACATTGATTACGCAACATTTAGATATTTGGACAAATGCGATTAAACCAAAGGCAGGACGTGGCAGAGGTGCTGGCAGAAAGCAGGAGTTGTACGGGATTAAGAAATTACGTGGATTGATTTTGGAATTGGCGGTGCGTGGGTTGTTAGTGCCGCAAGACCCGAATGATGAACCCGCGTCGGTGTTGTTGCAACGGATTGCCGCCGAAAAATCCCAATTAATCAAAGACAAAAAGCTTAAAAAGCAAAAAGCGTTACCACCGATCACCAAAGATGAAAAACCGTTTGATTTGCCTGAGGGTTGGGAGTGGGCACATTTAGGTGATATTACAGATTATGGTTATTCAGAGAAAGCACAAGCTGAAAATGTTCAAGCAGAAACATGGGTGCTTGAATTAGAAGATGTTGAAAAAAACACGTCTAAGTTACTTGCTAAAATAAGATTTAAAGAAAGAAATTTTAAAAGCTCAAAAAATATATTTTATAAAGGAAATGTGATTTATGGGAAATTACGTCCATATTTGGATAAAGTCATCATAGCAGATGAAAATGGTGTATGCACAACAGAAATGATTCCTATAAAAGGATATGCTTGTCTAACTTCTGAATTTATTCGTTTAGCAATGAAATCCCCATACTTTATTGAATATGCAAATAATTCAACGCATGGAATGAATCTACCAAGAATGGGTACAGAAAAAGCTCGTCTTGCTTTAATTCCAATTCTTCCAGAAAAAGAACAACACCGCATCGTAACCAAAGTTGACGAACTGATGCACTTGTGCGATCAATTAGAACAACAGACAGAAAACCAACTTGATGCACATCAAACCCTTGTCAAAACTCTGTTAAACACACTGACTGAAGCTTCCGATCACATCTGCTTTCAGGCTGCATGGCAACGCATCGCCGCACATTTCGATATTTTATTCACCACAGAACACAGCATCGAACAACTCAAACAAACCGTTTTGCAACTGGCTGTAATGGGCAAACTTGTGCCGCAAGACCCGAACGATGAACCCGCGAGCGAATTACTCAAAAAAATTGCCGCCGAAAAAGCCCAATTAATCAAACAGAAAAAAATCAAAAAACAAAAGCCTTTACCGCCAATCACCGAAGATGAAAAGCCGTTTGATTTACCAGAGGGTTGGGAACTAGAACGTTTTTCTAAGATTGTTCAAGAAGTGGCTACTGGACCTTTTGGTTCAATGATAAATAAAAAAGAATACATAAATGGAGGAATACCATTAATTAATCCTTCTCACATGTGTGATGGAGAAATTGTGGAAAACAATAATATTTCTGTAAGCTTAGAAAAAGCAGAAGAGCTAAAATCATACTCAATTTTTTCAGATGATATTGTTATGGCAAGACGTGGTGAAATGGGACGTTGTGCTCTCGTTAAAAAAAGAGAAAATGCTTGGTTATGTGGTACTGGTAGTTTTGTTTTAAGATTCTATAAAAAAATATCCAGACCGTTTATTTTAATACTTTTCCGCTCTCATAATGTTGTCAGTTATTTGGGAGAACAATCTGTAGGTACTACAATGACAAATTTAAATCACGGAATTTTAAATAAAATGCCAGTTGCATTACCCCCACTCCAAGAACAACACCGCATCGTAACCAAAGTTGATGAACTGATGCACTTATGCGACCAACTCAAAACCCGCCTAAACGACACACAAACCACCCAATTACAACTGGCCGACACCCTTTTAATGAGATTTTAAAGTGATCAAAATCACCAATACCCTTTTTATTGATGAAAAGGAACTTGAAGAGAAATTTATCCGAAGCCCTGGTGCGGGAGGGCAAAATGTTAATAAAGTGTCCACGGGAGTGCAACTACGCTTTGATGCCAAAAAATGTGGGATGATTTCTGAGGCGATGTTTAACCGTTTGCGCAATATTGCTAGTCATTTAATGACACAGGATGGCATTATACAAGTGATAGCAACCCAGTTTCGCACACAGGAACGCAATCGACTGGACGCGCGTGAACGGCTTGCTGATTTAATTAAACAGGCAACAGTAGAGCCAAAACATCGTAGACCGACCAAACCAAGCTGGTCTGCCAAGACAAAAAGAACAGATCAGAAAAAACAACGTGGGAAAACCAAGAAGAATCGGTCTAAGGTGTCACGCTCCGATTATTAAGCTACAAAAACTTACAATCGGTTTTAAAAGCCATCTATTTTTGACCAACCAAGTTTTCATCCATTCCAAACTACACAAAATGGAGCTTCAGGGCATTACTCCTAAATAGAATTTGGGAACCAGAAATAGTTTTTATAATAAATGTCCTTGTCGCCTTCTTCCAGTATAATTTAAATATCAATCAGTTTTAAAATCGAGGACTGCCAGTCCTGTATCACTTTAAAATAAAACAACTATACAAGACGTATTCACTATATGAGTAAGGGATATAAAGGAAAACATCAGGATTTTTAGGTTTTGCTAAAAGTTATCCACATCTTAAACTCGATATTCCTCACAAAAAACCGAGAAATGGCACACTAACAAAAGAACAAATTTATGTTGAACACAGCATTGGCGGTATGAAACGCTATCGAATTTTAACCTAAATAACTAAACGCTTGGTTTTTAAGGATGTAACAACTCTAATAGCTGAATGCCTCCACTGCTCAAGATAATCTTGCAGTTCTGCTTCTGCTGTTTGAAATATATTATTAAAAATGAACGCATCAAGGCTAAATAAAAGTTGTTTATCTATTAAGGAACTTATGATTTCCATACTAAAGTTTATTTAAAAACCAGTCTATGCTATTTTTTGGTGTAAAATTTACTATTTATAATTCCTAACTAAATAACGCCTAATTATCAATATGAATCCAATCCCTGAATCCATTTTTTCTTATCGTCCCTATTGGGCAAAACGTTTTGGCACTGCACCTGTTTTACCCATGAGTCGGGCGGAAATGGATCAACTTGAATGGGATAGCTGCGATGTGATTTTAGTCACGGGCGATGCCTATGTCGATCACCCTAGCTTTGGTATGGCGTTGATCGGGCGGTTACTAGAATCGCAAGGATTTCGAGTCGGGATTATCGCGCAACCTGATTGGCTCAGTGCCGATGCGTTTAAAATCTTAGGCAAACCTAATTTATTTTGGGGCGTGACCTCAGGCAATATGGATTCGATGGTCAATCGTTATACCTCAGATCGCAAAATCCGCAGTGATGATGCCTATACACCTGAAGGCGAAGGCGGCAAACGTCCTGATCGCTCCACTTTGGTTTATGCACAACGTTGTCGAGAAGCGTTTAAAAATATCCCTGTTGTGATTGGCGGGATTGAAGCCAGTTTACGTCGTATCGCACATTATGATTATTGGTCGGATAAAGTGCGACATTCAGTGTTATTGGATTCCAAAGCCGACATTTTATTGTATGGCAATGCTGAGCGAGCGTTAGTCGCATTGGCGCATCGATTGGCAGCAGGTGAAGCGATTGAAGATATTCAAGATTTACGCGGCACGGCTTACATTCGCAAACAAATGCCTGAAGATTGGACATTGATTGATTCCACTGATGTTGACCAACCCGGTATTGTCACGCCGCCGCAAAACCCTTATGACGAATTGCCTTATAATCCCGTTGCTGAAACCGATACAGCGCAAAATGAACAAACGCTACAATTTCAACCGCCTGCTAAATTGAGAATTGAACGCAGTAGCAGTTATATTCGTCTACCCAGTTACGCGCAAGTCAAAGCTGATCCCGTATTATATGCCCATACTTCACGGATTTTGCACTTAGAATCCAATCCCCATAATGCACGGGCTTTGGTGCAACGTCATGGTCAACGCGATATTTGGCTCAATCCACCGCCGTTGCCATTGACGACCGAAGAATTAGACCAAGTTTATGAACTGTCTTATACGCGCCAGCCACACCCTGCCTATCAAGGTAAAAAAATTCCTGCTTATGAAATGATTCGGTTTTCAATCAATATTATGCGTGGTTGTTTTGGTGGTTGTAGTTTTTGCTCGATTACAGAACATGAAGGGCGGATTATTCAAAATCGTTCAGAAGATTCGATTATCCGTGAAATTGAGACCATGCGTGATACCGTGCCTGAGTTTACAGGGATTGTGTCAGATTTAGGCGGGCCAACTGCGAATATGTACCGTTTGCACTGTAAAAGTCCTGAAATTGAATCGAAATGTAGAAAATTATCCTGCGTGTTCCCCGGTATTTGCCAGAACTTGAATACCAATCATGCCCCATTGATTAGTTTATATCGCCGCGCCAGAGAACTGAAGGGTGTAAAACGGATTTTTATTGCCTCAGGTTTGCGTTATGACTTGGCGGTGGAATCACCTGAATATGTCAAAGAATTGGTCACCCATCATGTCGGTGGTTATCTGAAAATCGCCCCTGAACATACCGAAGATGAACCCTTAAGCAAAATGATGAAGCCCGGAATGGGCACGTATGATCGTTTTAAAAAACTATTTGATCGTTATTCAGAAGCAGCTGGCAAAGAACAATATTTAATTCCGTATTTTATCGCCGCTCATCCCGGTACCAGCGATAAGGATATGTTGAATTTAGCCTTGTGGTTAAAACACAATGGGCTTCGCGCCGACCAAGTGCAAGCCTATTTACCGTCTCCGATGGCGTTGGCAACCACCATGTATCACACGGGCAAAAATCCATTGAAAAAAGTCACGCGCGATAGTGAAACCGTACAAACAGCAAAAGGTTTAAAAGCACGACGTTTACACAAAGCGTTTTTACGTTATCACGATGCGAACAACTGGCCTTTATTGCGTGAGGCGTTGAAGAATATGGGGCGGGCGGATTTAATCGGCAATGGTAAAAAACATTTGATTCCAACGTATCAACCAGCGGGAACAGGCTATCAAATGGAAGGGGTACGACGTAAATCGACAACCCCAACTCGTCCGTTTAAAACTCAGCAAACGCATGGTGTTAAGAATAAACGAAAAAGACGAGGTTAGATTAATGAATAATAACTTTATGGTCATGGAGCCAACAAATCAGACATTTCAAGAATTAATTAGCAATGGTGTTAAATATACTGTGCCAAGATTTCAGCGTAACTATGCGTGGGAACTAGAACAATGGGAAGATTTATGGACCGATATTGATAATTTAGATACTGAACATTTTCATTATATGGGATATATCGTGTTGCAACGTAAAGGCAATCATGACTTTGAAATAATAGATGGACAACAGCGTTTAGTGACATTATCACTGGTTATTTTAGCGGCGATGAAACAAATAAAAAGCTTAATAGAACAGGGATATGACGCAACACAAAATGAAGAACGCTTACAAGTATTAAGTAATAGCTTTATTGGTTCAAAAAATCCTATTTCTCTCCGAGTTGACAATAAATTATCATTAAACCGTAATAACGCGCTCCATTTTAAAAATATTTGTTCAAACTTGGAAGCAACGATACCTAGAAAGCTCGCATTGACGAATAAACTATTGCATCAAGGTTTTAAATTCTTTGCCGATAAAAAAATAGGTAAGACAGGCGAAGAAATTGCCACGTTTATTGAAAAAATTGCATCAGGGATGGTTTTTACTAAAATTGTGGTGCAGGATGATTTAAATGCTTATAAAGTCTTTGAAACTTTGAATGCACGAGGGGTACAGCTTTCTACTCCCGATTTACTTAAAAATTATATTTTTTCAATTATCACCAAAAATGACGATATTACAGCCGAAGAGTTAAATGATTTAGATGAAAGATGGTCAGCGATTATCTCACAATTGGGAGAAGCTAATTTTACTGATTTTGTTCGCTATCATCATAATTTTCAAGCTAAATTAGTAACAAAGAAAGCCTTATTTAAATCTGTGAGGCAATTAGCAGATACACCACAAAAAGCTTATCTTTATTTAAAATCGTTAACAGAATACGCGCCTATTTATGCTTCTTTATTAAGTCCATACGATGAGTGGTGGGCAAATCAAGAAAATATGACTTATAAAGAGGTGACAAAGTATTTAGACGCATTTAGCCTATTTAATATTAAGCAACCGTTTACTGTTTTAATGATTGCTTTTACTTCATTTCAAGCAGATGAATTTATTAAACTTGTTAGATATATGTATGTTTTATCAATTCGATACAATGTCATTTGTCATCATTCTCCTAATGAACAGGAACGGCTTTATAATCAAATTGCTATAAAAACCTTTCAAGAAAAATATAAAAGAGCAAGTCATATTAAAAATGGTGAAGAATTTAAAAAGCTCTATCCTGACGATCAAACTTTTTCTAGTACATTTGAATTTCACAAGATGCCTAGCCGTCAATCTTCCAAGAAAATTAGGTTTTTACTTTCTGAAATAGAAACTTATCTAGGTACTTGTCCAAATTACGCAAAAACAACCTTAGAACATATTTGTCCTTATAATCCTGAATCAAATTGGTATGACTATTTTGGCGAAGGGGTGAATGATATACAGGATCGTTTAGGTAATGTCATTTTGCTTGATAAAGATGAACTTAAACGTGCTAATTTTGAACAGAAAAAGCAAGCTTACTTAAAATCACCTTATCGCCTGGCTAAAGAAATAGCAAAATATGATGACTGGAATATGCAAACCCTAAATCAGTATCAAAGTTGGTTAGCAGAACAAGCCGTTAATACTTGGCGAGTTGATTAGTTTTTTTGAACAGCATTCAGCTTATAATCTCTTGTTCTATGTATTTTGAGATTTCTCCATAACTACACAGCTAATTGAATCGATTGCTGTGTTTATTCTGAAAGTCACTCGAAACTGAGGCAATTTCAGCTTGGGCAGAATGCCATCTCAATACAGAATGCGAGTGTATATCTGATGACTTTGCTTGCTTTAAAGCTGTTCAAGAAATCACTTGTATGTAACAAAACAGGGTACTTACAGCGTTATTCCTGAGCAGTTTATTTTGATTAATATCATGATTTAAAAATGCTATTATTGGAGTCCATCATGCTGTTCAGCATAAATACCTTCCTCGCCACTTAGCTGAGTTTTACTATCATTTTAAGCGGCGTTTTCAATTTAGTAATCAAGAATATCAATAAGCTCCACGACCTTTTAAGACCGCAGGAACAGTCTTTAAAATCAAAGCAACATCTAAGAAAAACGACTGCTGATTAATGTAATCTAAATCCATTTCAACTTGCTGTGGAAACGGAATATCAGAACGGCCAGATACCTGCCAAATACACGTAATACCTGGAGCAACTCCTAAGCGTTGACGTTGATATGCTGAATATTGTGCTACTTCATACGGAATGGGCGGTCTTGGCCCTACAAGTGACATATCGCCTTTTAACACATTCCATAACTGTGGTAATTCATCAATCGAGAATTTACGAATAAATTCACCTGCAGGCGTAATGCGAGGGTCTTTTTTCATTTTAAATAGGACACCACCATCCATTTCATTCTGTTTCATCAAAGCTGCTTTGCGTGCTTCTGCATCTTGATACATTGAACGAAACTTCCACATCCGAAAACGTTTGCTATCTTTCCCCGTTCTCTTTTGAAAAAACAGCGGTGGGCCAACGGTATCAATCCTAATAGCCATTGCAACCATAATTAAAAACGGGGTAAATAAAATTAACATACTGCCTGCAATAATAATATCGATTAAGCGCTTCACTGCAGGGCTAAAATATTTAACTAAAAAAACTTGCCAACATAGCCAATGAAAACGCACACTGCGCCCAATGCGTGAAAATGCCGAGTCTGTAAAATAGTGGTTCATAGATGAGGTCTTTATTTGTTGTTTTTTTGCACTGACTTGTCGCCAGACCCGATATAAAAATAAAGGATTACCAATAATATAACGCCTCCACATGCGCTTTGGCTCTTGTAACAAACGCCATACCCATTCCATACCTAACTCCCTTAACCAAAGTGGAGCGCGAGGAATGCGCCCAGAGTAAAAATCAAATAATCCGCCAACACCCATACAAATTGCAGTTTCTAATTGGTCTTTATGTTCTGCAATCCACAGCTCTTGGCGAGGTGCTCCATAGGCAACAAGCAAGATATCTGCCTTTGATTGGTTTATGATTTTAATTATCTCAGGGGCTTGTTGCACACTAAAGTAACCGTGGTGCGTACCTGCAATTTTTAAGTTTGGAAAACGTTGCTGCATATTATCGGCAACTGCTTGTGCAATACCATCTCTTGCTCCAATTAAATAGATACTAATATTTTTATGTTCAATGGTTTGGCAAAGCTGGGGAAATAAGTCAGTTCCATTCACATTTGCCAATAAATTGACTTGTAACATTTTGCATCCCATGCGTATGCCACTACCATCCGCCAATACTCGATCTGCTTGGTGTTGTAATACTTGCTGGTATTTTGGGTTTTGGCAGGCAATATTTAAACAATCAGCATTAGCAAAGGCAATAAATCGCCGTTTATTGGTTTCAACACTGTGAATAATGTCTTCAATAGCCTCATTCATGGTGGTGTTATAGAACGGGATTTCTAAAAGGTTAATTTTTTGTGGTGTAGGCAATTCAATGACCTGTTTCGTACGGCTACCACTAAGCCATGCTTTTAGGATTAAGCTTAATCTATCAAGGAATGAAGTGTTGTAAACAAATTCCAGGTCATCTTCAATTTCAGATTGATAGTCAATACCTGTGGATTTTTTCAAAGTATGAATCGAATACAATCCCGGAGTGACATCAAATCGAGGTAATGCTCTAGGGAGTAATTGTTGATTTTCAAATGGAGTTAAAGGGCGCGGGCCAGTAAATGCCATTTCACCACGCAGAATATTCCATAATATAGGTAATGTTTGTCCGATACCTGTGTGAGTAAATTGGAATACAGTGAATGTTTGACGTTGCCGCCCAACCAGGGTTTTTGCTGTAAAAATAGAGCCATTAGACCATTTGGATTGGACAATACGAATAAGCAGAAGAGGGGATAGCAATAGTAATGCTAATATTGCCAAGGGTATATTGAAGAAACGACAAAGCCTCTTATCTATAAATTTTAGATAGATTAAGTGTAAATTTGCCCATAGCATACGCCCATAGGTTTGTATTATGCTGTGTTTTTGCCTCTTGTTATATTGAGACATCATTGAATCCCTCCCTATTATTACTTCAATCGCTTTAAGGTCAATGTTCAAAGCATAATAGGCAAAACTTATTCCGTGAAAAACTTCATAGTCACTAAATATAGCTGTTTTATTTTAAAGTGATATTAGGACTGGCAGTCCTCAAATTTAAAAGTGTTTGATATTTAAAATATTAAAGGACTGCCAGTCCTAATACATAACAAGAAATTCACTATACAAGTTTTTTACATGGTTATAAAATCTTAGAATTTTATTGTACGCGAACAAAGAAAAGGACACAATCAGAATGGAAATTTTCAATTATGCGGTCAGTTTATAAAAAACAATATTTAACGCGTATTTAATATGGTTTTCTTTCCTTGAAAGTCAATAATTTAATTGATGGCAACAAAAATAAAATAGCTAACCCATTGATTCTAAAAAATAGGCTATTCTTTATATTAGAGTTAGATTAAAGTGTGAATTAAGGGTCAAAAGTTAAAATCATATAGCCCATAATTACCATGTAGTGAAGCATCGTTTTGCACAGCATATTATTGAGCCAAAAGCGAGATGATATTCACGTGTATCTTGTTGAACAGATTCAGCTTGATATTTTATCGTGCCTTGAATATGTTATTTTTTATAAACTTGCAGGAAATTATGTTAAATTAAAAGACAGATTTATATTTAGCGTAATTTCCATGTAGGATGGTTTTGTGTATCAATCAATTTGTATTTTAATAGCCATTGGCGTGCATCTTCTGCATCTTGCTCAAACCAGTTTTGGGTCGAGCCTAAGCGAAAACTATAACCCCAAGCGTCCATATCTGCCCATGCTTTTTGTTTAGTCACATTTGGCAATTGCTCAGAGAGTAAAATCTGTAAATAACATACGCCATTTTCTTCATCATAGTCACCACCCGCATCAGTATCTAAATCATCGCGCCGCTGGGCATCCATACAAATGTAGTGACAAGCCTCATGCAAAGCAGAATGTACTGGCGTATCATCGCGTACATACAGGCGATTTTTGACTAAACCCGCTTCACTATCTCCCCAAAAACTGCCTTCAATTTCCTGTTCTGTGGCAAGCAATACCACACTTAATCCATAATGACTTAATAAATCCTGTAAGGACTCTAATCCCAGCTCACTACAACTCAATACATCACTCATCCGTTTTAACTCTGTATCAATTGAAAAAGATTTGTAGGATTGATTTAACTCGTTACCAAACTTGAAACTTAGTAACGAGCAAAGATTATCCCAGCCAAACACTCAGATTTTTTACATATTGATTTGATTGAAAGCATCCCATTTCAGGATAAACAGCATCATTTAGAGTTTTTTCTCTGAAAACTGTCCAACTGCTTTTTGTAATAAATTCGCTTTTTTATTATCTGCATAAACTTCTTGCTTCAGAAGATGTTTTTCACCATCACGGCTTTCAATAGAAAATGTTTTTATAGGAGTGACGGGCTGATATTCACCACGGCAAACCTCAATAAATACGCCAAATTCACGTACAACTTCTTTGTAATAACGCAGTGCGTGGGATAATGAAATATTGTTTTCGGACAAATCAATTAAAGTTTGCTCTGAAACAACATATTGAAATTCCTTAATAGTCCAAAATGCACCTAATGCTTTAGACCATTGCGCAGGAAAATAAACACCCATGTGTAAATATTGATCTTCATTCAACTGAGACAAATGTCCTGAAATAAAAGCCGCATTGGTAAATACATACGGATTCCAAATTTCAATTTGGGCTTTATCTTGTGCAACACGGGTCATTTCTTTAAACAGTCCATCCCAGCGTACGTTAGTGACATGTTCTAAAAAATGTGAGGTGAAAATATGACTGACGCTTTGATCTGGAAACGGTAATCCTGCTGAGTTTAAATCAACCGAGTAATCAACCCCCGGAAAAGCAACATAATCAATTCCTAAAAACCCTTCTTTTTTTGCACCGCCACAGCCAATATCAATCTTTAAATCTTGCATAAAATTACACCTTAATAAAAAATAATAAGTTTTAGCTGGTCAAACGCTGCATATATAACTCTAAACCTAAAAACGCAAATAGACGTTATCGATTGGTAAACAACAGCCTGCTTCAGTAATAACCAAAAATTGGTATTAAAAGAAAATCTATTATTTAACATACTCATTGTCAATTGAGGTAATACAGCAAAGAGCCTAATTCATAAAATATTACGCCCATAAAATCTTAGCAACATCTGGATAGGTTTTGACAAAATGCACCGTCATGCCTTCACGAACATAATCAGGCAATTCCTCATAATCACGCTTATTGGAATCAGGCAAAATCACCTCATGAATTTTAACCCGTTTCGCTGCAATAATTTTTTCTCGCACACCACCGATAGGCAATACATGTCCTGTCAATGTGAGCTCACCTGTCATTGCAATTGAACGTGGTACATCCTTCTGAGTCGCAAGCGATAATAAGGCACTGGTCATCGTAATACCTGCGCTAGGCCCATCTTTAGGCGTTGCTCCAGCAGGAACATGCAAATGAATAAAGGCTTTTTCAAAATATTTCTTATTCACCCCAAACTGTCCACATTCTCCAACCAAATAACTATAAGCGATTTCAGCCGACTCCTTCATCACATCACCAAGTTGCCCCGTGAGTTTAAAACCACGTGCATAATTATGAATTCGCGTTGCTTCAATACTTAAGGTTGCACCACCCATTGCCGTCCATGCTAAACCCGTAATAACTCCCACACCTTTAAGCTCTTGATCGTTTTCAAATATAGGATTGCCTAAGTAATCATTTAGGTTATCAGAGCTCACCTCAATTGGTGTTTCAACATCTTCCAATATTTTTAAAGCCGCTTTACGGGCAATTGAACCGATTTGTTTTTCTAAATTTCGTACACCCGCCTCGCGTGCATAATCTTCGATAATACGGGTCAAAGTCTCATCAGGTAAAATCAATTGTTCATCTTGCAAGCCAGAACGTTCTAGTTGACGACGTACCAAATGTTTTTTTGCAATTTGCAATTTTTCACTGGTTAAATAACCTGATAACTTAATAGTTTCCATGCGATCAAGTAACGCGGCTGGAATTGTATCTAATTGATTAGCAGTACAAATAAATAATGCTTTAGACAAATCAAATCGCACATCTAAATAATGATCTAAAAAATCGCTATTTTGTTCTGGGTCTAGCACTTCCAATAATGCTGATGCAGGATCACCCCGATAAGATGCGCCGATTTTATCGATTTCATCTAACATGATAACGGGGTTGGCATACTCCACTTCTTTCATGGCTTGGATAAATTTACCTGGCATAGCACCGATATAAGTACGGCGATGGCCTTTAATTTCTGCCTCATCATGAATCCCGCCCACGGAAAATCTAAAAAATGAACGGCCTAGCGCATTGGCAATTGAACGTCCAACCGAGGTTTTACCCACACCCGGTGGGCCTACTAATAATAAAATAATGCCACTGATACTGCCTTTTAATTTGCCAACAGCTAAAAACTCCATAATTCGGTCTTTAACATCTTCTAAACCTTCATGATCCGCGTCCAAAATTTCACGCGCTTTAGCAATATCCAAATGGTCGGAAGAATATTTACCCCAAGGCAATAGGGTTAACCAGTCTAAATAATTGCGGGTCACAGCATATTCCGATGAACCGATTTCCAGTACCGACATTTTGTCCATTTCATCGTCAATCACTTTTTGTGCTGCTTCAGGGACAGTCAACTCTTTTAAACGTTCAGTGAATTTCTCCACTTGTGCGGTACGGTCATCTTTTTCAATCCCTAACTCTTGCTGAATCGCTCGTAGTTGCTCACGTAAGAAGAATTCACGTTGATGATCTTCCATTTTATCTTCGACTTGGCGACGAATTTCAACCTGTGCTTTAGCCAGTTGCAATTCTTTATTCAGCAATAGCAACACTTTTTCTAAACGTGGTGCTAAATCCAAGGTTTCTAAAATATCTTGCAATTCTTCACGAGTTGAAGTTGTTAAACTGGCGGCAAAATCAGCTAGCGAAGAAGGTTCTTCAGGGCTAAAACGCTCCAAAAACATTTTTAATTCTTCGTTATACAAGGGGTTGAGTGGTAATAACTCTTTAATCGTATTGATAATAGCTAAGACATGAGGTTTTAATTCAGCATCTTTCTCATTTTGGACTTCAAGATGGTAATCCACATTTGCAATAAATGGATGTTGGCTATTGATCCATTCGGCAATTTCAAAACGTTGTAGGCCTTCAACAATAATTTGTAAATTATCATCTTTATCGACTTCAATAATTCGATGAATTTTGCATACTGTGCCAATCGGATAAAAATCATCTTGAGTCAAAGTTGTAATATCATCTACATTGTCTTTTTTGCACAGCATTAAACCTAGCAATTTATGAGGACTATCATGAATTTCTTTAATCGTATCTGACCACAAATCATTCTCGATAATCATCGGAATCACTTGGTGTGGAAAAAATGGACGACTCATCAAAGGTAAAATGTGAACTATTTTGGGCAAGGCTTCTTTGTAAGAAATTAAACTACCTTGAGACTCTTCACCATCGGCTTGATTTTCCTCATCGGTTGCTTTGACTTCTTCAATATCTTGTTCAAAAGGTTCGTGTTCAACCGTCATTTAAGTATCCTTATTTATTTGATGATTTCAGCCTATCAAATAATGGCGGTATTGACCAGTTACAAGAGGCAAGTTTGAATATTATTCCTAATCAAGCTTATTCAATGTGTAAGATAGCTTTTATAAATATTTGTTTTTGATATATTTCAAGTTTAGAAGCTAATATGAAAAATATATTTCTCTTCTCGTGATTATGATTTGAAACAATCGGCGATTTTAAAAGCAATTCGCAGTATAACTAATGAAACAGGTGATTTTTAAAAGGATTGCTTTTTGTTGAATCCATTGCCAATATCGGAGAGGAATGACGGTGCTACACACCGTCACTCACACTGTTATCTTAATGGATGTACGCAATATTAGAAGGTGGCAAAATAGGATATTCACTTAATTTAAATGTTATGTTCTCTTCAAATAAAGTCACGCCTGCGGTATTGTCCACAATGATTTTAACTTGATTGATGGGGGGTAAAGGTTTCCCTTTATACCATTTTATGAATTGTTTTTTGCTTATAATCAATGGATTAATTAACAAGCCTGTCTCCATCATGTTGGGCATAATACGATAGCGTAATTGTTGACCTGTACTGGTTGTCAATTCCATGTATACCAAAGATGATTTATATAAAAATGAAAATACTTCACCTATTGCTGTTTTATTAAACTCAAGGCTCAATAATAATGGCTTAGTACTAAAATCAGAGATATCTATGGATTCCCCGAATTTTACGTCGTGCTGTAATAAAATATCCCCTTCGGCAACTCTGCCTTGTCCGCGTGGAGCATGTTGCAATAACAGATAGTCTTTTTCCTCTAAAACAGGAATATAATCCCGCATAAGCACTTTAATTACTTCAATGTCATCCATCAGAGGAAACCGCCCATCAATGGTTTGCAGTTTAAACAACACAAATTGAGGGGCTTGTTTGCTACCATAAAAATTGCCGTTAACATTGAGTAAACGTGTTGTATAAGCACTATAACTTTGAAAAATGGGGCGAGGATGCCAATTAAATTGATTTAGAAATAAGGTGACTTGTTCAAAAGATAAAATATCCAGCGTTTTTTCACCAACGGTTTCACGCACTTTAGGTAAATCTAAGATTCTTTGTGATTCAGCAAAACCATTATGATAATGCTGTTGTAATTGAGGCAGTTTCAAAAGATTCTTGGTATTATCGACCAAATGCTGATTCCATTGCGTGAACATGGTATTAACAGTAATAAACTGATTTGCGCTAATAAGACCAATCACAGACAACAAGATAACCATATAACGGAAACTATGAAATAACGAACGGATACTTAATTTCATTTTTTCTTCATAATCGAACATAAAAGGGACAAGCATTAAAAATGCAAAGAAAATAGACGCATGAGGCGCATCATGTCGCACCAGCCCTGCTTTAAAGATCAGAAAGGTACTAAATCCAATGGAACAGGCTAACAGGAGGCGCTCAATATTGAATTTAGGCGCAAAAGCAGAAATTAAACCTATCAACATAGTCAAGCCTAATACAGTTATCACTAACAATATTTCATAATTTGAACCTATTGATAGCATAGCTGCATTATAGCCACGACTGATTTCTAAAGAGTTGATAATAAAAGCAGGTAGATTTTCTACAGATTGTCCTAGCAATGTCCATAATCCCATAACTAAGGCAGTATAAGCCACTATTATAAAAGGACATTTAAGCCAACCATGACGCTTACCAATAATGATGCTGATAATAATGATGTTAAAGCCTGTAATCAGAAATAATACAAATTTAGTCATCGCTAAAGTGGCAAAAAGGCTTAGGATTAACAACATGAGAAACCAATTTATAGCTGATGTATTTTTTTGCACAAAAGTAGGTGGATTGATAATCAGCGCAACGACTAACAATACCGATAAATAATAAACCGAATCAACTAAATGAACAGATTGCACCGACAACATCAAGACTAAATAGAAATAAATCCATTTATTAATGAGACCTCTAAGCTGTTGCCCATGCAGCATAAATAATGCAGCAATGACAAAAGCAGCGATAAATTGCCACGCGATAAATGAAGCAAATAAATCCATATCATAAGGTGCTGTTGCATTATAAAAATAGCCCAATGGACCATAAGTGAAAATCAGCTCTGTGCCATATTGTAAATTTTGTTTATACGCAATTCCTAAGCCTGCCATCCATGAGTGATCTAAGGTATTACCAATAAAACTTGCGTAATGTAAAAAAGAAAGAAAAATAACAATAAATAAAATAAGTTGCAGAAGCCTTGTTTCAATTTGGCTTATAGTATGAGAAAACATTTCTAAATAGTATCCTTTTGCTAAACTAGGACACTTGCTTATTGATATAAAAGGTCAATATAGGCATGACTTTGCTCTCCAATGCTTAATAACAAGCATCCTACGTAAAATAATTAAAAGGAAGTTTAGTAAATAATTCGAAGATTAGCAAAAAATCACCTAATATAACTAAATTTAGAGAAAGATGGCTTTTGACTAAAGGTAACAGCTGTTTGTTTAATTGATTCAATATCAATCTATTGTAAGAAATCACTTGGATTTTTATAATAAAATTGTTAGCAATACTTTTCGTTATACTAAAACAGGCGTACAATTTAGTTGCAGTTTTAACCAGTCAAAGGAGATAAAAAAATGGCAGAATGGCGCAAAGTAGCTAAGGCGTTTGCTTTGGCAGATGGACATATTAGCCAAAAAGAAGTAACTATTTTACGTGAGCAACTTTTTGCAGATAATCATATTTCTAAAAGTGAATTAGATTTTCTTAATGAAATTAAAACAGAAGCTAAATCTAGCGTACAGCTTCTAGACGAGTTAATTGCAGATTGTGAAAAGGCGATTAAATAGTGAATTTATTTTAGGACTGGTTTTGTATGCTATCACCAGTCCTAAATCATTTAAGCTGCCATTTCATTCACAGCCGCTAACACCTCATCAACATGGCCGTCAACTTTCACTTTGCGCCACATTTTCTGTAATACACCCTCTTTATCATAAACATAAGTGCTGCGTTCAATACCGCGAACGTCTTTACCAAACATTTTTTTGTCTTTCATTACGCCATAAGTTTTACACAACACTTCATCAACATCCGCTAGTAATTCAAATGGAAATCCATACTTTGCTTTGAAATTTTCATGTTTTTTTACTGTATCGCGCGAAACGCCTAAAATAAGTACATTTCTATTTTGGAATTCTGCAAATTTCTCTGTGAACTCATTACCCTCTTGAGTACAACCGGGGGTATTGTCACGTGGATAAAAATATAAAACCACGATTTGGCCTTTTAAGCTGGCAAGATTGATTTCTTGATTGCTGGTTGCTGGCAAGGTGATGTCAGGTAAAGTACTGCTACCGATTTCTACTGTCATTATATTTCCAAGTGGTGAACATCAACGGGCAAAAATAGTAGCGGATACAAGTTGCTAATGCAATAACTTAAAATTGCTTTACAATATTCATACTGATAATAAGATGTGCAAACCTCCAAAGAAGCCTATGAAATTTATTATTACCTCAATCAATGCCCTAAATGAATGGGTTGGGCGTATGACGGCGTGGCTGGTGCTGTTGATGGTGCTGGTTATTGTGTACGATGTCATGATGCGGCGTTTTTTTAGTATCGGCTCAGTCCAATTACAAGAATTACAATGGCATTTATTTGCGCTAACCTTCCTCCTTGGTGCAGCTTATACCTTTAAATATGATGAACATGTCCGAGTTGATATTTTTTATCAAAGCATCAAAATAAGCGATGCTGGGCGGGCTTGGATTAATTTATTTGGCAACCTACTTTTCTTAATTCCTTTTTGTATTTTAGTTATTTATACCTCCTATCCTTTTATTTCAGCCTCCTTTTTTCAGATGGAAAGTTCTCCAGACCCCGGTGGCTTACCCTATCGTTTTTTGCTGAAATCGGCGATCCCATTGTGTTTTTTTCTGCTGTTATTACAAGCGATTGCAAATATATTGTCTAATATTCTAGTCATCTCAGGTTATAGCAAACATCCTAAATATCATGGTTGTTGTGGTTTGGCTGTGAAACCAATTGAAATAGATAAATAAGGATCATGCTGTGGAATTTTTAACTGTAGAAATGTGGTCGTTAGTGATGTTTGGGGTATTAATGCTGGCCTTATTACTAGGCTATCCTGTTGCATTCACCTTAGGGGCAATTGGTTTAGGGTTTGGCTTGGTATTTTTAGATGTCAGCTTTTTCAATTTATTGCCGCTGCGGATTTGGGGCATTATGACAAATTTCACTTTATCCGCCGTGCCGCTATTTGTATTTATGGGCATTATTTTGGAAAAATCGGGATTAGCTGAAGATTTATTAGAAACCATGGGTTTGTTATTCGGCCCTTTGCCCGGTGGATTAGCGATTTCAATTGTGTTAGTTGGGGCTTTACTTGCGGCAACCACGGGTGTTGTAGGGGCAACCGTCGTAACAATGGGTATTATTGCCTTGCCTTCCATGTTGAAAAATAATTATTCGCCTGAATTAGCCACGGGCACAATTGCCGCTTCGGGTACTTTGGGGCAAATTATCCCACCCAGTGTGATTTTAATTTTACTGGCGGATGTGATTGGCGTACCGATTGGACGTTTATTTATTGCAGCAATCGTCCCTGGTGTAATTTTGATTGGGATGTATTTAATTTTTATTTTAGTTCGAGCATGGCGAAACCCAGAGCTTGCCCCCGCATTGATTGAGTACAGTCAAAAATGGGATTTAGAATTATTAGTTCGTTTAGCCAAAAGCTTGTTTCCTGCTTTATTTCTAATTATGGCCGTTTTAGGCTCGATTTTCTTTGGTATTGCTTCACCAACAGAATCCGCCGCAGTGGGTGCAGTGGGCGCGATGTTATTAGCCGCGATGCGTCATTCAAAACCATTAGAAAATATCATTTTTTTGATTGTCATTGTGCTGGGTGGCACGGTTGGTTGGATAGTCATGAATACGGTGTTTTTTGCAATCGCAATTGCTGTTGTGGGTACATTGTGGCTGACGTTTAAAAATCGTTTAACCCGTCAAAATACCATTGAATCAATGCAGCACACGGTATGTCTTACCAGTATGGTGTTTTTGATTTTAATCGGCGCAACCACATTTGGTTTAGTGTTTCGCGGTATGGGTGGTGATAATTTAGTGCATGATATTTTTACTCAGTTACCGGGAGGCCAATGGGGGTTTTTACTCACAAGTTTGGCTTTAGTGTTTGTATTAGGCTTTTTCTTAGATTTTTTAGAAATTTGCTTTATTGTTGTGCCGATTCTTGCGCCAATCGCGGTTTATTTTCACATTGATTTGTTATGGTTTGCAATATTGATTGCGGTTAATTTACAGACTTCATTTTTAACGCCGCCTTTTGGCTTTTCATTGTTTTATCTCAAAGCAGTTGCGCCTAGCAATATGCCGATGAGCGTTATTTATCGCGGGGTTATTCCTTTTGTTATTTTGCAAGTGATTGGTTTGGCTATTTTGGTGATATTTCCACAAACTGTTTTATGGTTGCCAAATTATATTGATAGTTTACTTGGTTTGTAATAGCTAAGATTTAAAGTAACAATATTTCGGACAGTTTTTTCATTGCCTAAAACTATGATTATATTGAAAAATAAAATATTTCATATTTTGCAGGAAATAATATGAGTAACAACGATCAATCTATTTCCATTGGTGGGGATGTGACGGGTTCAAATGTTATTGTGGGTGGTTCGAATAATGTACAGAATATTCAAGGCGTTTCAGCAGAGTTATTTGCTCAGTATGCAGGTGATTTAAAAGTTACAAACAGTGCGTTAAGCAGTTTTTTTAAGATTTTACAGCAGCAACAAGTTGGGAAATTGCTCAGTATTATAAGTGGTTGGCACTATACTCCTAAGTAATTAGTTTGGTTGGTACTCCATATTAACTTGCATTCCTAATAATTTATTATTTGCATCAAGCTCACATACAATTGTTTCATCAGAAAATAATGTTTTAAATTCAGAATCTGTTAAATACTCTCGCATTGTTTCTAAATCATCTTCACTTAATGTTGCTATATATTGTTTTTCATGAGAAGTTGCATATTCATTAGCAATTTTAAATACTTCGGCTCTTTGAATAGCATCAAGCTCAGTTGTAAATAAACGACTGTCATGCCATATAAATTCCATTTTATGATTTTGCTGCAACAATAATACAGTAAAGTCGTAGCAAAAAATTCTAGCATTATTAATTCCATCGGCTGCATGATTTTCAATTTTTACATCAAAATCATAACGTAATTGGTTTTCACCTGTATTGTTATAAAGTGTAATACCTGCTGGCGCATCGGGATAAAGTCTATTAGCAATATTGGCAAATAAGGAAAATCTTTCTTCTCGCTCTTGTCGAGTCGCCTCAAGATATTTTGTTGCTTTTAACTCTTCTTTACTAAATTGCGCTTTAATATTACTGAGTTCAATGTCAATTTGAGTTGAAATTTCTTGAAAAGATTTGAGTTTTTGTAATTTATTTTGTAATTTAATCACTTTGTTATTCACAGCAACATATTGGTCTAAGGCTTTATTTTCAGACAGAAACACAAGCTTTTTATCTAATAGTTTTCCTTCGCTTCTAATTTTAATATCTAATTGTTCTAATTCTGATTGTAGACGTATTTTTTCCTGAGTAAGTCGCGTTATTCTATTTTTTAATAATTGTTGTTGAAAAGTTTCAACTTCTTCTAGGTGTTTCAGAGTCTCAGGCTTAAATGCTTGCTCAAGTTCTTCATATGCGGACATTAACTTTTGTCTTGTAATATCTGATTTTATATTGATACCTTTTTCAATATTTTCGATTGTTTTTTGTAAAATAACACGCTGATTCTGAAGTTGATGAAGCTGTTTTGCAATCTGATTAGCTTCCTGTTCTATATCACTATAATTTTCTGCAACCTGAAATTCAGCAAGTTCTTTTTCTAATTTTTGTATTTGTTTTTCTAAATGCGAAATATTAATGTCAGGGTCTTTACTCTTCGTAAAGTATTCTTTGATAACTGAATCATTTGCAAAGCTTTTTTTAAATTTTTTCTTTTCATCATGCTCAATTTTCAGATTCATCTTTCTTAATGCTAAATGAATATCCAAGCCTAATAAAAATAAATTACGCAATAACTTATCAGTAGGAGAATAATCTGCTTTTGTTTCTTTTGGATTAACATAATCAGCTTTATATCTTCTAATAAAACGAGGCAATAAAGCTCTAAATGAAATTTTTTGCGTATTTTCAGGTATCCGGAATAATTTCTGTTCAAGAAGCTGGCAAAATGCTTGAATTTTTAATTCTTCTTCATTCAGCAATATAACATTTTGTTTTTGTGCATTGCGTCTTGAAACAAAATATTCATCACCAATTTTAAACTCTAAAGAAAATTCCCAGTCAGGCAAATGTTCTTCAAATGCTTTATTTTTATTAGAACCTAAACAAAAATGTATAAGCTCAATAGCAAGTGATTTTCCAACGCCGTTATATGAATTTTGTTTTTTATTTTTTGAGTTTTGGGAGCGCGAGCCGACAATAATCGAAAGTCCAACAGGGTTAAATTCGATTGTTTTAAAACTTGCTTGATTGGCAGAAAGACGAATTAAACGCATTTTTGCAACTGTCCTTGCTTGGATAACTCAATAGCACCAACAGCATATAAC
>JADGDW010000018.1:28581-36025 GCA_016744725.1 Candidatus Albibeggiatoa sp. nov. BB20 | reverse complement strand
AATCGATTTTCTTAGCTAGCGGGGTTTCATATAAAAATTTAAATACTTTTTGGGCTGTTGTATCTAATTTTCCAGAAATAACTACTTTTTTATGATTTCCTGTTAATTTTGGAATTTTCACCGAAGCATATTGAAATGGACTATTTAATAAATAAGCCTGACTTGGGGTAATAATAAGTTGATTATTAGATATCTTAAGTTTTGCGCTTAACTTTTGTATTGGAAACCAACCTGTTGCATAGTTTAATTTAATCTGCTGTGCTTTAGCATCAAACTGAAGTTGATTTTTTTCCAATTTGAAGACTGTATTTGTATTGCCTTTGAGTCTTAATCGTGCATTATCTAAATATCCACCGATTAAGGCCTGTTGCAACCAATGGGCTGTTTTAGCAATTTCTTTATCTGGAATGTAGCGATAAATATTTTTGGCCTGTACTTTTCCTATCATTAGGTCTAAATCTAAATAAGGTGGTTTATTCGGCAAAATATCAACTTTTCCCTTGAGCTGCATAGGCGTATTTTGCTCTTGTACTTTAAATTTATTAATTGTGATTTCTATATTTTCGGGCTGTTTTTTTATTTGAATATTTGTTTCTAATTCTTTGAAATATAAAGCATGACCGTATAAACTAGGCTCAATAAAATCCATGTTAGCATGAGCAATATTAATCTTGACTTGCTCTGCTTGTGCTGTAACAGAGCCAGATAATTTTTTAATTTTATGCTGCTGATATTTAAAATAAATATTCTCTAGTTCTGTTTTTAATTCCCATTTTTTATTGGCTGGATAATCTAATTGAATTTGTCTTAAATGTCCTTTAGTCGCAATAGATTTTAATTGATCTAAAAAAGGCGTATTTTTCAAAAATTGTTTGGCTAATAAAAATGAGGGTTCTAAATCTAAAAAAGCCAGTTTGGCTGATATATCATGCTGATAACCATTAGGATTTATAATAATATTTAATTGATTAGCATCAGAGGATTGAGCTATTGTTTGAATATAAAGCTGGGATAAATCAATATTAAACCCTTTATTCTCATTTGGATTTATCTCAATTTGGCTAGAGAAAATTGGCAATGTTTGTATTTTTTTAGGTGAACACTGGATTTGTCCATTTAAATGCAATAAATTAATATCATCCCATTGACTTATGCTAGAGAATTGTAAGGTTTGTTGTATCTCACCAATAGGTAATCCGATTTGTCCTGAAATATGGTTATTTTCTGCTTGTTTTTTCAAATGTAGACCTAAATCATCAAAATGCAGTGGTTTATGCTGTAATTCTTGCCAAGTCACTCGCTCAATTTGTAATTGAATATCTTGTTGTTTAAGCAGCCATCGCAGTAAAAAATTGGCATCTGCATTGATGGGTTTATTGGTTTGTTGGCTTGTTTCTGACTCAGCAAAACCAACAACGCGCACCGAACCATCTAACTGACGATGTAAGGTTAATTGTTTGATATTTAAATTGATTTGGCTGGTAATTAATTGCTGTTGTAGCAACGAGGTGAGCATACTCAAACCAATACGGATTTGAGGAATTTCAATAAAGCTGTTTTTATCTGGGGAAACAAGGCGAATCTGTTGTAACTCTAAAGTTGGTGCACCTTCTATCCAGTCGGTTGAAATATCCCCGATAATAATAGGTTGTTGCAACATTTCGCTTGCCCAATATTCAATTTGGGGGCGATATTCAGATAAACGATAAAAAATGGCAAAAAGTAGTAAAGAGAGCACGCCTACGATCAGGATAACCCATAGCCATAATTGCCATAACCAGCGCAAAGTTACCAATCCATAACGCACAAATACACGACGCACAATGATTATCCAGTTGAAAAATTTTGCTATCTTACCTTAGCAAGCAATGGAATCAAGCTGCCCAATATTTAAATTGTTAAAGTAAGAATATCAGATTATTCATTTAAATATATAGTCCGTCAAGCAGTTAATGTAGTTTTTATTTAAAAATGAGAGCAATTTTAAGCATTTTACTATGTACATTTAGAGGTGGCTTAACTAGAATAAATAGTTATTTTATAATCTAACTTTTTCATTTAGAGAATGCTTATTAAGTGAAAAAAGCCGATTTTATTAGGGAACGACTTAAAAATAATAAAAATGCTTTAAAAATTGCTTGTATAATTAGAGGTTTAGCTGTCAGCAAAATAAAAGCATTCTATTTTTTTATCGTTGCCGAATGAGAATCAATCATGAAATATTTAATAATCGTATTACTAGGCATCTTCCTCAGTTTTTGCACGCCTGAATTAACTCAATTGCAACAGATTCAGCAACAGGGCAATATTAAAATTGCAGTGCTGCCATATACGCATTTATCTCCAGCTCAAAAAAACTTGGATATGGAATTAATTCAAGATTTTGCACAACAATTACAAGTTAAAGTTCATATTGTAACTGTGGCTAATTCTGATGAAATCGTGAGTTTATTACAAAATCAAGCGGTACAATTTGCGATTACCCATAATTCCTTGCACCAACATATCGATTTACGAACCACCCCTTTTTATCAAAAAACAGAGCATTATCTTGTCTATCATCAAGAAAATCCGCAGATTCCCAAAAATCTAAATCAGCTTACTGAAAAATACCCTATTCAAACCAGTCAACATATTATTTATAAAGAAATTATTGAGCAGCTAAAGCAACAACAGCCTAAACTGAGCTGGCAAACTTTTGAGACTTCTAATTTAAACTTATTATCACAATTAGATGAGCAACATTTAGTTTTAGCAGACTCGCATCAACTTGCAGCAATACGTCATTTTTATCCAAAACTATTAATTGCAACCAGTGTTTCAACCCAGCAACGTGGCTGGGCATTTTTGCGACAAACTAAGGATGACAGCTTATATCAAGCAGCAGTGCAATTTATTGAACAAGCCAAATATTCTGGTGAATTGGAAAAACTAAAACAGCATTATTACGGAGAATTGACCGAAGCTAAGGATTTTAATGCATTCAATATCAATAGTTTTTATAAAAATGTTAAAAAACGTTTGCCATTATATCGGCACTGTTTTGAGCAGATGGGTTTAGCTCAGCAAATTGATTGGCGATTGATTGCATCGGTTGGTTATGAAGAATCTTTATGGAATCCTGATGCCATATCAAGAACGGGTGTACGTGGTCTAATGATGTTGACCGAGGATACCGCAGCTTATTTGGGTGTTGAGAACCGTGAAGATCCATTTCAAAGTATTGAAGGGGGTGCTCGTTATTTAAGAAAATTATATTCACGCTTACCAGATGATATTGTTGAACCTGATCGTACTTGGTTTATGTTCGCTGCTTATAATGTGGGTTTTGGTCATGTGATGGATGCGCGAAAATTGGCAGAACAAGATGGATTTAAGTCTAATTATTGGGGTGTGGTCAAAAAATATTTGTTATTGTTATCCAAACCTGAATGGTATAAAAAAACCAAGTATGGCAAAGCACGTGGTTATGAAGCGGTGGAATATGTGCGTCGGATTCGACGTTATTATGCAATGTTGAAATTTGTTGACCAGAAAAAAATACCGCAACACACTATTTATTTATCCAATGGATATAAAACACTTCCATATCAACCTCAAGCTTTTATCTGGTAATAGGTACAGCAGAAATCGTGTTCAGCAATAAGGGATGGATAAAGCAAGATTTGAAATGCTATTAAAAATATTCCAAACCTCTTATAAATGCGTTTTCTTCCACATCTTTAGTCGTCGCAGATAATGGCTTTAAACCTGCTTTACCCATAACAACTTAAATTTACTCAATAATTTCGATAATAGCTGTGTGCTTTACCATGATTTAGAGGACTATAATTTGAGTCGAATTTGGATTCAGCATATTCCCAAAATATTTATTTTTATGTCAAAACTATCTATTCGAGCTAAACTATTTTTAATATCCTAATTTGCAAGAGCCTATCCCATGTTTAGATGGCTGATTACTATTTTTCTTATCTGCTTTATCATACTTTTTTTTGGACGCACTTGGTACGATTTCTTAATATCTAAGACTGAATACAACCAAGCTGTTCACCAAGACGAATCACAAATCAAAACAGGCATTCAAGCCCAAGTCCACCCACAAATACAACTTATTTACCAAAATCAAGCAGGTGAATTAGTAAAAGTCTTAGCGGACGCGGAACGTTATTCAGAATTTGTACAACAAAGTGTCAAATCGCTAGAGCAAATGAGACACAATTTAATCCAACAAGCTGATAATGAACTAGAATATACTTTAAGCTTAAGCTTTGAGTCAGTACACGAGCGAGTAGATATATTTGCTGATTGGTATTTTGCTTATGCCACTACATATAAAATTTTATGGAAAGCCATTTCTGCGACTGCGGAACATACGATCAGCTTTAGTTCCGAAGATTTAAGTGATGTCGTTGCACATGATGTTGAGCAATATATCCTTAAACATTATGAAGATATTGTATTGCGTCCTGAAGTCACCCATCCAAAACTAAAGCAGACTTATCAAAATACCGTAACCTCAATACGCAGTCATTATATTAATGCCTTATCGATGATACATTTAAATTTCCTGTCTTTTGTCTCTCGTGAAACTACCCATTTACAGACAGAGAACACTCAAGTTGATATGAGATTGGATTGGGATAGTCAGTTTAATAAAATGAATATGGCAGCATACGAAAAAACCCCAGAAGGGAAAACTTTAGGCGCAGTTCTCATAGCGGGTGGTGCAAGTATCGGCGGTAAAGTGTTGGGAGGTGTTGCTATCAAAACAGTGGCGGGTACTGCGAGTAAAGGCTTATTATCTAAGTTAGCTTCTCCTTTTGTGACTAAAGCACTTGTCGTCGGTGGTAGTGGTACGATTGGTACACTGGGTGGGCCTGTGGGTACTGTGATTGGAGCAGGTATTGGATTAGGAATAGATTATGCTATTAACGAAGGTGTTGAAGTGATGCAACGAGAAGCTTTTAGCAACGATGTGAACGAGGCCATTATTGCCACACAAACTGAATGGAAAATCGCTATGCAGCAATCTCTCAATAACATCATTGACATACTAATTAGTGATGCAATTCAATTATTACCTAGCTATGAGAAAAATTAGATTTTTAGCTTATCAAATCAGGAAAACATTCTAAATATCAGGATTATGTGGCTGTTTTCTTATGTTATGCCCCATATCATTATGCTTAGATAAAGGGCATTAGGCTGCTGTGATTTAACTGGATTTCTCTAACCTATTCAATAACATCTCGACATGTTTTAAATTTTCAATGGCTTCCTGATGTTTTGGGTCAATCGTAAGGGCTTTTTTAAGGGCAGCTTCTGCTTGTTTGATTTGGGATTTATTTCTATTTTTGTAGCCTATTTGATAATAGGTTATGCCCAATCCGTACCACGCATTTGAATCATAGGCATATTGTTCTGTTGAATGTTTAAAATAAAGCAATGATGCTTCATATTGTTTTTCATCCCAATGTAATTGAGCCGCTTTTTCATAATAGGCTTTGCCCAATACTTTGTGTGCCATGCCAATCTCTGCTAATTCAAGCGCGATTTTGCCTTGTTCTATCGCCTCATCGTAGTTTTTTAAATTTTTTGTCAGAAAGGAGCTGTAATTAATTCTTGCCCAAGCTGACTCTGGATCAAGTTCAATGATCTTCTTGTATATACTATCGGCTTTGGCATAATCTTTCAGACCCTTATATGCTTTTGAAAGATTATTATAAGCTTTTGATAAAATGGCATTATTGTTAGGCTCTTTGCTAATGGCTGCTTGAGCATATTGAATGATAGCCGCATAGTCTTTATGAATTTTTGCCAAATGTGCAAATAAAATATCCACTCTTGCTGAGTTAGGTGATAATTGACGTGCTTTATTGGCCAGTTTTTGAGCAAAATCATATTTTTTACTGAAAGCATGAGCATAAGCACCATAAAGGTAAGCGTCAGAGAAGTTGGGCTTAATGCTAATTGCCTGTCTAAAATATTGTCTTGCTCTTGCTAATGCAGGCTGCTTATAATCGTTGTAGCTAATATAGCCTGATTTGTATGAAAAACGGCAATATCCAACCAACATATAATGACTGTTAGGATTCATTTTTTCCATTTTATTAAGCAGTGATTTAACTTTGTTTTTATTAAGGAAATTTTCCTCATAATTATCTAACAAGTCCTGAACTTGATTATACATTGAGCGTTCTTGCGCCTCATCGGCATAGATTGATGTATTAAAACACAGCAAACAAAAAGTAATATATAGAATTGTGTTTCTCATAGACATGCAAAACCCCCATTAATGGAATGGATTAAATTATTATTTGCAAAATATCTATTTTTTCAGCTTCTGTCAATCTATTTACTCACACTCAAAATCATTGCACCCATGAGTACAGTCGTTTTATTCTAAAGTAATACAGGACTGTCAGTCCTAATATATAAATCGAAATTGACTATATCAAACACTTTCTATCATTCTAAAAACAAAATACAGCACCATTAAACTATGCTGTCAAAACTAATTCCAAACTGTGTTTTGCAATGATAATTTCTTCATTGGTTAGTATCAACCATACTGCAATTGAGCTATTTTCTGTTGAAATTAATGATTGGCCTTGTTGATTTGCTTGGACATCTAACTCAACTCCTAACCATGTTAAGCGTTCACAGATTTTTCCCATACGGGCACTGCATGTTCACCAATACCCGCAGTAAATATAGTCAATTTCGGTTTATGTGTTAGGACTGGCAGTCCTTTTACACTTTAAATATCAATCAGTTTTAAAATCGAGGACTGCTAGTCCTGTATCACTTTAGAATAAAATAACTATACAATAATATGATTGAGCCCTTGCATTGCCACCGCTTGTGAACCTATTTCACGCGCAATACGATAACAATAATGTTCTACAGCCTGTTTTGCATCAACATGTTCGCTATCAAGTAATACCCGCATATCAGCACTGATTCCTCCTGACATACCAAGTAATCCTGATTATTTATAAAATAACATCAGTTGCTTGTTTTAAACTATAACCTTGTTCCCACAGATACAACGCCACACCAACATCAATACTGCCACACCGAGTTCCCATCGGCAAACCTTCCACAGCAGAAAAACCTGTTGTTGATGCCACACTTTTTCCATGTTCAATAGCACATAAACTTGCACCATTACCCAAGTGACATACCACGGTTTTACCTGTATTGTCCGTACCCACATAATCAGGCAACACCGATGCAATATACTACTTATAAGATAAACCATGAAAGCCATAATGTTTAATCCCTTGCTGCCTCAATTTGCGTGAAATAGCAAACATTTGCGCAATCGGTTCTTGGCTACGATGGAAAGCGGTAGCGTTTAATGAATTTATAGCTATATTTAACCTATGTGACATCTTGCTTTATAGAATGAAAAAATACACTTTTGGCTTAAGAATAGTGC
>JADGDW010000018.1:0-28571 GCA_016744725.1 Candidatus Albibeggiatoa sp. nov. BB20 | reverse complement strand
ATTTTGAGCTGTTTTTGAAAAGCCTTAATAACTAGAAATATAACTATTTGAAAAATAAAAATATTTTAAATTTAAGTTGGCATATTTAAAATGGATATAAAACAGATGGTTGCAAATGATGCGTAAGGCGTTGATGGACATATCTATAAGAAAATAAAAGTTTTTTTCTATTGGCGCAATGGAATAGTGCTACACTATTAAAGTGTATTATTATTTAAAGGTCATTTATGAACGCCATTGTCAATACTGGAGTTGAATTAAGAGGCACTCCTGAAAAAGGAGAAGGTATTTTTGCTACTAAGACATTTAAAATTGGCGACATCGTCATGATTGGTGTCATTAAAGAAGTCTTAACCAAAAATCATTCCCATGCCTCTCAAGTTGGCAAAACCAGTTACGTATTTCATGCAGGCCTAATCAGCAAAGTAAATCACTCCTGTAACCCTGATTGTGGTATCAAATTGAATAAGACAGGTGCCCACGACTTTGTTGCAATGAAAGAAATTCACGCGAACGATGAAATCACTTTTGATTATGCTATGAGAAATTATGGTGTTGATTATTTTCCTAAACAATGTATGTGTGGTTCTGATAACTGCCGGCTTCAGATTACAGGATGGAAAGACCTCACAGCAGAACAGAAAAATAAGTATAAGGGTTTTGTAGCACCCTATTTGCTTGAACTGGATGCCAACGCTAAAGAATATCCTGTTTTTACATAAAACTAGGTTATAGAAGCAAGTGCATTTACACCTTTAAGCAGTTTATCGTTTGTAAATGTGCTGAGTTTATTCCTTAAGAAAAAAATTTCTTTAAGTCAAACCAGAGCAAATTCTAGATATTCCATGTTTATAAAGCTTCATCAAGAAAACAGTCATATCAAACAATAGTACAGAAGTACAAAACTCATTTTTCTATCTAAAATTAATTCTTTACTCTTCCTTAATCTAATCACAACCTTATAATCCATCAATCTTTACACATCATTTTCGGTTTTTTATTATGAATCGTTCCATTTTTTACACAATTTGCTGAACGGCATTTTGGACATGTTGACATTCTTTGCTCTTAATTTATTGATTTAAAATATAATATCAATATATCACTACTTGTCTAGGACTACCAAAAATACAAGCAATCCCTCTTGTACTAAACATATTCCCATACTAAGTGGCGCTTTTTAGTTTTGCTCTCAAATTGAGCTTAAGATTTAAGAAACCCCTTTACCCTCTGATAATTAAAAGCCATCTATCAAATATGTGACAATGCTCGAAAAATCCTATAGAATTGTAAAATTTTGCTCTTACCAAATAACTATAAATACAGAAAATGAATGGGATAGGGTAACGGGTTTGGGTAGACAGTAGGGTAATCGCTCACTGATAATTGTTAATTGTTCACTGGTACTTGTTTAGGGTGAGGAAGTTATATGCTTAAGGGACTTTATCAACCAAGTTTTGAAAAAGACAGTTGTGGCTTCGGCCTAATTGCACAAATGGATGGAAAACCCAGTCACTGGCTGGTGTCTACTGCTATTTTATCACTCACGCATTTAACCCATCGTGGTGCGATTGCAGCAGATGGTAAAACGGGTGATGGCTGTGGATTATTATTGAAGAAACCTGATAGCTTCCTTAAAACCTTAGCCCAAGAATTAGGTTATGAATTAGCACCGCTTTACGCTGTTGGTATGGTGTTTTTAAGTCAGGATGACAGCATTGCAAAATATGCTCAAGACTTCTTAGCTAACGAACTGCAAAAGCAAGGACTTGAGGTCGTTGGCTGGCGTGATGTGCCTTTAAACAAAGACGCATGTGGCGAAGAGGCATTAAAAACCCTTCCTCATATTATGCAAATCTTCATTAATGCGCCCGAAGGTTTAAGCGAAGAAGATTTTGAACGCAAGCTTTATATCGCGCGTCGTATGGCTGAAAAGTCTATCAAAGATAATGGGGATGATAAATCGTTTTACGTGCCCAGTTTATCCAGCCGTGTGATTAGCTATAAAGGCTTGGTCATGCCTAATCGCTTGCCGCAATTTTATAAAGATTTACATGATGACCGTTTTGAATCTGCTTTATGTGTCTATCACCAACGCTTTTCAACCAATACGTGGCCACAATGGTGGTTAGCACAACCGTTCCGTTATCTGGCGCACAATGGTGAAATCAACACCGTTCAAGGTAATCGTAACTGGGCAGTGGCACGCTCACATAAATTTGTCAGCTCATTAATTGACATGAAAGACATCAGCCCCTTGGTTTCAATGAGTGGCTCGGATTCTTGTAGCTTGGACAACATGTTAGAAGTATTGATTTCAGGCGGTATGGACATCTTCCGTGCGATGCGCTTATTGATTCCACCTGCTTGGCAAAACGTCGATACCATGGATTCTGAATTACGTGCGTTTTACGAATACAGCGGTATGCACATGGAACCATGGGATGGGCCTGCGGGGATCGTATTAACTGATGGTCGTCATGCGGCATGTGTATTGGATCGTAATGGTTTGCGTCCAGCACGTTATGTGGTCACAGCAGATCGCCATATCACTGTAGCGTCTGAAGTCGGTGTATATGATTACGATGACAAAGACGTGATTATGAAAGGGCGGCTTAAACCGGGTGACATGATGGCAGTGGATACCGAATCAGGTAAATTATTGCTGCCAAAAGACGTAGAAGACATGCTGAAAAGTCGCCATCCGTACAAAAAATGGTTACGCAAAGGCGCGAAATTTTTAGAAGATGAATTCAACGACAATCATCCGTATTGTGCTGAATTAAATGAAAAACAGCTTTCCGTTCATCAAAAACAATATCAAGTCACCTTTGAAGAACGTGACCAAGTGCTCAGAGTATTAGCAGAAACAGGTCAAGAAACCACGGCATCAATGGGTGATGATACGCCACTTGCGGTGTTATCGCGTGGCATCCGCTCGCCTTATGATTATTTCCGTCAGCAATTTGCACAGGTGACAAACCCTGCAATTGATCCATTACGAGAAAAAATCGTGATGTCGTTGCGTTCATGTTTTGGGCGTGAAATGAACATGTTTGACGAAACCCCCCAACATGCAGCACGGTTGGAAATCAGCTCGCCTGTGTTATCGCCCGACCAATTTACTCGTTTGCTTAATCTCAATGATGCTGCTTATGCCTGCGAACCCATTGATTTAAATTATCCAATCGAACAAGGTTTGCAAGCCGCAATTGAAGCCATGTGTGATACGGCAGTGGAAGCGGTTAAGAATGGTGCAGTGATTTTAGTTTTATCTGATAAGCAGTTACGCGAGAATCATTTACCAATCCATGCAGCAATGGCAACGGGTGCAGTGCATCATCGTTTGATCGCTGAAGGAATTCGTTGTGATGCAAACCTTGTGGTTGACACAGGGACAGCGCGTGATCCACATCATTTTGCAGTATTGATTGGTTACGGCGCGACCGCAATTTATCCTTATTTGGCTTATGAATGTGTATTAGATTTAATTGAAACTAAACAAATTCAGAACCCTGACAGCCACAAAGCGATTAAAAAATACCAGCAAGGGATTGATAAAGGTTTATACAAAATCATTTCGAAAATGGGTATTTCCACTATTACCAGCTATCGCGGCGCACAGTTATTCGAAGCGGTGGGCATGAGTAAAGACGTGGTGGATTTATGTTTCAAAGGCACAACCTGTCGGATTCAAGGCACACATTTCGAGAATTTCCAAGCTGACAGCATTGAGTTATACAACCGTGCATGGAGTCAACGCAAACCGATTAATACAGGTGGTTTGTTCAAATATATTCACGGCGGCGAGTATCACGCTTATAATCCTGACGTGGTTAACACGATTCAAGATGCAGTGAAAACAGGTGATTACAACACTTATAAACAATTTGCTGATTTGGTTAATGGGCGTAAGCCGACTAATTTACGTGACATGTTTAAATTACGTGATGATGTGGAAGCCATTCCATTAGATGAAGTTGAACCGCTTGAAACCATTTTTAAACGTTTTGACAGCGCGGCGATGTCACTTGGTGCATTATCACCAGAAGCCCATGAATCCTTAGCAATTGCGATGAACCGTTTAGGCGGTCGTTCCAACTCGGGTGAGGGCGGTGAAGATGTGTCACGCTATGGCACAGAACGCATGTCTAAAATTAAACAAGTTGCATCGGGTCGTTTCGGTGTCACTCCACACTATTTAGTCAATGCAGAAGTGTTACAAATCAAAGTCGCACAAGGCGCAAAACCGGGTGAAGGCGGTCAATTACCGGGTGGCAAAGTCAACCAATTGATTGCGAAATTGCGTTATGCCGTTCCGGGAGTCACTTTGATTTCGCCTCCGCCACATCATGATATTTACTCGATTGAAGATTTAGCTCAGTTAATTTTCGATTTAAAACAAGTCAATCCACAAGCTTTAGTCTCGGTGAAACTGGTTGCTGAAGCGGGCGTGGGCACAATTGCCGCAGGTGTCGCCAAAGCCTATGCCGATTTAATCACCATCGCAGGTTATGACGGTGGTACGGGTGCAAGTCCTTTAACTTCAGTCAAATACGCGGGTAGCCCTTGGGAATTAGGTTTAACCGAAACCCATCAAGTATTACGTGCTAATAACTTACGTGGCAAAGTACGCTTACAAACAGATGGCGGCTTAAAAACAGGTTTAGACGTGATTAAAGCGGCGATTTTCGGAGCGGAAAGTTTTGGCTTCGGTACTGCACCGATGGTCGCATTAGGTTGTAAATACTTAAGAATTTGCCATTTGAATAATTGTGCGACAGGTGTTGCAACTCAAAACAAAGTCTTACGTCGTGAACACTTCATTGGTTTACCTGAAATGGTGATGAATTACTTCACTTTCGTGGCGACTGAAGTACGGGAATTATTGGCGAAATTAGGCGTGCGTAGCCTTGAAGAATTGATTGGGCGTACTGATTTATTAGAATTGATTGAAGCCGAAACGGATAAACAACGTCGTTTAGACTTAAGTGCATTGATTAGTGATGGTGGCATTTCTGCGGATAAACCGATGTTCTGCACTGAGCCTTCAAACCAACCATTTGATAAAGGTGAATTGGCCGAGCAAATGGTACAAGACATGTTGCCTGCAATTGAAGCTAAATCAGGCGGCACATTTAGCTATGACGTGCGTAATATTCATCGTTCGATTGGGGCGCGTTTATCAGGTGAAATTGCCAAGCGTCACGGCAACTTAGGCATGTCAGATAAGCCGATTGAGCTAAATTTAAAAGGTTCAGCAGGTCAAAGTTTAGGCGTATGGAACGCGGGTGGCTTGCATATTTCAATCGAAGGCGATGCTAACGATTATGTGGGCAAAGGCATGGCAGGCGGTCAAATCGCGGTTTATCCTCCCAAAGTCAGCCAATTCAACAGCCGTGAATCTGCCATCATCGGTAACACTTGTTTATACGGTGCGACAGGCGGGAAATTCTACGCGGCGGGTATGGCAGGTGAACGTTTTGGTATTCGTAATTCGGGTGTCACCGCGATTGTTGAAGGTATCGGCGACCACGGTTGTGAATATATGACAGGCGGGGTGATTATCGTTTTAGGTGAAACGGGCTTGAACTTCGGCGCAGGCATGACGGGTGGTTATGGTTTTATTCTTGATGAAAACCGTACTTTTGTTGACCGTTACAATCATGAGTTTTTAGACATTCATCGCATCACGCCAGACTTTATGCACGGACATTCTGATTACTTGACTCATCAAATTCAAGATTTCGTCAAAGCGACGGGCAGCGAGTGGGGACAGGAATTGTTAGAAAACTTCAGCGATTACGTTGGAAAATTCTGGTTCGTGAAACCCAAAGCAGCGGAGATGGATGGCTTGTTAGATAATTTTATTAATAAAGCGGCTTAGTCTAATACACTAATTTTTGATTTAAAAAACGTGACTTGGCATTGGCTGGGTTGCGTTTTTTTATTGGGAGAATGATAATTAATTCAATGAAACTATTATCAACTTCAAGGAATCTCAAATGCAATTTTGTATTGAATTACCTGATGACTTAGGAAAAGAGTTATCAAAGCAGCCAGACATTCAGTTATTTATTCAGAATACTATCGAGAAAATTTTATTAGAGAAGAAGCAGAATTCTCAATTAGTAGTTGATGTTATTAAAGATTTACCTGAATTTCCTAGCTTTGCAAATAAAGACCCATTAGAAATACAAAGAGCAATGCGTGATGAATGGGATTAAGTATTTATTGGATACAAATATTTCTATTGGACTATTAAAGCGCAATCCCGTTGTGTTAGATTTATTTAAAATCAAGCAGATAAAAATTAATGAATGTGGATATAGTGCTATCACAAGAATGGAGTTACTGAGTTATTCAGCTTTATCTACGCAAGAAAAACAAGCTATTGAGTCATTATTAAGCCGTATGACTTATTTAGCAATTACAGCCGCTATTGAAAGTGAAACAATTGAATTTAGACGTATTCATAAAACTAAATTACCAGATTCCATTATTGCAGCAACAGCAAAACACTATAAGCTTGAATTACTGACTTTGGACAAAAAATTGGCGAATAAATTGACACCATAGTTTTCGATTAGGATAGTGATAATTTTGTTTGCAAAATGTAAGTTCACAAAAATGGATTGCGCCACCCTCAATTAATTTATAAAGAAAGGTGACGCTATTGGCTTACTCTATTCGATATACAAAACGAATAATTTCTGAGCGAGTAACGGAATCACTAGGATTGTACTCTGGACAAGACTCTGTTAGTCCACGGTCAACAAGTTGTTTCATAAAATCAGTAAGATCACTGTAGTCATATATATCAGTAGGGTAAGCAACACCTGCTTTATTACACTCATTATTGATTTTGATGTTAGACCCTATTGCTTCTATATAGTTTATGAGGAATTTAGCCATTTCTGCACGAGTAACCTTGTCATCAGGATCATAACCAGAATAACTATTGTCTCGTTCCAACATGCCAATGTAGGAATGCAGTCCAGACGCGCTGCGTCATTTAAATAAGAAAACGTAACTTGGCATTGACTGGGTTGCGTTTTTTTATTGGGAGAATGATAATTAAGTGAGATTTTATTTTAGGAATACATCACATGAATCAGTCAAATCCCCATTCCTCAACAGCAACAACGACTCTTAGCAGAATTAAAATGAACACACTAACCATGCAGCAACAAGCTGAATATTATTTAAAACAACTACCACCAGATAAACTTGCACTCATAACCGAACTGTTAGCAAACCTTGTACAAACTGAGCCACAAACAGAATTAACCCAACACATCACAGACAGTGAGCCATCTCAATTTTTTGGTATTCGACAAAATGATGATTTTGATGTATCCCAATATATGAGAACGTTACGAAAAGGTAGACAATTTGATGTTGATTGATACTGATATACTGATTTTTTATTCGCGTGGCTCGATTAAAGCACAACAAACACTACAACAAATTGATATTATTGAGTTATCTATTGTTTCTTACATGGAATATATGCAAGGGGTCAAAAATAAAAAAGAGTTACAAGAATTTGAAAAATGGTTAAAACAAAAAGATATAAGGATTCTACCTATCAATGAAAAAATATCTGTGCAAGCAAGTCAAATGGTCAGACAATATGCACTAAGCCATTCGCTTTATATGGGTGATGCGCTTATCGCGGCAACAGCTTTACATTACAAAGATTCCCTGCTTACAGCAAATATAAAACATTACAAAATGATAGAAAGTTTAGAACTACTGATATTTAAGCCGTAAAGGGTATAAAAATGTTTATCTCGTTCCAACATGTGAATGTAGGAATTCAGCCCAGACCCGCTGTGTCATTCAAATAACGCAACTTGGCATTGGCTGGGTTGCGTTTTTTTATTGAGGGAATGATAATTACACTATTTCATATTAGGAAAAGCAAATGAACAGTATTAGTATGAATCAATTTCAGAGTGCTTTTAATACTTTGATTAATAAAGTTATTACAACTCATACACCATTAAAAGTCACTCAGAATACAGGTGATGGATTTATTGTTATCAATGCAAAAGATTGGGAACGAGACCAAGAAACACTTTATATTTTGCAAAATACGCAATTGATGCAACAAATTTCAGATTCTTTAAAAACACATCAACAACGCAAAGGATATAAGCCAACTCAGGAACAGTTGAATGAAATCATTAGTGTTTGAGGGTAATACTTGGGAGGTTTATGAGAATTTGCGAGAACGGGATAAAAAATTACACAAAACGTTGTGTCGTGTTTTAAAAGAAATGTTGCGTGGAGACCCCTCTGTTGGTAGTGGAAAACCTGAGCAATTGAAGCATAATTTATCTGGATTTTGGTCTCGTCGCCTTTCGCAAAAAGACCGTATTATTTATCAATTTGATGACGACTATATTTATATTTTTGCTATTGGTGGACATTATGATAATTTTGATTTGAAAACGTGACTTGGCTTGAGCTGGGTTGCGTTTTTTTATTGAGGGAATGAGAATTGACAATCCCTATTTTGTTAACTACAGTTTACATATGATTGAAGTTCGTACAACAGACATATTCAATAAATGGTTTGACGGCTTGAGAGACCGCCGAGCCAAAGCACGCGTCCAAGCCCGCATTGATAGATTAGAAATGGGACACTTTGGTGATGTTGCTCCAGTAGGCGAAGGAGTTAGTGAACTACGCATATTTTACGGCAAAGGCTACAGAGTTTATTTTGTTCAACAAGGCTCGGTTGTAGTCATACTCTTATCTGGTGGAGACAAAAGCACACAATCATCAGATATTGAACAAGCCAAACAAATCGCTAAACAAATTGAGGATTAAATGATGAACACAACTCGTTGGGACTCAGCCGCACATCTTAAAACTGAAGAAGACATACAACTCTATCTTGAAGCCTGCCTTGAAGAAGCTGGAGATGATCCCGCATTTATTGTTCATGCTTTAAGCACTGTTGCCCGTGCAAAAAATATGAGTCAACTTGCTAGAGACACGGGCTTAACACGAGAAGGGTTGTACAAAGCATTATCCTCTGAAGGAAATCCCAGTTTTGCAACCGTAACCAAAGTCGCAAAAGCATTAGGATTCAAATTTACTATCCAGCCTTCCGTTTAAATAATTTATTTTTTGCCTCGTTCCCACAAACTTGTGGGAATACAGTCAAGACGCGCTGCGTCATTGCTTTATCTTGTATCCTCATATACTTCGACATAAAAATACACTAAAATCATTACCTAACAAACTACTTTTATGGTGAAATTCTCATGAAAACCGTAACACTCAATATAGACGAGACACTATACGACACACTATTAGCAATGCTTCACGGCTTACCAAAACAAAAAATTGAAATCATTGAAGAAAATCAGAAGACAAAAGCAAACATTGTAAATAATACAACAATGGAAACTCAAATAGCACAAGAGAAGCTAGAACAAGGTAAAAATATCATGCGTAAACTTGCTACTGGACTTGGAACTAGCGCACTGCCTCATGATGGTTCAGTCAATCACGATGATTATTTATATCGCTAGAATCAAATCATTATGAACAATATTTTTGTTGATACATGGGCTTGGTATGCCTTAGCTGATAAAACAGATATAAACCACCACATTGTTGCAAAAGAAACTGAAAAGTTACTAGATGATAACTATACATTTACAACAACAAACTATGTTTTATATGAAACACTGACGCTTGTACGCTACAAAATGAATCATGCTTTGACACTAAAATTATGGGATTTAATACTAGAACTTGAAAAGACAAATTTATTGACAATAATTCGGGTAAGCGAAACACAATAACAAACTGCTCTAAAAATTTTTAGACATTACAATGATCAAAAATTCTCTATGGTTGATTGTACATCATTTGCTGTTATACAAGATGTAAAGTTACAAACAGTCTTTACTGGAGATAAACACTTTTCCATTATGGGCTTTACCTGCATACCTCTTACAAATTCAAGCAAAACATAACATCAGCTCTATGAGGAAGCACACTTATGTTATCCGTCAATGCAATATATGAAAATGGACAAATCACACTTTTCGAAAAAATCCCAAGTGTAAAACGAGCAAAAGTAATTATAACTATTTTAGAAGAAGACAAGCAGACACAACAAGATACTAATATTTCTCTATTTGATGATATTGTTGGAGCAGTTTCTCTTCATAACTAATGGCTCGATTAATCACGACAAATACATAACCGAGAAAAATGTATGAAAGAAAAAGTATTTGTTGATACAGGATATTGGATTGCACTCATTTTTCTCGTTTCTCGTTCCCACAAGCTTGTGGGAATGCAGTCAAGACGCGCTGCGTCATTAATAGCATTTGTACTCACTTTTGAATTAATAAAACGTAATTTGGCATTGGCTAGGTTGCATTTTTCTATTGGCTTGATTGAAATGAATACAAGGAAACTCAAAATGATTTCAGAACAACAAATCTTACAACAATTACATCAACTGCCATCCGAAAAATGGTCTCAAGTCTTAGATTTTATGCAAATGCTTAATAATCAATCAAAACCAAATATAGACACAGATTATATTGAAAAAATAGCGGGTTGCTTAAAATACACGGGGAAACCCAAAACACAAGAAGATTTTGACTTGGCAATCCAACAAGGCATCAAAGAGCAATGGCATGTACGCAATTGATACTAATATCATTCTTCGTTTTCTAACCCAAGATGATGAACAACAATATCAAAAAGCAAAACACATTATCCAAACTCAAGAGGTATTTATTCCTGATACCGTTATTTTAGAAATAGAATGGGTATTACGCTATGCTTATGGGTTCAATGTCAGTCAAATTGCTGACGCATTGCTATTACTGGTAAATGCGGGCAATATTTATATGGTTGATAAAAATAGAATTTTTATGCCATATATTGGTATAAAGATGGTTTGGATTTTGGTGATGCACTACATCTTGCAGCTAGCCAATATTGCTTAAAATTTATAACATTTGATATTAAGCTGATAAAACGTTCTAAAAATAAAGGGCAATGTCCTGTTGTTACTCCTTAACTACAAGCTTGTAGGAATACAGTCAAGACACGCCGCGTCATTAAATAGAATAGCACTTATCCTACCTTTAAAAAAGAAAACGCAATTTGGCATTGGCTGGTTTGCGTTTTTTTATTGGGAGAATGATAATTAAATTAGTTTTATATGAAAAAAGGTATATATCATGAAAATACAGCTTAATGAACGAATTTTTGTAGATACAGAAAAATGTAATGGTAAACCGATTATCCGCGACCAAAGAGTTACCGTGCAAACGATATTAGAATTTCTTAGTGCGGGTGACAGTATTGATGATGTTTTGCAAGCTTATCCCACTTTGGAAAAAGAAGATATTTATGCTTGTTTAGCTTATGCGGGTCAAGTCATGACAAACCATAGTATGACACTACCTACAGCAGCATGAAATATTTAATTGACGTGAATGTACCTGATGCTGTATTTCAAGGAGAACAATTTTCTTTTGTTAAAAATCTTGATCCTGAATGGTCTGATAGAAAGATTTGGGAACACGGTTTTGTGATTGTAACTAAAGATACTGACTTTTTTCATTGGTCATAGCTTACTCTGATAAATTGGAAGTTGTTCGTTAAAGTTAGGGTTACAAAATAATTATGATTTGGAGCAAGCAAGAAAAAGTGTAGATTTTGCTCAAATTCGAAAGGTGGCTTGAGAATAATATAAAAAACGCAACTTGATTTAATCGCTAGGTTGCGTTTTTTGTTGATTACGCTTAGTAATACTATATGTTAATTAGTAATTTTTAATTACATATAGTTTGTTCATATGTCCAGCAAGAACTCATATTGCATGACCCATTGTTATACATACCTTTACAAGCAATGAACGTGTTATCTTTATTGTCAATAGGAGACATAATAAAACAATAACTACTATGTGGATCAGTATTTCCTGTCGTTTCTTGACAGTAATAATCTTTATTCTCTCCTGAAAATGAACAATAGTAAGGATGTTTTTGCTCTTGCCCAAAAAAATTTGGTAGTCCTATCAAAGTAGTGGTATTTTGATATTATGAGCGTAAAGAGAGAATTAGGAGTGAAACATGGTGGTTTGTCCAAAGTGTGGTTCATCAAATTATATAAAAAATGGAACGGTTCATAACAAAAAGCCAAAGATGATGTGTAAAGACTGTGGAAGACAGTTCGTAAAAGAGCGAATAAAGGCAGAAATAACAGAAGAAAAAAGAAAATTGATAGACAAACTTCTATTGGAGGAAGTCCCATTAGCAGGGATATGTAGGGTGTTGGGAATATCAGAAAGTTGGCTTCAACGTTATGTAAATGAAAAATACGCTCAAACACCAAAAAAATTAAAGGTAACGGAAAGAAAAAAGGGTAAACTGGTAGTCCAAATGGATGAGTTGTGGTCATTTGTAGATAACAAGGGCAATAAACTCTGGGTTTGGGTTGCCTTAGACGTTCCAACTCGTCAAATAATAGGTTTACATATTGGTGACAGAAGTCGTGAAGGAGCAAAAGCGTTATGGGATTCATTACCTCCTGTTTATCGGCAATGTGCTGTCTGCTACACCGACTTTTGGGAGGCTTATGTCGGCGTTATTCCCGCTAAACGTCACCGTGCTGTAGGCAAAGAAACGGGTAAAACCAATTACATAGAACGACTCAATGCTACTTTACGTCAACGCATTTCAAGACTTGTTCGCAAGACACTTTCCTTCTCCAAAAAGCTTGATAATCACATTGCGGCTATTTGGTATTTTATTCATTATTATAATCTCTCTTTATCCTAATAAAATTTAACTTATTCCACTACTTTGATAGGACTACCGATTTTTTTATCCACAGGTGAGAAGACCATACAGCAGTTACTTGAAATAATTTGGGAATCCCGTAATGTTGGCACGAATGGCCGATTTTTCCAGCGGTAAGGATTTGTCTGAGCATTTGAATAGTATGCCAAGCATCGATTTTATGGGGTGGCTGCGCCTGCGTTTATTCGGGGTTTGTTGGATCAGTTTGCGTCTGACACGATTGAGACGGTGATTAAGGATAAGGTAAAGGCATTTCGGGAGTTGCTTTGTTCGCCAGATGCGGAAGGACAGGTGTATAGGTGCTAGAGCGGTTTGCGTTGGTGTACGTGGCGGGGGAGTTGTATATTTTACCGTTTCGGCGTGGGGAGTGTGTGGCACAGGTTGGCGTGTATTTTCAGCAATGGTTAATGGATCGGGGTGGTTCGGTGGAGTTGGAGAAGCATAAGATTATTGACGCGGTGGTTTTTTTGTGATTGAGAACATGTTTTGTATGTTTTTTGATATTGATAGTTATGATAAAGCGGATGGGTTGTTGTCTGATTTGACGGTGACGCAATTGGTTGGAGAGCGTAAGACGGTGAATATTCCGCAGATGTTTTTGATTTTTCCGACTACGTTTTAGAATGAGTTGTGTAATCAGTTTCCTTATAAGCAGGTGGGTAAGGTGTTGCGGGAAGCAGGGATTTTCCGCACGCCGAGTAAGGGTTTTTCGACGCCTGAGTGGATGGCATTTTTTAAGCTGTTGTGGAAAGAACGTGTGTATAAGATGTGTTGCCCGATGAGGAGGAGGGTTAAGCGGCTCGATTGTGTCAAGTGGGTCGGGAGAGAGTCAAGCTACTCTACACCATGAAAGTGTAAGTGTCTCGACGGTATCAGTTATGATGGGATATAGCCAAGAGATACGACTCGGCAAGTATGTGTCTCATTGAGCTATAATAGCAGACATAATGTTAAGTTTTGTGTTTTATTACTGCGCGATTTATCTTCATCGCAATGCGTGCTGATTTATCATCGAGGATGTTATCGACAAAAATAATATTAGGGAAGGCCTGTTTAGTGATGGCGGGGTATAAATAAGAGTCTAAATGTTTATTAGCTTTATTTGCTAATTGTTTAATGCTGTCGGCTCCCCCCTTACAGCCAGCAGCCTGATACCAGGCTTGCGTTAATGTCCACGATAAAAGAAAATAGTCTTTGGAATGACGTTCCATTTTCCTGATTTGGTCCCTTGCCATTTCTTTGAATACATCGGTTTTTGAATAATGATTATAGACATTAAAGTTTTTCGAGTGATAAAATCCCTTAGAGGCCAATTTTCTAAGTTTCACATTTTTTTCGTCAACAATCACAACAACAGCGGGAGTCTCACTGATAAAAGTGCGCAAAGTTATCTTCGTCAAGTCATCGTTTTGAGTGTGATTGACATATAAATGGTTAAGATGCCGGAGTTCATTGAATAAACCATCCCATTCGTTTTGTGTGAATTCCTTATAGTTCGCATTGTCATAATCGGTGTTGAGAGCATGAGATAGATTAAGAATTACCAGTTCTTTATGAACGGCGGTAAAGGAATTGACGTCACTGATAATCGATTTTATAGACTGCCCATTTCCGCCTTGCCAGGTGTTTTTAAAAAAATTTTCGATAAACGAATAGTGTCCTGTGCGGTACCGACCACCCGCAATCACAGGTCGTATGTCAAAATAGCGTGCACCGAAATTTAATTGAGTATGAAGTGGATGAGTTTGAGTAAGTGTATTACAGTCAAATGCTGCTGCGGTATGTGAATGTAGTGAGCTCATGCCAGCATCATGAGCCCCGGTAATGCAAATCTGATTTAATTTCTTATCGCCTATTAAGCCTAAATTTTTGTGCATCCAACTAGGACCAATGGACGATGATGCAGCATAGTGGCTATTACTGCCAGCTAAGATAAACGCCCTTTTGCCTTTCTGGTCATTCCCATTAAGTTCTAATCGAGCAACAGTTGAATGCGAATAGGCATTTAGATGTTTTAAAGCGACGTGTAATTTGGTAGACTCACCGGCCTGGACATGCAGTTGAAATGACTGACCATTTGAGCCTTCTAAGACATAGGTAGCGTTAGCAGCATCAGGTGATTCCCCTGTCAAAAAGGTGTCACACCACTCTACATAAATGTTCACGCTGGAATGCGCTGAAATCGTTTGTGGTAAATCCCATGAAATCAAGTGATCTGCATGTTGTTTAGTTTTTTTCCAGTCACAATCAGTACTATTGACGAGTGTGACATATCCACATTGGTCCATGATTTTATCCCCTATTATCCTGATAAATAAATGATTTTGTTACATCACCAAACTATGTTTGGTTATGCGTATCTTCAATCAAGCTCAGCTTGCTAAATATCTCGTAAAACAAAGCTTGTGGTACTGGCATTACAAAGATGAATTAAGACCCGAGCTATTTAAAAATATGTTTTACGGCAAGACAGCAATATGTTGTAAGTATATAAACCAAAGGGAAAAATAGATTTAGTATCAGGTAGCTAACAGTTGCTGGATGTGATTGTTTTGGACAAATTGCCTTCTGCACTATCAAAGACCTGTCCTCCAGCCCACACTTTATACTCCCCATCAATTACCTCTACTCCACTTCTCACCTAACGCTTCCATCATTCAACATACTGCCCAATGTCCGTTTCCGAAACACCTTGCTCATAAAGCTGGTGCAGTTTGCCCTGATGGTTAGCCCAAGTTTTCCAAGCGATATCCAACCCCTTCTGCAAGCAATTGCCTATCCTATAGCCTAGAAAATCAAAACCTGTAAACTTAATGCGTCCGATAAAGGTTTTATACGGGTGCTTGGTCATCGTCATCTTCACGACATCCAACACCCGATTCATCAACCGCACAGCAGTCCGTAACTGATTACGCGTGCGGCATAAAATCACCCAATCATCCATGAAACGCCCATAAAACAAATCGTGCGCCTCACAATACCGACTGAGCTGATCATCCAATGGCTGCAAATACACAGCCCCCAATAAGGGCGACATCGGATTTCCTTTACTGATGCCAATCTGCACATGATGATAAACACCATACACATCATCCAATCGACCCAACATACGGCCTAATAAGGTCAGCACTGTTTCACAAGGAATCAATGCCCGTAACTGCTTCATTAAAATGCCGTGGTCGATCGTTGCATAATATGAGTTGACATCACTACGGCACACAAAACGGTAATTATCCACCGTCTCACTCACCGCATTAACACAACCCTTCGCTTCACCATTGCCCGCTAAATGAAAACAGCGCGTACTTAATTTGGGACTCAAGTAATCGGTTAAAACTATTGCCAAGGCTTTCAGCACTAAACTATCTTGTGCTGACCAAACCAAAAAACCATCATATTGTTTACAGGGACTAAAACGATAAGTCCCAGCCCTGATTTCCTCAATACACTTCTGTTCTAAATGCTGGCAATTATGGCGTAAATGCCAATAATCATTATTGTGATGACTATCTTTACGCCGACTATCCAACCATTGCCAAGCCGCTTGGAAATTTTCGGGTGCAACAATACGATCAATCAGTTTCATACTTTTAGTCATGGCTTCCAATTGCTCAAACTTCCAAAGCTGAAAAGTGTAAACAATCCTTCAAAACATCTGAGTACAATTTGTAAATTCATATTTGCTACTCAAACGATGAGTTAATACTAAAGCATTATTTAACGAAAATAAATACAACTAAAGTTGCAGGACTTACAACCTTAGTCGTAGATTTGAGTGTTTTTTTCAAAAAAAACGTTAAAAAATGGAGCTGATGGAATGATGAAAAATTTATTCTCAAAGCATTTTGTGCAAATAATAATTAACTTGAAAAGTGGGAAATAATGAATGGGGGATCAATTGCCTGATGGAGTGGTTTTGGGGAAATTGAGAAGAGGAAATATAACCAAAGTTGCTATGCTTAGGGTTTGTAGTTTTGGCATTTGGTAAAAAAGTGAATCAAATTAATAGATTTTTAAAGGGATAATGATTCTTCCAGCGGTATGCCCCGAAATCACGTAAACCAGTTGATAATATTTTTCCATGCCCTAAATGCTCAATTTGCGTAGGGTGTATAAGCGTAGCGTCATACACCATTTGGAAGCATAATGGTTTTGTAATTCTGTATTGAAAATATGCGGAATTAGCCGAATCGAAAATGACGGATGACGCTATTGCTTATCCATCCTACGATACTGAACGATGAAAAACTTCATTATATTAGCTTGAATAAATTAGTAGAAGAACTGTCGACAGCAAAGTACGATTTCGCGCTTTAGCAGCACAAGGCAATCCAGAACAAAGTTTGAAACTACTTGATAAATTAGATGCAGCATTATCTTAAATGATGTCTCATTATAACTAATAAACTGTGACATTTATGATTTACTAATGATAAATAATTAAGTATGATAAAAGGTGTTTACAGGACGTAAATCAAGCGGCATGGAAGCATAAACAAGTCGCCCTATCTTGATGTATTTCGCATCAGAGCAGGGCTACTCAATCGATGTACTGTCATTACAAGGAAATACATGTCATGAGTGATGTGAATGTTACCACACCTGCCTCAAAATCCCATTCGGAAATCATCGTCGAAATGTCTGTCATCATGAGCTTGGCGGAAGTCGGCGAATTAGTTGCGTATCCAGAAAATGATATTGAACTAGACAGCTTAAGCAAACTATTTCGAGTGATTAAAGAAAGGCTCGATACGCTGATTGATGCTGTTGAGAAATAACATGTTAACTCGTTCCTACACACTTGAGCTGTAGGAGCGGGATTAGTTTAATTCAGAAAATAAAGTACGCAATACCTGTTCAAATTCATTTCAATAACATTAACTTCAGCTATTCAAGCTGGGATTCAACTCAATAACTACCATTCCCCTCTAGTTCTAAAATAGATTTCGTTCGCTACCTTACAAATACCTTAATAAAATTATTGTTTTTTTGCGGTGCACGATTTGAGTGCCTAGCACTAGCCTAGTGCATAAGTCAACTATTAAAAACAAATAACTTCATATAAATCAAACAGTAAAAACTTGGTCTACTTTGTGCTCTACCCCCGAAAGTGTCATCAAATAGATTCCTATCTTTAGGAGAAGTGCCCCGTGAAAAACAAGCTCGTGTGCATCGGCAACGGTATAGCTGAGATGCGTACTGTTGAAAAAAATCTTAAATTAGAACTAGGTACGTATCAAACAAGCGTATTTTGTAAAGGGTTGCATACAAACTATAAGGTTGCCCAAAGTTATTGGTAATCAATTTATAGCTTACGTTTCTCTAAATATAAACTAACTTTAAGGACAAACCCACATGAGCCAACAAATCACCATCGGTACACTGAACGACATTCCACAAATGGGTTCAACCACGGTTGAAACGCCAAACGGACGTTATGCGATTTTCAGAACCCGCGATGATGCTGTATTTGCCTTAAGAGATCAATGTCCACACAAGGAAGGGCCTTTATCACAAGGTATCGTTGCAGGACATACCGTGACCTGTCCATTGCACAACTGGAAAATCGATTTGTCTTCAGGAGAAGCCCAAGCCCCAGATGAAGGCTGTGTCAACACTTTGCCACTTGAAGCGCAAGCCGATGGCACATTACTTTTGACTTTGGTGGACTAACTCATGTCTAGCGTACAGACCGCTTGTCCTTACTGTGGTGTAGGTTGTGGGGTCATCGCAACGGTCAATCCCGATAATAGCGTCACGGTCAAAGGCGACAAAACCCATCCTGCAAACTTTGGCAAACTGTGTTCCAAAGGCTCAGCGCTGGGCGAAACCCTCAGCTTAGACGACCGTTTGTTATATCCAGAAATCAATGCACAACGCTGTGATTGGGATACCGCCTTAAACACGGTTGCTGAAAAATTCAAAGATACGATTCAAAAACATGGTGCGGACTCGGTTGCATTTTATGTCTCAGGACAATTATTAACTGAAGACTATTATGTTGCCAACAAATTGATGAAAGGCTTTATCGGCAGCGGTAATATTGATACCAATTCACGCTTGTGCATGGCTTCCAGCGTTGCAGGACATAAACGCGCGTTTGGTAGCGATACTGTACCTTGTAATTATGAAGATTTAGAGCTTGCGGATTTAATCATTTTGACAGGCAGCAATTTGGCGTGGTGTCACCCTGTGACATATCAACGCATTAACGCGGCTAAGAAAAAACGCCCAGAATTAAAAGTCATCAATATTGATCCTCGCCAAACCGCCACTTGTGACATTGCCGACCAACATATTGCTTTAAAAGCGGGTACAGATGCTTGGCTATTTAACGGCTTATTACAATTTTTACGTAACAACGACCATTTAGATTACGAATATTTAGAACAATATACTCAAGGTTTTTCCAAAGCTTTAGACGCGGCGAAAAAATCGAGCGGTTCGATTCCGATTGTTGCCCAACAGTGCGGCTTAACTGAACCAGAAGTGGCAGAATTTTATCGCGCCTTTGCCAAAACTAAAAAAGTGGTTACGGTTTATTCTCAAGGGATTAATCAATCTAGCAGCGGCACAGACAAAGTTAACAGCATCATCAATTGTCACTTGGCCACGGGAAAAATCGGCAAAGTTGGCATGGGTGCGTTTTCAGTCACGGGTCAACCTAATGCGATGGGTGGTCGTGAAGTCGGCGCGTTGTCAAATCAATTGGTTGCTCACACCGATTTCAAACCTGATGACTTAGATATGGTTGGGCGTTTTTGGCAAACCGATAATCTTGCACAACAAGCAGGTCTCAAAGCGGTTGATTTATTCGAGGCGGTGAAGCAGAAAAAAATCAAAGCCTTGTGGATTATGGCAACCAATCCGTTAGTCAGTATGCCTGATGTCGACAATATCAAAGCGGCATTAGAGTCGTGTGAATTTGTGGTTGTATCCGATTGTGTCAGAACCACTGATACCATGAATTATGCTCATGTGCGTTTGCCTGCCTTAGGCTGGGGTGAAAAAGACGGCTCTGTGACCAATTCCGAACGCTGTATTTCTCGTCAACGCGCATTTTTGCCACCATCTGCGGAAGCTAAACCCGATTGGTGGATTTTGAATCAAGTTGCACAACGCATGGGTTTTAAACAAGCTTTTAATTATCAGAGTCCTGCACAGATTTTCCGTGAATATGCTGAATTAACAGGTTTTGAAAATAACGGCAAACGTGATTTAGATTTATCAGGTTTAGACACTCTGACTGATGATGAATATCAGGATTTAGCACCGCTGCAATGGCCTGTGTTTAAAACCGAAAATGGTTATCAACCTACTGCGCGTTTATTCACTGATGGGCAATATTTCCATTCTTCCAAAAAAGCCCAACTGATTGCAATTGAACCGCGTTTGCCACAAGGTCAAGTCAGTAATCAATTTCCGTTTATGCTCAATACGGGACGGGTTCGTGACCAATGGCACACCATGACTCGCACGGGTAAGTCGGCGCGTTTGGTGGCACATATTCCTGAACCGTTGATGGCAATTCATCCTAAAGATGGTTTGAATTTGGGTTTACAAGATGGCGGTTTAGCCGAAATTAGTAGCGCGGTGGGACATGGCATTGTGCGGGTGCAATTAACCAGTAGTCAAGCGCAAGGCGATGTGTTTATCCCAATGCATTGGAGTAAAGAAAATAGTGTGCAAGGTTCGGTCGGTAAATTAATCTCGCCTTATTTTGATCCAATTTCTGGGCAGCCTGAATTTAAACAAACCCCTGTCGCACTTCGTAGTTATAAGCCTGAATGGCAAGCATTTATTTTGTTACATCAAGGCATGGTGTTGCCTGAATCGTTACAAAATCAATTGACTTACGGGGTGAAAATTCGCGGCAAACAAAGCTGGCGATATGAGTTAGCTGGAGAAACCGCGCCTGAGTCTTGGAAAGATTGGATTATTGAGCATTTTGAAGAAGCTGATTGGGAAAATTGGCTGGAATATCATGATCGTGCTAAAGGCTATTATCGTTATGCCAAGATCATTGATGGTCAGTTGCAAGCCTGTGTATTTATCAGTCCTGATGAGCAATTACCTGCGCGTGATTGGTTGCAAGATTTGTTTGTTAAAGATGAATTGTCTTTAGATGAGCGGATTAATTTGTTGTTGGGACAGCCCGCGAAGCAACAGGATGATGCAGGTAAGATTATATGTTCTTGTTTTGGTGTTGGTAAGAATACGATTTTAAAAGCCGTTAAAGAGCAAAACTTAACAGATGTGGCGCAAATTACCGCGAAGTTAAAAGCAGGTGGTAATTGCGGTTCATGTGTGCCTGAGTTGAAGGAATTGTTGGCTGGGGCTTAGGTCTTGTTAAATCTCGTTACCATGCTCTGCGTGGTAATGCAGCCTTGACGCTCTGCGTCATAAATGAAAGTAATACAAATTAAATAAATTAGGTTCATGGTTTTTACAAGACGCAGAGCGTCTAAGCTACATTCCAACGGAGACCGTTGGAACGAGAAGATTCAGCTTATTGTGACTTGTGGCGTAATTGTAAATGCACTAAGAAGTCATGATTATCATGGTATTTTTGCACGCCACATTAATCCAAAGATTGATGATTATTTGATTAATAAATAAGTATATGGTGACTCAAAGCGATTTCTCTATAATGTATTTTGACTCTTAGAGAAAGGAAACTGACATGCAAACAATCACTTTGAAAGTTGATGATGAAATTAGCGACAAACTGGTATGGTTACTTAATCATTTTTCAGCCGATGAAATTAAGATTTTAGAACAGTCTGAATATATTAGTGATGATGAGTATTTGCGAAGCATTGACGGCATGGTGCAAAGCATCCAACAAGCACGAGCTGAGCCAATTGAAAACGGTGTGACATTGGATAAATTGGATTGGTAATGTATCAGCTTATTTTCATGTCTCAAGCGCAAAAAGATGCGAGAAAGCTAGCTTCTAGTGGCTTACAAAATAAAGCTAAAGCATTGCTAGACTTAATTATTATTGACCCATTGCAATATCCACCAGCGTATGAATTTTTAAAAGGGGATATGCAAGGTTTAATCAGTCGCCGTATTAATAAGCAACATCGTTTAGTGTATGAAGTTTTTGAACAGGAAAAAATAATCAAAGTATATCGGATGTGGAGTCATTACGAATAAATCCATTGAGACAATATGCTATGAAACTTAAGAAAATTCTTACCAATATTGATGACGCAAGAGACTTTTATTCATTAACATTGTTTGTTTCTGAAGTGTTTGTTCTCTTATTTGCGATTTACATATCTTTTACCTCATTTGTCTCATGATTAAGCCATATAGCTTGGTAACGATTTAAAAAGTATTTGATTTTTAGAAGTGTACAGAATTCATCGAAGTGTATTTTAATTTATTCATTAGGAGAATATTCATGCTGAAACGCAGACGTTTTTTAAAAACAACCCTATTAGCTGCGATGGCCGCAGTGGGTTTAAGCAGCTTTTCAGTTTTGGCAGAAGTTGGTGAACCTGAAAAAGAAGATTTAAAATTCGGTTTTATCAAACTCACAGACATGGCCCCTTTGGCGATTGCTTATGAAAAAGGCTATTTCGAAGATGAAGGACTTTACGTCACTTTAGAAGCACAAGCCAACTGGAAAGTCTTACTTGACGGCGTGATTGACGGGCAGCTTGACGGCGCACACATGTTAGCAGGTCAACCCTTAGGCGCGACTATTGGTTTCGGCACACAAGCCCACATCATCACCGCATTCAGCATGGATTTAAACGGCAACGGCATCACCGTATCCAATGAAATTTGGGAAGAAATGCAACAATATGTGGAAAAAGACAAAGACGGCAAACCTATACACCCGATCAAAGCTGACTCGTTAAAACCTGTGGTTGAATCTTTCAAAGATGCAGGTGAAGCGTTCAAAATGGGTATGGTGTTCCCCGTTTCCACCCATAACTATGAATTGCGTTACTGGTTAGCGGCGGGCGGTTTACACCCCGGTTATTACGCACCACATAAAGGCGACACCAGCGGTCAAATCGATGCCGATGTTTTATTATCTGTGACTCCTCCACCACAAATGCCATCAACCATGGAAGCGCGTACCATTTTCGGTTATTGCGTTGGTGAGCCTTGGAATCAACAAGCGGTATTCAAAGGGATTGGTGTGCCTGTGATTACCGATTATGAAATCTGGAAAAACAATCCTGAAAAAGTATTCGGCGTAAGTAATGAATGGGCTGAAGAAAATCCTAATACCCATATTCGTGTGGTGCGTGCGATGATTCGTGCAGCCTATTGGTTAGATGAAGACAACAACGCCAATCGTAAAGCGGCAGTGAAAATTTTATCTAAATCAACTTATGTGGGTGCGGATGAAGAAGTGATTGCAAACTCAATGACGGGTACGTTTGAATATGAAAAAGGTGATAAACGTGAAGTCCCTGATTTTAATGTATTCTTCCGTTATTTCGCTACTTATCCATACTATTCTGATGCGGTTTGGTATTTAACTCAAATGCGTCGCTGGGGTCAAATCCCTGATGCAAAACCAAATAGCTGGTATATGGATACGGCTAAAAAAGTCTATCGTCCAGACATTTATGCGAAAGCAGCACAATCTTTAATTGATGAAGGGGTGATGAAAGCGGTTGATTTCCCTAAGTTTGATACTGAGACAGGTTTCCGTACACCACAAACTGACTTTATTGATGACATTACTTTTGATGGTACAAAACCGAATGAATATCTTGAACAATTTGAGATTGGTTTAAAAGGCAATACTAAGCTGTAAATGACTCATCAATGATATGTAGGGTGGAATACTCTAACTCCCAAACTTTGTTTGGGAACGAGCAATGTGTTAATTATTATGCACCGTATTCCACCTTTCTCAAGCCAACTATTTAATTATGCTGGTATCTTTGGTGGAAAAGGCTGCGTTATTCCACCCTACATTGTCTAAAATCACCTCATTCAGGATATTCCTATGAAAATGATGACCCAGATTAACTTAGCAGGGCTAGCCAATAACTTCATTGTGCCCAGCTTAGGCATACTCAGTTTTTTACTCTTATGGCATTTACTTGCACCACAAGTTGTGACTTCATTAGGCGCGATACCAACTCCTGTACAAGTCTATCATCAATTTACCAATCTCATTGTTGAACATAAAGAAGAACGTACCAAAGCAGAAGCCTTTTATGAACGCCAACAGATTCGCAATGAAAAAAAATTAGCTAAAAACCCTGATGCTAAAATCAAAACGAGAAATTACACAGGTAAACCGACTTTTTTTGACCAAATATGGACCAGTCTTTTCACCGTGATGGTGGGGTTTATATTAGCCTCGGTGATTGCCATTCCCATAGGAATAATGACGGGATTAAGCCAAACCTTACATGCAGCGATTAACCCGCTGGTACAACTCTTTAAACCTGTTTCCCCCTTGGCATGGCTACCGATTGTGACCATGATTGTCAGTGCCGCGTATGTCTCTAAAGACCCGATGTTTTCAAAATCATTTATTGTTTCCGCTGTGACTGTCACCTTGTGCTGTTTATGGCCGACGCTGATTAATACTTCAGTTGGCGTGACCAATATCAGCAAAGACCTTATTAATGTCAGCAAAGTATTACGTTTAGGTTGGTTTACGCATATTCGTATGATTGTGTTGCCTTCGGCGATTCCGATGATTTTCACAGGTTTACGTTTATCCATGGGTATCGCGTGGATGGTATTGATTGCGGCTGAAATGTTGGCGCAAAATCCGGGATTAGGCAAATTTGTATGGGATGAATTCCAGAATGGTAGTTCTGACTCATTGGGTAGAATCATTGTTGCAGTGCTGCACATTGGTCTGATTGGTTTTCTACTCGACCGCGCGATTTTATTGATACAAAGTCGTATTTCTTGGGATAAAAGCGTGGCATTACGTTAGGTAAAGGACAACACAATGAATCAACCCCATTTAGAATTAAGTAACGTTTCCATTGAGTTTCCAACCCCTAACGGCCCATTTAAAGCCTTAGATGATGTGAATTTAAAAATTAATAAAGGTGAATTCATCTCATTAATTGGTCACTCAGGTTGCGGTAAATCCACGGTACTCAATATTGTCGCAGGTTTATATCAAGCGACAACAGGCGGCGTATTGCTCAATAATAAAGAGGTCAATGAACCGGGCCCTGAGCGTGCAGTGGTATTTCAAAATCATTCATTATTGCCTTGGTTGACTTCATATCAGAATGTGGAATTAGCAGTCAATACGGTATTTAAAGGCAAAAAATCCAAAGGCGAACTAAAGGATTGGATTGAGCATAATTTAAAATTGGTTCACATGGATCACGCGATGGACAAGCGTCCTGATGAGATTTCTGGCGGGATGAAACAGCGTGTCGGGATTGCCCGTGCCTTGGCGATGCAACCAGAAGTGCTGTTAATGGATGAGCCGTTTGGTGCACTGGATGCGTTGACGCGAGCGCATTTGCAAGATTCGGTAATGGAAATTCATGCGGATTTAGGCAATACGGTAATTATGATTACTCATGATGTGGATGAGGCAGTTTTATTGTCGGATTACATCGTGATGATGACTAATGGCCCTGAGGCGACGGTCGGCGAAGTGATGCCTGTGAAATTAGAACGTCCTAGAGACCGTTTAGCTTTGGCAGAAGACAAGGATTACAATCACTATCGTGGCGAGGTGTTGAAATTCTTATACGAACGCCAGCGTAGACCTATATAAAAATGGCTGAGGGAGTGCAATGTTTATGTCTCAAATATGCACTCCTTATATAATTATTCCACTTTAGAGTTAGACTCTTTCATTTTTTTGTGAATTTTAAGAAAGGCAACAATAGCAAATTGTTGTTCTTCTTCTAGTTTATTATATAACAATAGTGGTTCTTTTTTAATTTTTTGAAGTCGATCTATGATTTCCTTAATACAGGCAATATGCTCAATATATCTATAACTAATATCATATTTTTTAATATTTGCATCGTAATCATGTAAAGTTAAATCATGTAAAGTTATAAGTTTAATCAGCTCCTCATCATCTTTAATTAGTGTTTCGGTAAACTGTTTTGTAAGTTTAGGACTCCAATCAGCCCAACATTCTAAGATAGATAAAATTTTGGGATATTCAACTTTTTCTAACTGTCCATTATCAGCCCATTCCCCAATTCTTTTTGATGTTATATCAACCAATTCTTTGAGTTGTTTGGATGTTACAACGAGATTTTCAGAGGAGTCTTTATTTTTATATTGATAATGAACTACTTTAACAATTGTATGCAGTGTTTCTGTCGCATTATTTATGGCGTTAAGCAATATGCTAAAGCGTGCATCAGTATCTTGAATCCGCTTAAGTAATTGAAGAAATATTTCTAATATATCTCTATAATCACTATCTGGGATGAGTGTATCTCCAATTTCCATTAATGCACTTAAAATTGGTGCAATATTTTCTTCGGGAATGTCTTTTTCGGTATAATCATTCATTCTAAGTAAGAAATGAGCAATTTGATGATTTTTGCTTAATTTCAGTAATTCGGTTTTAAATGCCTCTGCACTATTTCCTTTAGATAAAACATACTGCATCTTTTTATGAGATATTTCATCACTAAGTGTAGATAGCTTAAAGTAGGTATCAATAATATCAGGGCTACAAATTCTAAGCTCCTTGCGCCAATTATTAAGGTTGCGACTTGTATACCTAACATCAGTTTTAAGCTTTGGAAAAAGCTCTTGCATGAAATGTTCTAATGCCTTAAATGGTAATCCTTTTACCTGTATTTGTTCCAAAATTTCCTTAATTTCAGCATCTTCACTCTTTTGTATTTTTTCAGAATTGTCTGATACACCTGTAAATAAATATTTGTTGTTTTTAATATCATTGTATAAGTCTGGAATAAAGACTTGTATAGCAGTTATTACTAAAAAATCACTTGGTTTAACCTCATCTTTTACCAAACCCCAATTGAAGCTTAATATATTGATATAACGTTTAACATCTCTAAGATTATTAAATAAGTACCTCATACCGTAGTGATAAATATCATAGTAAATTTGTTCCTTTTGCTTGTCAGTCAAATCCATAAGAGTTTTTAACTCTGAAAAAAGCAACTGATCTACATCCTTTTTAGATATTTGAGGAATATCAAAAGGGGCTTGGATAATTTTCTCTAAATAATCATTTCCTGAATAGGAGTCTATTTCTAAAGCATTTGCAACTACTTTTTTATCAAAGGGCAGTAAATAAACTGTATTTTTAAAATCTGCCAATGACTTTACAAGTTGGAATATTTGTCTGATTTCAGTATTGTTTAATCTATCAATATCATCTATGACGATAATCAGTTTTGTATCGATTTCTTCTAAAAGTCCATTCAGCTCTTTTTTAACTGTACTGAGATTTTTAGTCTCTTTTTCTCCAGCTTTAACAGCAGCCATACCAACATTTTTAATAGCTTTTGCTGCATTACCAATTTCTGATAAAACAGGAATATAAGAAAATGGCTCAAAAAATCGAGCATATTTTTGAATGGTGTTCCCTATTTTTATGTATTTTCCTGCATTATCTTTCCTATTTAAAGCTGATGAAAGTTCATTAAAAAATTGTTGCATCAACTGATTTTGCTCGGAAAAATTCCAAGGATTAAACTCTATAATAATAGGTGGTTGTTCTGTCTTTGATTTACCGCCCCTAACTTCTTCTAAAGTCATATTAATAATCGAAGTTTTACCAGCTCCCCATTCACCACATAATCCGATAGAAAGACTGTCTTTTTGCTTATAACTTAAAATGGCTTTGGCAAGGTATTTTGCAAACGAATGCCTACCAAGCAAATCTTCGTTTTCAGAACTTATAGGTTGATCTGTATTAAACATATTTATCTCACAATTTTTGATATTGGATTTATTAATTTAAAACTTTAAAAATTTAATTTCAATTATTCTTGTGGTAAGGTGCAGAAATTCTTACTTAAGCGTTATGTGTTAACTTGCCTAATGATTGATAAGCCATAAAATCAACCACAACAAGCAGATGAAACTGTATGCAGTGGATTGGCACATTTCAATTATTAATTAGCCATGCACAATGAAAAACAAGCAGCAGAACATAAAAAAATTGCGCGAGAATTGATTGAGGTGACAGGGTATAAATTAAGATTGCAGAATGTTGTCTGAATCAGGATTTTTAAGATTGATGGATTTTGAGAAAAGTAATGATGCCTGAAGGAGAATTTATCATTGCAGCATTCTGCTTGCCTGAAGAGATTATAAAGGCTTTGGAATTACCACGGTTAAGACGGCGTGGATTTCCTCTTGAACTAAGTAACAGTGAGGTAATAACAATAGAAATTGTTGGCGAATTTCTTGGACAACATTTGTCCGTCAAGTAGCTAATTTTCGGAAAATACGTGCACAGACTGTTGGCATCTTTATCAACAAAATGCTCGGTAATCCTCCCTTATCATTGTAATCAAATAACGGATGTAACCAAAATAAAAAGTATGACAGCTGAAACCATCCAAAAATTACAAACCTTACAAGATGATATTTCTGCAAAAAATATATTTTTATATGAATCATTCAATTAGCTCATGATGATAAGCATTATAGAACCCATTTGACATCTTTAATAAAGTGTTAAACTGAAAAGAAAAGTAAGATTGGATTGAGAAAAAATGGGATATACAAGCAGCTTAACAGACA
>JADGDW010000017.1 GCA_016744725.1 Candidatus Albibeggiatoa sp. nov. BB20 | reverse complement strand
ATTTAGAAGAAACTATTTTTAAAACCAATTTAGAGGCCGCTCAAGCCATTGCCCGCCAGCTGCGATTGCGCAATTTAGGCGGGATTATTATCATTGATTTCATTGATATGATTGATAGTGAGCATAAACGCCAAGTACTGCGTGTATTAGAAAAGTCATTGGAAAAAGATCACACTAAAAGTCATATCAGTGATGTGTCTTCTCTGGGATTGGTGCAAATGACACGCAAGCGTACCCGAGAAAGCTTAGAACACGTGTTATGTGAACCTTGTCCTACTTGCTGTGGGCGTGGCACAATTAAAACCACAGAAACCGCTGCGTATGAAATTTTTAGAGAGATTTTACGCGAAGCTCGTCAATTTGAATCGAATGGCTTTTTGGTATTAGCATCTACTGATGTGGTTGATTTAATTCTGGATGATGAATCTACAACTGTTGCAGAATTAGCTGATTTCATTACCCGTCCTATTCGTTTTCAGCCTGAAACATCCTACACGCAAGAACAGTATGATATTGTATTAACTTAATATTTAAAATATTTCGCCATATAGTTTAATCAAATCTGGGTTAACTAATCAGCGAGCTTTATCACTATAAATATTGGGATTTATGGTGGTATGCCTCTGCAAAATTCCTCTTTTAATTATTGCTTGCTTAGTCACTTAACAGGCTTTGTCTTCCTAAGCTTCCTATTAATAAAATCAACAAATTACATTTATTCCAAAAAGTTGGCTAAGATATTGTAACTTGAGTTATGATATAAAAATATTTTTACTCAAGATTGTCTTAGAAAGACTTTGAATCTAAATAAATTTTTCTAAAACAATCAGATACTAAAAACTCTATTTTACATAGATTGTATTAAATCCAATGAATAATGGGTTTTATGTAAATAGTCATCAATACATTGCAAAACCATCGGACTACGTAAATTATTAGCCTGCGCTACTTGTTCCCGAGTGAGCCACACCGTTCTTAAAATACCCGTATCTAACTTTCGCTGTGCATCAAATTGGCTATGCTGACCTGTAAAAGTAATGCGCAAATAGGTGATTTGATTAACGCCCGTATGAGTGTAAATCCCTGTAATTGCACTGGGTTCAAAATGCCATGCAGATTCCTCTAAAACCTCACGGCGGGTTGCTTCGGCTAAGGTCTCATTTTGTTCCCAATGGCCTGCAGGCTGATTTAATACAATCTCGCCATCACTTTGCTCTTCAATTAACAAAAACCGTGCATTTTCACAAATAACTGCAGCAACAGTAACATGTGGAGTCCAATCCATAATAAAATCTCTTTCAATCTAAAATGTTGTAGGGTAATGAGTCCTAGAACCAAATATGATAATAGCCCGTTTTGTCATCGTGACGCGAGGTTTTGCACCTTTAGAAACAAGCATTAAATATGTTTCCAGTTTAGGATTGCCAGTCCTTGAATCAACTAAATTTCCAGTCCTTGGAATGGTCAATCTTTAGCAAATTAACCATCCTAGCAATCCATATGAAAACAACAATGTTTAGCTCAGCTTTATATACTTAATCTCGACGCAGACGATCAGAAGTAGCAATCGGTGTGGGGTAATACATCACAATATAATAAGAGGATGCCATAAACGAAATAATCGTAGCAGCTTGAATCACATACGATGCGGCCTCAGAAATTAATGCAGCATTAAATGCAACCATGGCGATTAACAATGCGAACTCACTAATTTGACCTAAACGTACACCCATTTCCAAAGATAGTGAATTTTGCTCGCCTAAATTGACTAATAAGGCACGGAATAAAAATGGCTTGAGTGACAGCATCAAGCTGGCTAGTACAAATGCAGGTACGATAACTGTGTATAAAATAGCTAAATCTAATTTTGCACCTAAGGTGAAGAAAAACATAATTAAAAAGAAATCACGCAGCGGTTTTAAACTTTCGGCAATAAAGCGAGTCATCGGACTGCTGGCCATTGCAACACCGCCTAAGAATGCGCCTAACTCATGCGATAAGCCCATCACCATACCCATTTCAGCCATAGCTAAACACCAGCCTATCGTCATCAAAAAAATGTATTCTTGAATTTTGTCAAATTTGCGAATCAATGGGAATAACACGTAACTGGCGAAACCCAAAGCAAATAATGTTAATAATGGCAGATTTAAACTCATTAAAAAGATATTCCAGCCTAAATTTCCATTTTCCTGACTTAAACCCCGCAATATCAACAATGCAGTGATGGCGATTAAATCTTGTAATAATAGAATACTTACAATAATTTCGCCTGCATGTTTATGGTGTAAAACTGTGGTTGGTAATAGCTTTAAACCAATAATCGTACTGGAAAACATCAAACTGATGCCGATAATCACACTGTCTTGAATATTAAACCCAAAACTATACATGCAGCCTGCGCCAACCAATGCAAACGTAATCGAACTGATTAAGGTGACAACCGTGGTTTTGCGCAACATGTGGATTAAATCTTGAGGTTGCAAACTGAGTCCTAGTAAAAACAGCAGGAAAATAATCCCAATATCCGCAATCGATGAAACAAGGCTGGTATCCTTGATAACACCAAGAGCATGAGGCCCAACCATAACACCCATTACAATATAGGCAATAAGCAGTGCTTGACGGGCATATAGCGCAATTGTTGCTAATACCGATGAGCCTGCGAAAATCACAAAGATATAAAAGATAATTGATTCTGTGGTATCTAAATGTTCCATGTTCCATCACAGCGTTGAATATAAGGGAAAGTATTTTACGACGTTGTAGTGTGAATGCAAAGTAATAAGACTGCTAGAATTTTCATATTGATTGGCGATTAGCTACAATTGCACATTGCTAACTCGCACTTGTTGATTGATAATTGCTTATTGATCATTGTTAATTGATAACTGTTTATGACTATTTCAGCAGAAGAATCCTATCAAACCCATATTTTACAAGGTGTGTCCCGCACTTTTGCCCTCACAATTCCCCAATTACCGCCCGAATTATGCAAAGTGGTCAGCAATGGTTATTTACTATGCCGAATTGCCGATACAATTGAAGATGAGCCCGTATTAAACGCACAGCAAAAACAAGATTTTTCCCAGAAATTTGTGCAAGTGGTTGCAGGGGAGACTGATGCGCAACAATTTAGCCAAGCTCTACATCCCTTATTATCTGATAGTACAATCGATGCTGAAAAAGATTTAATTCAAAACACAGATAAAGTCATCACCTTGACGCATCGGTTTAATCCACGACAACAAGCAGCCTTACTACGTTGTGTGCGCATCATGGCAAAAGGCATGGCTGAATTTCAGCAAAATAGCAGTCCAGCAGGTTTGGCCGATTTAAATAGCATGAATTTATATTGCTACTATGTTGCAGGCGTGGTTGGTGAAATGCTTACCCATATTTTTTGTGATTACTCGCCTGAAATTGCCAAACACGAGCCTGAATTGAAGAAGCTTGCGATTTCTGTGGGACAAGCTTTGCAAATGACCAATATTCTAAAAGATATTTGGGATGATTTACAACGCGGTGCATGCTGGTTGCCACAGGATGTTTTTCAGCAATATGGATTTGATTTACATGATTTATCCGCTCAACAGCATAGTAGCGAATTCGCTGCAGGTTTGGGGCATTTAATCGCAGTAGCACGAACCCATATACATAACGGTTTACGTTACACTTTGTTAATTCCAAAACATGAAACAGGGATACGGCGTTTTTGTTTGTGGGCCTTGGGTATGGCGATTTTAACTTTGCGCAATATTAATCATCAGCGTCAATTCTCATCTGGGCAACAAGTCAAAATTTCCCGTCGCAGTGTCAAAGCCACCATTATCACCACCAATTTAGCTACACGCAGTGATAACAGTCTTAAGCTTCTATATGCTTGGTCAACCCGTCCATTACCCTCAGAACAAGCCGTTGATTTGGATAAATTGTGGGCAATATGCAACCAACAGATAGCCGAAATTCTTTAATTTATATTAAATTTGTTTATATCATCATAAAAAAGTATAATGGATTACAATGTAAAACAACCGACTATCTTTTCAGTCTTTTGTTAAACTGATCCCTTACTGACTGAGCACGGAGAGAATGAAATGTCTAAATTAGTACCTCCTCATGGTGGTGGCGCACTTAAGCCTTTATTATTACAAGGCGAAGAATTAAAAGCAGAATTAGCCCGCGCTGCAGACCTTCCTAAATTAAAATTAAGCTCGCGTGAAATGGGCGACTTGATTATGTTGGGAATAGGTGGTTTTACACCGTTAGATGGATTCATGAACAAAGCGGACTGGCAAGGTGTATGTGACAACTACACTATGGCGAATGGTGTATTTTTCCCGATTCCAATCACATTATCAACTGACCAAGCAACAGCTGGCGGTTTGAGCAAAGGCCAAGATGTGGCTTTAATCAGCTCTGAAGATGATGAAATCATGGGTATATTAAGCTTAACTGAAAAATACAGCATTGATAAAGCCCACGAATGCCAGCAAGTATTCAAAACTACAGATGACGCGCATCCGGGTGTCAAAATGGTGATGGAACAAGGTGATGTGAATTTAGCGGGTAGCGTTAAAGTATTCTCACAAGGCGACTTCCCAACTAAATACGAAGGTTTGTTCTTAACTCCTGCTGAAACCCGTGCAATTTTTGAGAAAAATGGCTGGTCAACAGTGGCAGCATTCCAAACTCGTAATCCAATGCACCGTTCGCATGAATATTTAGTTAAAGTCGCGATTGAAGTATGTGATGGCGTATTAATTCACTCATTATTGGGTAAATTGAAACCGGGTGATATTCCAGCTGATGTGCGTACTAAAGCGATTGGCGGTTTAATTGAAAATCATTTTGTTAAAGATACTGTGTTCCAAGCGGGTTATCCGTTAGACATGCGTTATGCAGGCCCTCGTGAAGCCTTATTACATGCTTTATTCCGTCAAAACTATGGTTGCTCACACTTAATCGTTGGTCGTGACCATGCGGGTGTTGGCAAATATTACGGGCCTTTCGATGCACACAATGTTTTCGATGAAATCGCTGATGATGCTTTAGTGATTAAACCATTGAAATTAGATTGGACATTCTGGTGCTACAAGTGTGGCGGCATGTCTTCAATGAAAACTTGCCCACATAAAGCAGAAGATCGTTTAATGTTATCTGGTACACGCTTACGTGAATTATTGTCCAATGACGAAGAAGTTCCACCTGAATTTAGTCGTCCTGAAGTATTATCAGTATTAAAAGAGTATTACGCTAGCATCAAGTAAGATTATTGATCCTACAGTGTGATATTTTTGCCATATCTGATTAAATCTGGTAGATATTCTGTATTTGCCAGATTTATCAATTGTTTTTAAGATTTTCCATTCCTAAGATTCTTCTCTAAAATGCTTAACTGTCTTCAACAACTCAAACTCACTATAAATTATTATAATTTTGGTGAATGATGCTACGTTTATCTACTCTACTTTACGCAAGCTAAGATTATTAATTCTCTTGAGTATGTTGTGCAGTAATCATGAAGGCATATCAAATTACATTAGAAGACTGGAAGAATAATGAAGTAAGAGATTCTCTTACTTTATTTGAACTTCCATTTTCTGTTCTAGAGGTTAAAGAGCTTTTGGGTTTATCTTTTGACGAGTATGCTGAGCGTTGATTGGGTATATGTTATTCATGCTTTGTTAGGATTGATAATCATGACGTTTATTTAAGAGGGTTTATGGAAGAAAATAGCAAGGATGTGGGAGTAATTGTTGAAATGCGCTGGAATGAAATAAATCCTGAAATTCTCATTGATAAAATATGTGAATTATTTCGTGTTAAATTGGGTGATTTGAGATGGGTTAGAGAAACTTAAATTTGGTTGTTCTGTAATACCTAATCTTGCTTTCATAAGCTATCTCGGAAAATTGCACCACACTGAATTATTAGGTGTCGTTTTGGTGGATGACGCTATGCTTATCCACCCTAAGCAAGCTGCATTCCAATGAATATCATTTGAACGAGACATAACATAAGTTATCAAGACGATGTGATCTACTACAACATTTAAAAATTCTCTCTTTATTCATTTTCTAGTAAAATCATCTCTAAACCAAACGAATAACACCTATCATGCAAATCCAATTCAGTAAAATGCACGGTTTAGGTAATGATTTCATTGTCATTGATGCCATAAACCAAACCATAGATTTAACACCCCAACAAATCCAACAGCTCAGTAATCGACACTTTGGGATTGGTTGTGACCAGCTCCTATTTGTGGAAACGTCCAAGCAAGCTGATTTTCGTTACCGAATTTTCAATGCTGATGGTGGTGAAGTGGCTCAATGTGGCAACGGAGCACGTTGCTTTGCCAAATTTGTTAAAGATAAAGGCTTAACTGATAAAACTGACATTTCGGTTGAGACCGCATCGGGTATTATTTATCCACGGATTGAAGCTGATGGCAATATTACTGTTGATATGGGAAAACCACGCTTCAAACCTGATACCATTCCATTTTTAGCAGACAATCAAATGGACAGCTATGCGCTGAAGCTCAATGATTCCATATATCAAATGGGTGTTGTTTCGATGGGTAATCCTCATGCGGTATTGCAAGTCGAGGATATTGAAGCCGCACCTGTTGCTGAAATTGGAGTACAAATTGAATCACACTGCCAATTTCCACAACGGGTTAATGTTGGCTTTATGCAAAAATGGAATGCCAATGAGATCAAATTACGGGTGTTTGAACGTGGAGTGGGTGAGACTTTAGCTTGTGGTACAGGAGCTTGTGCAGCGGTGGTGATTGGTCAATTGTGGCAACAACTGGATGTTGGGGTCACAGTGCATTTAACAGGTGGTGATTTGTATATTCACTGGACAGGCAGCGAGCAAGACAGTGTGCTGATGACAGGTGCAGCGGTACATGTTTTTGAAGGAACAATCAACTTATGGTCATGATTAGCGAAGAAGATGTTGAAAGCTATTTACATCAACATCCCAAATTTTTTAATAGGCACGCTGATTTACTTGCAGTGATGGAAATTCCACATGAACGTGGTGAAGCTATTTCATTAGTTGAACGTCAACTTGCGGTATTGCGAGAGGAGAATCAACGTTTGCAACATCAATTTAGCGAATTGGTGAATATTGCAAAACAAAATGATGCTTTAAATCAGCGCATTCAATGGATTATTTTATCGCTTGCACAAGCTAATTCTGTCGAAGAATTTTTTGATTTACTGTACGACACTTTGCAGACTGAGTTTAAAACCGATGCCATTACAGTGCGTTTGTTTGAAATGAGTGAAAATCAACAGCGAGCAGAATTTGTTGAGTATGATGCACAGATATTTCAATTATTTGAAACCATATTAAGTGGCCATCAGACACTTTGCGGGCAATTAGATGTAGCTCAGAAAGACTATCTATTTGCCGAACAAAATATCACTTCAGCGGTGTTAATTCCCTTGGGCACACCAAAAGCAAGAGGGGTTTTAGCAATGGGCAGCTTAGAAGTTTCCCGATTCCACTCAGGCATGTCTACCGATTTGCTGAAATATATGGGCGAGTTGATTGGCCAATTATTACAATTATGGTTGCGTCATTAAATTGATATGCTTAAACAGTATTTTTATATAATCGTTTTATTCTAAGATGATACAGGACTGCCAGTCCTAATACCCAAAACGAAATTGACTATATAAAGTAACATGCCAGTCCTTGAAGGATTGGCAGTTCTATAAATCTGCAAGAATATTATAAAAACAAATAATTACCTATTAAACCTTCTGTATTTAATCAAGCTTCTATTTGTACCAAATTTCAAATTTACATTCAAAACTGACTCGAATAATATAAACTAAAACAATCAGATTATAAAAACAATAGAACCTGTTCAATGACGCAAGCATTTCACTATCTCATCAAAGGCCAAGTGCAAGGGGTTGGATTTCGCCCTTACATTTATCGTTTGGCAACGCAACACCAGTTAACAGGTTGGGTGAAAAATGTTGCAGGACAAGTTGAAGTTCATGTGCAAGGTGAAGCAGCGAATTTAGATTTATTTGACCAAAACTTATTGAAACAAGTACCGCAGATTGCCAATCCAAAAGTATTGGTTCGAACCGCGATTGAAACAGATCATTTTGACGTATTCAGCATTTTAGCCAGCGAAGAACGTCAAGAAAAACAAATTCATGTACCACCCGATTATTTTACCTGCAATGATTGTTTACGTGAATTAAATGACCCTCAAAATCATCGTTATCGCTATCCGTTCATCAATTGCACTCAATGTGGTACACGTTACACCATTATTCATCGTTTGCCTTATGACCGTCCTAATACCAGTATGGCCAAATTTGAATTATGTCCACAATGCAAAACTGAATATTCAAACCCTTTAGATCGCCGCTTTCATGCACAACCATTGGCCTGTCCTATCTGTGGCCCGCAATTACAATTTAAACAATCAGATCAATTAATAGAAGATACCGAACAAGCATTGATTGAAATGCAGCAAGCATTAGAAGCAGGACAAGTGATTGCGGTTAAAGGCATTGGTGGCTATCATCTTATTTGTGATGCAACCCAAGATAAAGCCATTGAATATTTACGTTTACAAAAGCCGCGTTCTCATAAACCATTAGCAATCATGTTTGCAGCCGATTATGATTTAACCCAACAAGTAACTTTAACCAACGAAGAGTTGCAACGCTTACACAGCCCAGCTCGCCCGATTATTTTAGCAGCCAAAGCAGACAGTTATAACTTATCGCCATTGATTGCACCACATTTGAATGAGCTAGGTGTGATGTTGCCTTATAGTCCGCTACACCATTTGCTACTCAATGATTTTAAACGTCCTTTGGTAGTCACTTCAGCCAATATTAGTGGTGAACCTGTATTAACTCATAATGCTGATGTTGAAGCCCGTTTGCATCATGTCGCTCAAGCCTATTTACATCATAATCGCCCGATTGTTCGACCTGCTGATGATTCAGTATTCAAAACCATTGCAGATCAATGTCGTCCGATTCGTTTAGGTCGTGGCCTCACTCCGTTTGAATTTGAATTACCTTTTAGCCTTTCACAACCGACTTTAGCTGTGGGCGCACATCTTAAAAATACCATTGCTTTAGCATGGGGTAATCGTATCGTCATGTCACCACATATTGGTGATTTAGCCACGCCGCGTAGTTTAGATGTATTTCAGCAAGCGATTGAAGATGTACAAAATTTATACAGTATCGAAGCTAAACAGATTGTATGTGATTCACATCCTGATTATGCAAGCAGTCGTTGGGCGCGTGGAACGGGATTGCCCGTCAAAACAGTGTTGCATCATCATGCCCATGCTTCAGCTTTAGCAGGTGAATTTTATGATAAGAAACATTGGCTGGTTTTTACTTGGGATGGTATTGGCATTGGTGATAATCAAGAATTATGGGGTGGTGAAACCTTGTACGGTGAAGCGGGAAATTGGCAGCGGGTGGGACATTTGCGCTCATTCCCTTTGATTGGTGGTGATAAGGTTGTGAGGGAAATTTGGCGCAGTGCTTTAGGTTTGGGATTTGCCTTGGGATTAAATGATACTCAATTATTTGAAATGGTTAAATTATTTATCAGTAAAACCGAGCTGGCTTTTTTACGTCAAGCATGGGAAAGAAATATTAATTGTTTACAAACCACCGCGATTGGACGCTTATTTGATGCAGTGGTGGCTTTGATTGGCTTAATGGAATCCGCCAGTTTTGAAGGACAAGCAGGCATGTGGCTGGAAGCCTTATGTGAAGATGATGAAGAATTTATTGCTTTACCCGTAACTCACAATGCGCAAGGTTTGTGGGAAATGGACTGGTCGCCATTATTGAATTATTTATTAGATGGACAAATTTCTATCGCACGCAAAGCAACTTGTTTTCACAATAGCTTAGCTCATGGAATTTTATCACAAGTCAACCGGGTGACTTCTGAGCGGCGGATTAATCAAGTTGGCTTATGTGGCGGTGTATTTCAAAATCGCTATTTAACTGAAAAAGTCACCAGTTTATTAGAGCAGCAAGACATAGAAGTGTATTTTCCACGCAACTTACCTTGTAACGATGCCAGTATTAGTTTTGGACAAATTATTGAACAATATCAACGCTAAATTGAGGTTCATACCGATTCAATAGGACTACTGATCTTTCAATGACTGTACAGTTGTTTTACTTTAAAATGATACAGGCTTTAAATATCAAATATTTTTGAAATCAATGACTGCCAGTCCCTCAAACCAAAATTGACTATAGTCCCAAGTATCTGAATTGATGAATTAATGCCGCCAAAATGCAGGGGTTAATAAGACCAATAAAGTGAAGACTTCTAAACGTCCCAGCAACATTGCAAAACTTAATATCCATAAACCTGCGGAACTTTCCACCGATTCAAAGGTCAATGCCACCGTACCTAACGAAGGGCCTGTCATATTCAAAGTAGAAGCCACGCCCGCAAATGCTGTAACCATATCTGCGCCCGTTGCCATAAACATCAGGGATAATAAAATAAAGCTGGCCATGTATAAAAAGCTGAATCCCCACACTGCCTGTGCCACAGAATCTGATACTTTACGTTGACCAATTTTAACCGTGATAATCGCATTGGGATGAATTAAACGCATGATTTCCCGTGCGGCCTGTTTATACAATAAGATCATTCGGACGACTCGAATTCCACCTGTAGTAGAACCAACACAACCCCCAATAAAGCCACTGCCTAAAATCAATATGGGTAAAAACAACGGCCATTGATGAAATTCATCAGTTAAATAACCTGTACTACTGATAATCGAAACCACTTGAAAACTAGCATAACGTAGTGCGGTGAAAAAGTTAGAATATTCGCCTGTCCACATCAATACAGCAATCGAAATTGCAATTAAACCTGCCACAATTCCAATAAATACCATACCTTGAAAATCATGGCGATATGTCATTAAATCATGTTTACGCCATGCAATAAAGTGAATCGAGAAATTGAGACTACCCATCATCATGAAGAAAATCGCAATCACTTCAATCCATATATTGTCATAAAAACCTAAGCTAGCATCATGGGTTGAAAAGCCACCTGTTGCCACTGTGGTATAGCTGTGACAAATCGCATCAAATAAGGTCATGCCCGCTGCCCAATAGGCCAAAGCACAAGAAATCGTTAAGCTGCTATAAATGAATAATAAGGCTTTTGCAGTGTGTGCTAAACGTGGGGTTAATTTTTCATCACGCATTGGGCCGGGGGCTTCTGCACGATATAACTGCATTCCACCAATACCCAACATAGGTAAAATTGCCACGGCCAAGACAATAATCCCTAAACCACCAAGCCATTGTAATTGCTGACGATAATAGAGCAATGACTTAGGCATCTCGTCCAAGCCTGATAACACTGTCGCACCCGTGGTGGTAAATCCTGAGACGGATTCAAAAACTGCTTTGGCAATCGTAATATTGTCTAAAAATAAAAACGGTAACGCACCCACCACACCCAATACACTCCAGAACACCGCCGTAATAATAAAGCCATCGCGTAAATACAGTTCCTGTTTAGAATGACGGGCAGGAAACCAAAACATCATTCCTAAACCAAACATCACGAAGAATGCAACCAGTAGTGCACCTAAGGCTTTATCTTGGTAAATCACTGAAACCAGCATTGGAGGTGCAAGCGTTAAGCTAAACGCAATCAGCAAGAAACCGAGTATTTTTTGAATAATAGTGAAGTGCATAAATCAATATAGACATTGTTGGCAGTGGCTCGAAAGTATACTTGAAAACAGTCCAAACCACAGCTATTGCGCGACGGGATTAGTAAAAAATAGCCTATAAGCCGTTTTCCTAAGGTTTGATGCTTTTTAAAACAATGGATTGGGAAAAAATATCATTTTCATATTGTAACGATTCTCGGTTAAACCAAGGCTACAAAGTTTAAAAATAATGCTGTTTTCTACCAATTTTGCTCGGTACACGACTGCTGGTCATCTTACTTTAAAGTAGACCATGCACAACATATACTCCGTGGTGCGCACTTGCTACGTGAACCCAAAAACTTGATGCAAAATGATTCAAAGTGGGCAGAAGACATGTATGATTTACTATTGGCATTATACAAAACCCCGTGCTCTGTAGCCTCTTCCGAGCAAATTAAAATTTAGTAACGAGCAATTATGCGTTATTCTTCACAGTCGATAGGAGCTGCATCTATTAGGCGGAATACTTTTTGAGTTGTCGCTTCTTCCATGGTTGCAGTATAACAATCAATAGCATCTGTCTCATAAATTCCAAGCCAATCTACACCAACCAGTGGCACAATCACTTTAGGAAAAACAAGCGTTTCTTGCTGGGCTAAGTAAGTTGGGTAACAACTACGGTCGTCAATGGTTTCGACAAAATCTACATCGATCTTAGTTGGTAAACTGAAATCTAGAAAACCAGGATAAGTTTGCAGTTTGATACTTGCGCCCTCTTTTGTTGCAAACAATGCAAATTTATCCGTTGGTTCATCTGTCAATGGAGAATACAACTCCATTGCTAATTTATCGAAACTGAGTTCTTTCGTTGCTGTCAGATAGGTTGCAACACCATCATCACATGAAGAAGGCTTAACAGAAGAAGACTTAACAGTTAAATCCTCTAAACAAACAGGATTGGTTGCTGGCACTGAGTTGGGGTTATCATTACCGAGTTGACCATAATCATTATTCCCCCAACCACACATCATTCCATCTTCAAGTAAAACAATTGTATGAGAAAAAGAGCCAGTAGCAATAGAAACTACAGACTGTTCAAAAGGCACTTTTGTTACGGTCATATCACCAGAATTCCAAGCATATACATATACATCGCCATCAGATGTTAATGCAGTTCCGTAAGATAGTGCTTTGATATTTGTAGGCAGTCCTTCTATTTTTATCAAACTATAATTACTACTATTGCTTTCTTTTTTTATTTTGAAAACTTCACCATCATCTGTTAGTGCAAGCGGACTGTACTCATGGTCAACGATGTATTGAACAGGTTGCGAAAGAATTTCTTGAGTTGAAAAACTTCCAACAGAGCTGTCCCACGTATAAAGCGCATTGTCAGTTGCTACCATGTTTACAGCATAAGTACGAATAACATCTCTGATGGCAGAATTGTCGGAAAGAATTTCTTGAGTTGAGAAACTCCCACTAGAATCGGGACCAGACCATCCATAAACCGCATTATCTGCTATAGCAACACCACCACTATAATAAGAACTTCCATGATAAGTACTAGTAATATTTTTGATATTAGGATCAGAATTGAAAGTGATTTCAACAGCATATGTAGATATATCTGTACCTATTTGCCAAGCAAACAAGTCGCCTGTCTCGCTTAAAGCAATTCCTCTATTGCCACTTACATGGATTTCTTTAATGACAGCAGGAGATTTAGGAAAATCTACTTTTTTTGGTTGCGGATTTCCTAAGTCATTCCACATGAAAACATCACCGTCTTGAGTAAGTGCTGCTCCCTGAGTAAGTGCTCCCGAGTACTTGTAAATATCAATATCTTTTACAGGAACAGAGATATCTAGCTTGATAGGAGACTGGGTTAGGCTATTATTCCAGAAAAATGCCTCACCTGCATCATTAATTGCAAAAGCAAATTCATCGTTGTATGTTCTTCCTACGGTTTGAATAGACTCATTTTCTAGCACTATTTGAGGTTCTGGGATATTCCAAGATATTTTAGCAATAGAAACACCGCCGTCATCTTTCATTTTTAAAGGAATACGAGGTACACGATGATAATCATCACTAATAAAAACATCATCAACAGCTATCAAAAAAACATTGTCTGGATAGTTAACGGGTTCGGCATTTTTAGGCAAGGCTTTAGGAATAAATGTCGAACTACCAGCTCCACCAAAGACAACCATAACACCATCATCTCGAATACCAACTGAATAACCATTACCTTGTTCAACAAATGGGGGAGCTACGGTTAGCACATCTGCACTTACGCCACTGTGTGCTTGGAATAATCCAAGAGCGGTTAATATGCCAATCCTAAGAATAGAATGTGAATTATATATATTTGATTTCATGATGAAAAGCTCTTTAAGTAAATAAAAATCAACATGCGAATTCCTCATCTTACGCAGTTTTGTAACATGAGTTCCTAAATTCAGGTAAAAATTAAATCTATTAATTGATTGTTAGACATTGTTATATTCCTATTAGTAATTATCAAATCAATTTTTTATATAATTTATTTCTTTGTAAAATAGAATAAAAAATAAATATTTTTAACTTTACCATATTGGATAGATAATGAGAATATTTGATAATCAATATTTTCTCCACTAAATTTGTATAATGGGGTTTATAAATCCCTCTTCTGAACCCGACAAAACTTAAGGAACACATGGAATAAATCTACTTTTTTTATCAATTAAATCAGTTTATAGTACAGACTCTAACAGCTCACTACAGAGGTTATGCTCATGTTGAAATCATTTCTTAAACAAACTGTTATTTATACAGCGGGGACAATGTTATTACTTGCAGGCCAAGCCAGTTTTGCAGATGACAAATATGGTGCAATTGCCTATTCATTAGAAGAAGGTGTCTATGGCTATGCAACCGATTATGATTCTCGTGACGCGGCGGAGGAAGTTGCTTTAGATGAGTGCGTCAAATTGCTTGAAAGTGATGAAACGGAATGTGTCGCTGAGTTATGGTTTAAAAATGCCTATGGTGCGCTTGCCAAAGGCGATAATGGCTTTGGTACAGGTCAAGGCACGTACCGACAAGATGCACAATTGATGGCGTTAGAAAATTGTAAAAAATACACTGAAAATTGTGATATTAGTTTAACTATTGGTACTGAATAGTTTTAAATATCAACTTGATAGAATTAATAGAAGCATGGTAGGTTTGCTGTAAAAGTTATACTAAATGTTACATATTAGGGCTGGCAGTCCTCCAATCGCTGCCAGTCCTAATAATCAAAATAAAATGATCTATAAAATCCCGTCTGCTTGATAATTCATCCCCACAAAAGTATTCATTCCAATGTCAAACTTAAGTATTATTTTAGTACCTATCTTTTTACTCATCAGCTTTGGCTATATTTTAAAACAGCTACAGTTTTTAGAATTGGATGTTTGGAATGGATTTGAAAAACTGGTTTATTTTGTTTGTTTTCCCGCATTGCTGATCCATAAATTATCAAGCACCAGTATTAACAGCGGTAGTTTAGTTGCACTGTCTTTAACTTTGATAGCCACTATTGCTTTAGTCACAATCAGTTTAATTATACTTAGCCCATTATGGAAAGCAGACACAAAAGCCTTTACCTCAGTATTTCAAGGTGGTTTGCGTTTTAACAGTTATATCGGTTTGGCAATAGTAGCGATTTGGTCGCCTGATACAGGCGTTGCTTTAGCCGCCATTGCAATGATAAGTATGATTCCGTTGCTGAATGTGCTTTGTGTTCTGGTATTAAAATTTTATGCAAGTCACACCCCTGTCTGTTGGCGTGATGTCGGTAAAACGTTGTTACAAAATCCACTGATTATTGGCTGTGTGATTGGAATAGGTTTAAATATCTTACAGTTAAAATTACCTCAAGAATTGCAACAAAGCTTTCAATTACTAGGACAAGCCACTTTACCGCTAGGTTTATTGGCCGTCGGCGCAGGCTTGGAATTGCATCATTTTAGACGCAGCTTTTTTAATATTGTGATTGCCAGTAGCATTAAATTAGTTATTTTTCCGCTCATCGTATTCAGTATTCATTTATTATTTCAGCTTGAATGCCACATTTATCAAATTGCATTACTTTTTTCCGCTTTACCCACCGCAACATCATCTTACATTTTGGCTAAACAAATGGGCGGCGATGCTGAACTAATGGCCAATATTATCAGTGTACAAATCATTTTGAGCTTGTTTTCCTTACCTTGGATTCTATGGTTGGCGACATGTTGAGCCTTGTATAATCAATTATGTCTTGAAAGCAAGAATGGCTCTTCCTATATCATCTTAAAATAAAATGACTGTACTATATTTTATTGGGTGAATCCGCTATGATTTTGCCCCTTATAAAATGAATTAATCAATGAAGTGGAGTAAATCAATGCAACAATTAAAACCGCGCCGTTCTGTGTTATATATGCCGGGCTCAAATGCGCGTGCGTTGGAAAAAGCCAAAACGTTAGCTGTTGATAGTTTAATTTTTGATTTAGAAGATGCGGTTTCCCCAGATGCCAAACAACAAGCGCGTGAGCAAATTACCCAAGCAGTGAATGCAGGTGGCTATGGGGAAAGAGAAGTGATTGTGCGCGTAAATGGATTGGATACTAAATGGGGTAAAGATGATATTGCCGCCATTGCCAAACTACCGATTGATGGGGTGTTATTACCTAAAGTTGACCAAGCACAGCAAGTTTTAGATGCCATCCAATTATTAGATGAAAACGGTGGCTCAGCAGAATTGCCAATCTGGATTATGGCTGAAACTCCACAAGGCATGTTTAATATTGAATCGATTGCAGGCAGCCACCCACGTTTAAAAACCATTGTGATGGGGACATCTGATTTAGCGAAAGAAATGCGGGTGCGTCATACGCCTGACCGTATTGGCATGTTAGTGCCGTTAAGTATGTGCGTGATGGCTGCTCGTATCCATGGCTTAGACATTGTAGATGGAGTGTATTTAGATTTAGAAAATGCTGAAGGGTTTGAAGCCGCCTGTATCCAAGGTCGTGATATGGGATTTGATGGCAAAACCTTAATTCATCCAAAACAAATTGCGGCATCGAATCAAGTATTTGCTCCCAGTGAAGCTGAAATTAAACATGCAGAAAAAGTCATTCAAGCATGGGATAAGGCACAGCAAGCAGGCAAAGGTGTTGTTGTGGTCAATGGACGTTTGGTGGAGAATTTACATGTTGAAGAAGCAAAACGCATGTTAGCGTTAAGTGGCGCAATTCAAAACCGTGCCTAATTATAAACTGTATTTATAAAATTTAAAGCAAATCGCATCAATCATCATTGTGAGAAAGATGCGATTTGCAAGCAGCCTACCTTATAAACAACACATTTTTTATAGTTATTCCAATCAACTGGTTTTTAATTGAAATAGATTATTCAGGTTCATTCTGTTGCATTTGTAGACAAATCGATTGGGGAAATAATTATTTCACTTTTACGACGATAGTATCTGCAATATAATCATGTAAACAACGACGGGGTTTGCCAAAAATTATCAAATAGTTGACAAGCGTGATAATGAGTCCAATCAGAGGAATTCCCCCAATCATTCCCATAATAAAATAGCGTAAAAAGATAATACGTGCTAAACCCGCTCTGGTGTAGTCTGTACGTATAATTTTGATACCGAGTACTCTCTTGCCAATCGTCTGACCATTACGATAAAGGTACACCAAGTTTAGGATAAAAATCACAATCATGCTAATACCCAGAAAGCCAAAATAAGCCAGTGCAAATGGCGAGCTGATAAGGTCCTCACCACTTTCAAAGGAATCAAACTGCACCATATCCTCTAACACTAAAATAGCAATGATGGTTAGCGTAATTGGAATCATATAAATAATCATATCAAAGATATAAGCTCCAAAACGAGATGAGCGTGACGCTAATTCGAATTCCGAATCAATCGACATGTCAGTCATTACCGTATCAGGCGCGGCGTATGGATTATCCTCTCCTGATGACGAACCAGATAAATCAACATCATCCGATTGTGATTCATTGTTTAAAGTTGTTGCATCATAAGCTTCACGCTTTTCAGGATTCGACAATACTTGATACATTGATTTTAACGTATTCAGTTTTTCTTGCGCGGTGACTTTTAAACGGGTTGAAGTGGCAGAACTATCAGTATTTAATAATGCGTAATAATCAATTTCAGCAGGATTTGCTTCATAAGCCTGACGTTTTTCAGTATCTGATAAGGTTGCATAAGCTGTTTTAATGAGCTGGATGTGATGTTGAGTGGCTTGTTTAATTTCATCAACTGAGGCATGGCGAGATACACCTAATATCTCATAGTAGTTTTCCATAAAAACTTCCTTTTTTTCAGACAATAACACAAATATAAAAACCAGCCTCAAAAGACTATCAGAGCTTAAAATATCAAAAACTATTATAGCAGTTCTGTATCCATAATGGCTCTCTAAAGTATGAACTTATTAATGAAATAGCTGCATTTTAATATTGAAAGAATCAGTGAATATCTGAGAAAGATAAAGATATGCGTTGTTATTGTTACCATGCTTTACCTCATTAAATATAATCATTATTAAATTTAAAAGCGGCTTATTTCATATCGACAGGTGGCTTATTTAAGATGCCCATTGATATGGGATTGCTTGTCCAATAATTAAGTCCAGCGTTTATCCATGAGACTTTTGATTGATTACAGCACATAAAATAACGGTAACGACTATGGCCGAGCAAACGCGGTTTCAACACGAATAAGACAAAAAGCGGATTGATTTGATCTCTATTCATTTCATAGGAAGGTTGATAGTTTCCAAGGAATTACCAGCGTTTAAAATGTACATGACGTTTTAGCCAAAATCCAAAGCTAATGACAATAGTGATACGCTGAGGTTTCAGGATAATCTTGGTCACACGCTCTCCAATCATTAAAGTAGCCATCGCTAAAAACGCAATCAACGTGAGAGGAAAAAGCAGTAACAGCCATTCGATTTGGTTATACAATCCAACTGCAAGCAAATACATATCTAGGCCTAACCAGTGATAGTTAACCTTCTAAAAAATAACTGCCTGAATCAATTAAACTTTCATACATGCTTAATATTTCCACTATGGAGATAAGCACAATAGGCTGTTCAGGTAAGGGCATAATATCAAGGTGAATGGCTTGATTATGATTTAAAATGTCAATGAAATGTTCTAAAGAGGTGGCTTGTACCGTTGATTCTCCTCCTGCAAGATTAGCCTGAGCAAGATTTTCATACGGCCATATGGGTAAAATTGTTTTTTCATTTTCCTCCCGCATTAACCAGCCTTCATCATCCGCATGTACCCAGACCTCTTCGCCTTCCATTGTGCGAGTGAGAAAATACTCAATCCGTTCTTGTGCAGAAAATTTAGCAAAACCAGCTTGTCGCTCTGTATTAGGTGCAAGAGACATCACGCTCATCCTATAAACTAGTGGGGAATGTTTAATTATACACAATTAAATATTTCAGATAGTGCGCTGGTTTTATACTGAGACTGTTGACCTCGCTCAACTATGCCATAAAAATAAAAGGTCTAATATAGAAAATAGATTATGTTGCTGCTTGCGCAAAATAAAGATGAGAGCATGAAGGCGAGCAAATACGTATGCACCGATTTGGATGGTAAAGCAGATATTGATTTTTTGCTTAACCTTAAATCTCATTCAGCTTGGTTGAGAATGTTTTAATACTCTGCTGTGATTTATTCTGAGGATGGATATGGGGTGTAGGATTTTATATAGGGCTAAGTTTATACATCTCTTCTGCTAACCGATTTTTTCTATTAGCATAGTTGAACTAGGTAGTTACACCCAAATTTTAAATAGCCATTTGCAAAACAAGTTTTTGACTCCTGAAAATACAATGCTGACAATAAAAAAACAGTTTCATTGCCAGCTTGAATCTTTTAGAAATACTGATTTAAATGGGATTCAAAACGTTTGAAATCATTGTCAATATTTGGATTTTTCATCACGTCATAACACACAAAAGTCTCTAAAGATTTCATTCCGAAAAATTTAAAATTTAAGTGGGTTGTCCAAAATAAATCATCCACGCCTTTACCTTCAAAAAACCATTGGTCAGCATTATCAAAAGCGTCTTTCGGTGCATTAAATGTCAATGACAACATATATTTTTTATCTTGCAATACACCGCCCGTACCATACTGTTGATTAGCATCGCTGCGGGTACGGCCATCACCATGACATAATTGTCCTTCTAAACCTGATGAATACACGGTATCGATATATTTCTTAAAACTCCAAGGCACACCCATCCAGTTCACAGGAATTTGTAAAATCACCGCATCAGCCCATACATGCTTTTCCACTTCTGCGATGGGGTCATAATCATCTTTCATCGTTGTAACTTGGACTTCATAGCCTTTAGATTCTAAAATCGACTGTGCTTTATCCACCAAAGATGCATTTAATTTACCTTCTGAAACGGGATAATATTCATGCGTGTTGATGATAAAAATATTTTTCATTGAAATCTCCTATTGTATCCAAGTCAATAAGACGGGCAGTCCTAGATTTAAAATAATGTGATATTTTAGGACTACCAATCTTAACGAATTAGGTTATTTTTTTACTAGCGACTAGAAGTCGCCAATTTGAATGCAAAACCTAAAAACATCACACCGACAACCTTATTTAATGCCATTTGTACTGTTGGCGAACGATGAACCCAATCTCTTAATTTAAATGTTAACAACACAATCATGCCAAAAATAAAAAATGTGGCTACGATGACTAACCCTCCTAGCATAAAAATTTGATAAGCCACTGCTCCCGCACTCACATCAACAAATTGTGGTAAGAAAGCAAGGAAAAACATAGATGCTTTTGGGTTGGAAATATTCATAAATATCGAGCGGATATAAAGTTCATATAAATTAACTGCGTTCTTTACCATTTCTACATTTTGGCTTGATACGCTTGCGGTTAAAGCTTTCCATGCTAAATAAACCAAATAGATTGCACCCACTATTTTTAAGATAGAAAATGCAATCGCAGATGATTGAAATAACATGGCTAAGCCAAATGCAACGGCGGTTGTCTGAAAAACAATACCCGTACAAATACCAATAATTGCCACCAAACCTGCTCTTTTGCCATGTAATATAGATTGACTGAGGACAAAAAGATTGTCTGGGCCTGGAGCTAATATGATAAGGCTAGACGCAAGCGAGAAAGTGATAATTGTTTCTATTGCTAACATTTATCTCATCCTTATTTCGCTAAAGCCACAGCATTATTGTCGTCTGACTTGTTCATTTCGTGTTCCGCGATGACAGCACCCGGTATCAAACGCTCATTACCTTCATTCACGACTCGATCGCCTTGATGTAATTCAGCAGACTCAATTGCAGCAAGCTTATCTTGATAAAACAATACATTAACCTCAACTTTACTTGCCATATCACCTTCATCGGTTTTCTCTACTTTAAACACCATGTAGTCGCCACCACGTTGCACCAGTGCATTTTTACTCACAGTCAATTGGGCTTTTTGCTCACCCAAAGGCAACCACGCGATAACAGACATACCCGACATTAGTTTTTGTTGACGATTATCAAAACGAGCAACTAAAGTGAAGGTTCGGGCTTTAGTATCTACTTTACCTAAAGTGACAACATTACTTGAACTCAACGTTAAACCATTGATTTGTAAATCTACTTTGGGTTTTTTACCTAATTTGTGAGCAAATCGTTCAGGCACATCTAACCACGCTTCCAGTTTGGTATCTTCAACCATACTAATGGCTTGTTGTCCTTGATTAAACCATTCACCTTGCTCGGCAAAACGTTCCGTTACTAAACCACTAAATGGCGCATATAAATTCAAATCGGCTAAACGCACTTTTAAATATTGAATTTGAGCATGATGGGCTTCAACTGAGGCTTGTGCCGCTTGTAATGCTGCTTGTGACACAGTAACAGAGGTTTTTGATGAACGTAAAACCCGCTGTGAAATTGCTTTCTTTTTGGCTGAATATTGATCTGCTTCAAGTTCTATTTTGGCGTTGTCTAACTCTGCTTTGCGTTGTTTCACTGAGGCTTTAGCTTGGTTTAACTCAGCTTGTAATTGCGCCAATTGTGAATTGAGCCGCCGCTTATCCAACTGCAATAATTTGCCGCCTTTTTTGACCCGTGAGCCTTCGTTGACAAAGACTTTTGACACATAACCTGATTCACGCACCGCTAAATGAGCTTCGGACAAGGCTTTTAAATTGCCTGTGACACGGTTGCGCTGTTGTAACGGCTGTAATTGCACTGTTTCAGTTCGGACGACTTGTTGTGCTTGCACGGTTGTGACTAGAAATAATAGACTTGATATGAGCAGTATATGGTATCGCTTATACGGCATAATGTTGTTCTCCCTAAAAATATTTGGACTTATGACTGACCTTACTCCCCATCCTGTATTGTCATTCGATTGTAATAAAATTCGACACTTTTCGAATACTATAGACGAAAAAAATAGTGCACTTATTCACTAATAGTTGAAAAAAACAGTTTAAGTTTTTCCATCGCGTCTACATCGACCCAAATCACGACTTGTTGCCCAGTGCGTTTAGTGTGCAATAAGCCTGCGTTGTTGAGTTCTTTTATATGATGTGACATGGTTGATGCCGCAACACCACATTCCTCTGCAAGACTACGTTGACAAGACATCATCGCGTCTACATCAATATCAATCACTGTACCAGGAGGATGCTTAGCAAGCGTATACAAAAAAACTCGCAGGCGTATTGGATTAGATAACGCCTTAAATATTTTTGCATACTCATCGATGAGCGGCAGATCATTTTCTAAACTTTTAATATTCGACATGTTTCGAATTTTAGAATTAGTGTGGGAGTTTGTCAAGCTAAAATAAGGCTGTGGTTGTATTCAAATGAGAAACTTGCCAATTGAGCAGTGTGATTTTCAGAATAATTTAGAGTTAATTATGCTTAGCTTTAAATCTATATTATTTTAAACTAGCAATACAGCCAAGACGAATCCATTATCAATTTCTTGAATAAATATAAAGGTTTTTGATTTTTTAAATGAATCAGTACAACTCTCAAGTTATAACTTGAGAGTCAATAACAGATTTAAAAAAGCCTGATAATCTCATTAGGTGAGATAGCCAATAATAATAATATCCATTAACTGCAAAACTAATAATGCAATGACTGGACTTATATCAATAGTGCCATTAATTGGAGGTAAATAACGCTGTAAAGGTTCTAATATCGTTGCATTAAATCGGGTCAAGAAATATTGTACGTTATAAGGAATTGAAGCTTGAGCCAAAGTAATCATCCAACTTAAAATGACTTGGATTAAAATTGTCCAGAAGAAAATACTGATGCACAACGATATAAGTTTAGCAAATGCAAGGATTAATAATTGAGCCACACCAATACTTTGACCAATCAGCGCAGCAATAATAAGCAACTCGGTAGATTTTAATGCCAACATCACAAATAACGCCGCAAAATCAATTCCTCGCCATCCTGGAATAAAATTATACAGCGGCAATAAAACGGGGTTAGTTGCTTGCACTAAAAACTGCAACATCGGTTCACCACGGAAATTAATCCCCATCCAGCGAATTAAAAACCGTAACATCAGTAGCATAATGTAAAACCCAAATAAGGCACTAATCAAAAATATAAATGCGCTTACTAAAGGAGATATTGTCATTATTGTTCTCCAAACTGCTTGGCAATATCAGTGGCTCGATCTTTTGCAGCTTTCAATGCTTTATCAAATAATTCTTGCATACCGCCTTCATTGAGTACATTCAACGCTTGCTCCGTTGTTCCGCCTTTAGACATCACTCGGGTGCGTAAAGTACTGGCATCTTCACTACTTTCTAATGCCATCTTAGCTGCACCAAATGCGGTTTGTAAAGTTAATAAACGCGCCATTTCTTGGGATAAACCTAAGCGTGCCCCCGCTTTTTCCATCACTTCCATTAGCAAGAAAAAATAGGCAGGCCCACTACCTGATAATGCGGTTACAGCATCCATATCCGCTTCATTCTCTAACCATAAAGTTAAGCCTACAGCACGTAAAATACTTTCTGCCAAATCTTTTTGGTCATTGCTGACATATTCGCCTGCAAACAGTGCTGCCGCACCACATTGAACTAATGAAGGTGTATTAGGCATTACACGCACGATGGCTAATGGCTTATTAATTCCTAACCAACGCGCCATATCTTTGACTTGAATCCCTGCTGCAATACTGATAAATAAGGGTGGACGCTCGCTGGATAGTGCTGTTGCTAAAGACTTCGCTACGTCAGCCAATATCTGTGGTTTGACTGCCAAAATCACCACATCTGCATCTTCGAGTACGGATACATTGTGATTAACACACTCCACAGAAAATTGTGCGGCTAACGGCTGGGCGGCTGGGTCTGCAACACGAATATGTTCGGCAGGTACATTCGCTTGCAGCAACCCATTAATAATGCTGGTTGCCATGTTACCACCGCCAATAAAACTGATTTTACTTTTTTGCATAATCACATCTCCTTGTTAGTGCTTATTACCACCTGCCGCAGCAACAAGTTTCGTTTCAAGCCGTTCAATGGCTTTTATTTCGCGTTCTAATTTGCCTTCAGCTTTAATCATACGTGTACGTACACTTGAAGCTTCTTCTCGGGCGATTTCTAAGTCTTTTTCTAAACTGCTTATCATCTCTTTATACGCCCATTCTTGAGAATCTGCACGGGCTGATAAAGTATTTAATTTTTTCTCGGTCTCGACATGGGCTTTCTTTTCAGATTCCACATCTGCACGCAATTCCTGCTTATCTTGCTTCAACGATTTGATTTCATCATTGAGCTTTTTGATCACTTCACGCAATTCTCGTGTCTGTGCTTCTGCGACAGCAACCTTAGTTTGTTCCAGCTTCAACTGCTTCCAAACACTTTCTGATTCTTGCATCGCGGTTTTGAGACTTTTTTCCAAACGTTCACGATTACGTTGACTAACAAGCAACTCTTCTGCCGTTTGTTTAAACTGCTTTTGATCTTGCTCGATTTGATAGTGGGCTTCGTGTAATTTTTTGTTTAATTCGTCATTGTTTGCACGTACTCGGCCAACTTCTTGGATATGTTTTTTTGTTTCATGGTCTTGCTGAGTATGTTCTTCTTCCAGTTGCAATACACGGTCTTCGGTCTTTTTCAATTCACCTTGGCGACGATCAGACTCTGAATGCAAAGTACTATTTTCACGTTCGAGTACCACTAATTGCTCTTTGAGCTTAATGCTGCGTACTTCAACGTCTTCTTTTTGCTTAATTGCTTGCAACCGCTGTTCTGTCAGTTCAATTTTAGCTTCTTGATAACGATGCTTTTCTTTCAACAATTCTTGCTGAGCATAATTATGTGCGGTATGCCATACTACTTGTAGGGCTTCTTTATGTATCCTGACGATTTCCTCAGGCACGTCTGCGGGCGCGTCTTCTAAAATTGAAACAGCTAAGTTCTTTTTTGTCATTGATGTTACCTAAAAATCCGTATCTGAGTAATTCGGCTGTCCAAATGTCTGTTCACAGTTTAAACTAGTGGTATCTAAGTTACCTACGTGAAACTAGATTCAATTTGTTTTGGAATAAAATGATTATTTTCTACTAACTCCAAACAATTTCAGCTCTAGGACTCGTCTATTATTAACAGATTGAAAAATCCAAAACCACTAGTCCTTAGTCCAACGTAATCAGCATTATATTATAAAGCAGCTAGCGAGCATTATGCTATGAATAAACTCTTGCGTCTTATCTGGATAATTTGTTTATTGTTACAGGTTCAAGCAGTGGGGGCAATACCTGAGCCGCTACAAGCTTGGACAGATTGGGTGTTGCATGATACACCAGACCGTAAATGCCCTTTTATTTACAACAGTAATGAACGCTTATGTTATTGGGCTTCTGAGCTACATTTAAAGATCAATGATAATAAAGCCACTTGGCAACAAGAATGGCGCGTGTATGGCGAAGGCTGGATTCCTCTGGTGGGTAGCCGCAAGCATTTCCCCCAAAATGTCACTCTTCAAGTCCCTAATATCCTCGATACTTCCTCATTACCTGTGATTATTTCTGAACATGACCAAATTCCATCAGCCTTTTTGCAAGCAGGTCATTATATTTTAAGTGGTGAATTTAATTGGCAGCGTCAGCCTGAATATTTGCAAGTGCCAAGTGCAACGGGCTTGGTAAGTTTAGAAATCAATGACAAAGCTGTTGAGCATCCTACATTAGACAATGCGGGGCGTTTGTGGTTACGACAACGTGGGGTCGCAAATGAAGAACCAACCAAAGATAATCGTTTAGATATTCGAGTCTATCGGCATGTGATTGATGAGATTCCATTACAGATTGAAACCCGTATTGAATTAGATGTGGCGGGTAAACATCGAGAAGAAATTTTAGCTCCTGCATTATTAGCTGAACAAATTCCAATGGGTTTAGACAGTCCGTTGCCTGCCCGTTTAGAAGCCAATGGACAGTTAAAAGTACAAGTCCGTCCCGGTTCATGGGTGATTATGCTCACAACCCGTTATGCAAAAGCGGTGAATGAGATTCAATTGCCGCAGCCTGAATTATGGGCAAATGAAGAAGTGTGGGTGTTTGAAGGTAAAAATCATTTACGTTGGGTTGAAGTACAAAATGTGGATACGATAGACCCCAGACAAACTGCATTACCTTCTGAATGGCAACAATTTCCTGCTTATCGAATGTTACCTAATGATGCGATGCAATTGGTTGAAAAACGCCGTGGTGATCCAGAACCTGCTCCCGATCAATTACGTTTACGTCGGCAATTTTGGTTAGATTTTGATGGGATTGGTTACAGCGTACAAGACAGAATAGAAGGCACAATGACCCGTGGCTGGCGTTTGGAAATGGCTGAACCTGCTCACTTAGGACGTGCCAGCGTGAATGGGCAGAATCAATTTATCACCCGTTTGCAAGATTCCAGTCATGCAGGGGTTGAAGTGCGGCGCGGTAATATTAATTTAGTTGCAGATAGCCGCTTAGAAGGGACAATGGATAGTTTACCAACAGTCGGTTGGTTGCATGATTTTCAACAAGTGAATGCGGTATTGCATCTGCCACCGGGTTGGAGAATCCTCAATGCCAGCGGAGTTGATAGCATTCATCAAACTTGGGTGAATCAATGGACATTATTGGATATTTTCATTGTATTGATTATCGCGATTGCAGTGGCTAAATTATGGCGTTGGTATTGGGGTGTATTGATGTTGGTCACTTTAGTGCTGATTTATCACGAACCGGATGCACCGCGTTATGTATGGTTGAATATTTTAGTCGCTGTTGCCTTATTACGGGTATTGCCAGCGATGAGTATGTGGGCAAAATTAGCAGGCTGGTATCGCAATATTACCGTATTGGCTCTGCTGTTAATCACCGTTCCCTTTATGGCACAGCAAATCAGACAAAGCATTTTCCCTCAGTTAGAACACAACTTGCGATTAGGACAAAGCGTTGCTCAAACAACTGAAACCTTTGCCACTGCCAAACCCGCAGCACCCCAAGCGATGTACGAGGAAAATAATATTATGGCAGACGAAGCAGCAGAAATGCACTCAAAACGTAGTTCACGCCCAAATCTTGAGCAAAAATATTCTTATGGTGGATACAATAAGAATATGTCGCCACGTAAACAAGCTAAAAAATTAGTCCAAATTGATCCTAATGCACAAGTACAAACAGGACCAGGCTTACCACATTGGCAATGGCAAACTGTAGAAATGGGTTGGAATGGACCGGTACAGCAACAGCAAAATATTAAGCTTTGGTTGATTTCACCACAGATTAATCGCGTGTTAGGTTTTTCACGAGTGCTGTTATTATCAGTATTGATTGGCTTATTGATGTTGTCGTTGTGGAAGCGTTACCAAAAACATCATGAGCAATTGTCATTTAAATTAGATAGTTTCGCATGGTTAGCGATGGGAATATGGTTGGCGATGTTGCCGATTTCACAACCGTTGCAAGCTGCCACAACCGACTACCCACCGAAATATTTGCTCAATGAATTGAAGGATCGTTTATTAGAGCCGCCTGAGTGTTTACCCAGTTGTGCAACCAGTCCGCGTATGTCATTAGAGTTAAATGATAATCAATTAAGCTTGCGTTTAGAAGTGCATACTTATACCGCCACGGCGATTCCATTACCCGGTACGGCTAACCAATGGCTAGCACAACAAGTGTTTGTTAATGGTGAAAAAGCCGAAGCCTTAATGCGTGATGAACGCGGTCAATTATGGGTCAAATTAGATAAAGGTATCCATCAAGTGCAGCTTAACGGTGTTGTACCTAGTCGCAATACGGTGCAATTGCCGTTGCCATTAAAGCCGCATTGGATTGAGGCCAAAGCATCGGGCTGGCTTGTTGAAGGTTTGCATGAAAATGGTTTAGCGGATAATCAATTACAATTCACTCGCGAGCAATCGGAAGATGAAAGCACACGTACTGAAGAGCTGGAAATGGGTAGTTTGCCGCCATTTGTTCGGATTCAACGCACTTTATCGCTGGGTTTGGATTGGCAGGTGGAAACCGTTGTGACTCGTTTAACCCCAACAGGTTCGGCCGTGGTTTTGGAAATTCCATTGTTACAAGGTGAATCGGTGACGAGTGAAAAAATTCGGGTTCAAGATGGTAAGGCCTTAATTAATTTATCTCCGCATGAACGTGCGATCCGCTGGGTATCAGTATTTGATGAATTGTCGGTTTTAGAATTGATTGCGCCTGACAGTTTATCCAGCACTGAGGTGTGGAAACTAGATGTGAGTGCGATTTGGCATGTTGAGATTGATGGTATTCCCGTGATTCATCATCAAGATAAACAAGGCAATTGGTTACCAGAATGGCGACCTTGGGCAGGTGAAAGGGTACTGCTTAATATCAGTCGTCCGCTGGGTGTAACTGGGCAAGCAATGACGATTGATCGCAGTCATTTACTGGTTAAACCGGGGCAGCGTTCCACTGAAAGCACCCTGAGTTTGAGTTTACGCAGCAGTCGCGGTAGTCAGCACAGTTTGACTTTGCCTGAAGATGCAGAACTACAAAGCGTGAAAATTAATAATACATCACAGCCCATTCGCCAAGAAGACCGACAAGTCACTTTACCCGTGAAACCGGGGCAACAAAATATCGAGTTAGTGTTTAGACAACCGATTGGTATGGACAGAATATTTACCACACCAACAGTGGGTTTGGGCATGGTTAGTGTGAATACGGATATTGAATTGAGTATGCCCTATAACCGTTGGACATTGTGGACAGATACCAGTTTAATGGGGCCTGCGGTATTGATTTGGGGCTTGTTTATCATGGTTGTATTGTTGGCAGCAGGCTTACATTTTGTGCAGTTAACGCCGCTTAATTTTGTGCATTGGTTGTTGTTGGGGATTGTATTAATTCAGATTCCTATCCAAATGGCGGCATTGGTGGTTGCTTGGTTTATCATGTTGGGTTGGCGTAAGAATATCAATGTGGAATTCATACCTGCTTGGCGGTTTGATTTATTACAATTTAGTATTTTTGCCTTAACGGGTTTTGCATTGATTGCCTTGTTTGCCGCGATTCACCAAGGTTTGTTAGGTCAGCCAAATATGTATATTACAGGCAATGATTCAACGCCTTATATCTTCCGTTGGTATCACGATCGTATTGGCGAGCAATTGCCTCAAGTATGGGTGCTTTCGTTATCCTTATGGGTGTATCGGATTGCGATGCTGTTATGGGCATTGTGGTTATCATTTGCCTTATTGCGTTGGTTACGCTGGGGTTGGGAGTGTTTCACAGCTAATGGGTTTTGGAAGGATTTGTCTTTACCATGGCAAAAGAAAGTCGTTACTAAATAATTGATTTTGAGGCTGCTGGCTTGGGCTGGCAGTCTTGTTATTATTCCGTTTGTGATTTATTAAGAACAAAGTGTGGCTTCATGATAGAATTAAATTGAGTTAATGCTGTTCAATTATTTTCTAGCATCATGCGTTTGTAAATAACCTGTCCATTTTAAATAAAGCATCATCAATTAATATTCTTGCCTGAAACCCTAATTGTTCATCATTATTAGTCATCCATACCATCGTATGCGTATCTAATAAAATCACTTACAATCCAATTCAACATCAAGCAGTTCAATAATATCTCCATGAATAATAATTTTTCCCAGATAATAGTCTCGACTTAAGTGTTGACACAGATGGTGATGATATTTTTGAGAGTGGTGTTAACAAAAAATTGGATGGATCATGAAACCTAAACTAGCTTTAAAAAGTCCAGCAATACCAACTCAAAGAGCCATATTGCTGGATTTCATTATTAAAAATAAAAAACTAATGTTTCTCCCCGTCACCGATTACGGCACTTGGGTCAACTTCTGTCATCGAAGGTAAAGAGTGAGCAATCCCTTTATGGCAATCAATACAAGTTTTGCCAGCGTCTATGCCTTCAATATGTTGCTGTACCGCGCGTCGTTGCTGCCGTCCAAAGTCCATAGAATCAAAATCATGACAATTTCGACATTCACGCGAGTTGGTTTTTTTCATTGAACGCCATACATTTTCCGCTAATTCTAAACGTTTGGCTTCAAATTTCTCAGGCGTATTAATCGTACCTAAGACTTTGTGCAATACTTCATTACTAGCACGAATCTTACGAATCATTTTATGTGTCCATTCTTTCGGCACATGACAATCAGGACAAGTCGCACGAACCCCTGTACGGTTGCTGTAATGTATGGTTTGTTTGTATTCTTCATACACATTGTCTTTCATTTCGTGACAAGAAACGCAGAATTTTTCCTTGTTGGTTGCTTCCATCGCGGTATTAAAACCACCCCAGAAGATAATCCCGCCGATAAACCCAATTAAGAGTAAACTGCCAAGGGTATAACGTGCGCTAGGACTCCATAAGGTGCGCCATAGACCTTTTTTTTCTGAACCATCACTCATTACGGTCTCCCTGTCTTAACGTTGTAATACTTGAACAGGCTCAAAGGTGTTTTCAATCAATACTTCCGTATCAATTTGAGGCACATGACATTGAGTGCAGAAATAACGCCGCGCTGATACATTGGCTAATACATTTTCGTCACGATCAGAAAAATGGGTTAAGCTAATTTTAGTTGCATTGGCTGCTTTGTAATTGCGCCAGCTATGGCAAGTTAAGCATTTGTTAAATTTCTGGTTGATTTGATAGCCATCAGTTTTATGCGGAATCAATGGCGGTTGTTGAATATAATCACGTTCAATTGGATCACGGTCAGGTTGCCATTTTTTAAAATCAGGTTGACTGGCTGCATCATCAATACTTTTTTCACCACGTAATGATGTGACAGACTCTGCTTCAACCGCGTCCATGGCTGAAATGAATCCGCCAAATAGTCCAAATAAAAGAGTTACTAATACAAGTAAGCGTTTCATTGTGTCGCCTCCTAATAAATTTTGTTTTTGTGTCATTTAGAATTGCTAGATTTTCCTCGTTCCGACGGTCTCCGTTGGAATGCAGTATAAACGCTCCGCGTTTTGAATCGTATACGACGCAGAGCGTCACCGCTGCATTACCACGCAGAGCATGGTAACGAGAGAAATCTGTTCTAAATCAATTTTTAATCCCACGAATTTGAAATCGAAACACTGCCTCATCACACACATCAATACAACGTCCACAATTGGTACATTGAGCTGCATGAATCCACGTTGTTTCCGCCCCTTTTAAAGCAGGCTTAATCACTTGTTGTTCAGGACAAACTTGATAACAGTCCATACAATCATCACACTTTTGTTTTTGATAAGCGTTGATGCGTAATAATGCGGTGCGTCCCAATAAACTGTAAAACACCCCAACAGGGCAAACATGTCCACACCAACCGCGACGACTGATGAGTAAATCAAAAATGAAAACTGCGAAAACCACTGCCGCTGTGAAACCCATGCCGAAAATCAAACCACGATGTAACATAGAAACAGGGTTTACAAATTCCCAAACCAATTGCCCCGTGATATAACTGGCGATTAAAGTCATGGCAAACACCCAATAGCGAAATTGCCGCTTTAATACGATGCTGCTGCCTTTGATGCCTAATTTATCGCGTAACCATTGCGCCAAATCCGTGACCATATTGATTGGACACACCCAACTACAGTACATCCGACCACCGACTAACATATACGTCACAATGACAATCAACGCGCCGATGAATGCAGTGGATGCGATGGCGTGACCCGCGACAAAGGTTTGCAATAACACATAAGGATCAGTCAATGGCAATACATCTAAGGTTAGGCTTGAGGTTAAATTACCTTTCACAATCCATAACCCAGCCCAAGGACCGAGCAGAAATAAACCTAAAATGCCTAATTGACTGAAACGGCGTAGCAATAACCATCGATGAGAAATAAGCCAATGTCGATTAGCCATTACGAACCCTCCACCGTTGGTAAACGATCAGGTAAATCCAAGACATCAGGTAATAATGATTTTCCTGCTTTTTCCTGCTCTTCCCAGCCTAATCGATAATGTTTGCCTAATTCGCCTTTGGCTAAAGGTTCGGGTAATATCTTGATTGCCGTGATGTCTAACACACAGGATTTCTCACATTTCCCGCAGCCCGTACAGTATTCTGAATGGACAGTGGGAATAAAAACCGCATGTGCGCCACTACGTTGATTATGATGGGTTTCTAAAGTAATCGCTTTATCAATCACAGGACAAACCCGATAACACACTTCACAACGCAAACCCAAGAAATTTAAACAAGTCTCTTGGTCAATCAATACCGCCAAACCCATACGCGCATCATCAATACGGGTTAATTCAGGGTCGAGTGCAGCAGTTGGGCAAGCCTTCACACACGGAATATCCTCACACATCTCACAAGGAATTTCCCGCGCATGAAAATAAGGCGTACCCACAGCGACATCTTCACCCAATTCCGCCAATTTCAACGTATCGTAAGGGCAATCACGCACACATAAACCACAGCGAATACAAGCCGAAAGAAAGTCAGCTTCATCTTTCACCCCCGGTGGACGCAACGCATGAGCAGGCAAAGCACTAGACTGTTGACTCAACAGCGAGACACCTAAACCCAACAATGATGCACCACATGCGGTTTGAGCTAAACCAATTAAAAAATCTCGGCGACTTGCAGTTTTCTTAACAGCCATGAGAGATTACGCTCGCTCAATTTTGACCGCACATTTTTTATAATCCGTTTCTTTAGAAATCGGACATGTCGCATCTAAGGTCAATTTATTGACTAAACGTCGCGCATCAAACCAAGGAATAAACACCACACCACGCGGTGGCTTATTACGTCCACGGGTTTCGATATTGGCAACGACTTCACCACGGCGACTTAAAATTTTAGCCGACATGCCACGACGCAATTTACGTTCTTTCGCATCTTCTGGGTGCATGAAAATCACCGCATCTGGGAACGCGCGATAGAGTTCTGGCACACGCTGAGTCATCGAACCTGAATGCCAATGCTCAAGCACTCGACCTGTGACCAACCATAAATTAAATTCTTCATCTGGTTCTTCAGCAGCAGGCTCATAAGGTAGAGCGAAAATCACTGCTTTGCCGTCTGGCTTGCCATAGAATTCAACTTCACGATCGCCTGTGACATACGGATCATAGCCTTTACGATACCGCCACAAAGTTTCTTTGCCATCGATGACTGGCCAACGTAAACCGCGTGATTGATGATATTGGTCAAATGTCGCTAATTCATGTCCTTTCTTAGGCCCTTCTAAACCGAATAAACGATATTCTTCAAATAAGCCTTTTTGTGGATAAAAATCAAACGCATCCATTTCATCGTTATGGTATTCATTGCCTGCCGTATCTGTAACCGTATCGGCTGGATATTGGTCAACTTGACCATTGGCATACAACACATCAAATAAGGTTTTGCCGCGTAATTCAGGTTTTTTAGCGATTAATTCTTCTGGCCAAACTTCTTCCACGGTGAAACGTTTGGAGAATTCCATCAATTGCCATAAATCGGATTTGGATTCGCCCGGAGCATCGACTTGTTGTCGCCAGAATTGAGTACGACGTTCTGCATTACCATACGCGCCTTCTTTTTCTACCCACATTGCGGTTGGTAAAATTAAATCGGCCGCCATTGCGGTTACAGTTGGATAAGGGTCTGAAACTACAATGAAATTATCAGGATTACGATACCCAGGGTAGACTTCTTCGTTGATATTGGCAGCGGCTTGCATGTTGTTGTTACACATCACCCAATACGCATTTAATTTGCCGTCTTTCAACATCCGATTTTGTAATACCGCGTGATAACCCACTTTTGCAGGGATTGTGCCTTCAGGCAATTTCCAGACTTTTTCCGCGAAATCACGATGTTCTTTTTTCTTCACCACTAAATCAGCAGGCAAACGATGAGCGAACGTACCGACTTCACGCGCTGTACCACAAGCAGAAGGTTGACCCGTTAACGAGAATGGCCCATTTCCCGGTTCGGAGATTTTGCCTGTTAATAAATGGATGTTATAAATTAAGTTATTTGCCCACGTACCGCGAGTATGTTGGTTAAAACCCATTGTCCAGTAAGAAGTTACTTTAATATCAGGATCAGCGTAGATTTTGGCTAAAGCTTCTAATTCAGGAATCGGCACGCCTGAGATTTCATGCGCTTTGTCAACCGTGTATTCTGATACGAATTGTTTGAACTCTTCAAAATTCATCGGGGTTGAACCGCCTACTTTATCTGAATTGACAGCGGCTTGTTCTTTTGGATGTTCTGGACGTAAACCGTAACCAATGTCGGTATTACCACGACGGAAGTTGACGTTAGTGCCTAAGAATTTTTCGTTGACTTTGCCATTTTGAATAATGTAATTCGCAATGTAATTAAGGATGGCTAAATCAGTTTGTGGTTTGAAAATCATGCCTAAATCGGCTAAATCAAACGAACGATGGGTAAAAGTTGATAACACCGCGACTTTAACATTTTCACCTGTTAAACGACGATCAGTAAGGCGCGACCATAAAATCGGGTGCATTTCCGCCATGTTAGAACCCCATAACACGAAAGCGTCGGCATGTTCTAAATCGTCATAACAGCCCATCGGCTCATCAGCACCAAAGGTACGAATAAAACCCGCAACCGCAGATGCCATGCAATGCCGTGCATTCGGGTCGATATTATTGGTACGGAAACCTGCTTTATATAATTTTGATGCGGCGTAACCTTCAAAAATTGTCCACTGACCAGAGCCAAACATGCCAACGGCATCCGCGCCTTTTTCTTTAATCGTGGTTTTCCATTTTTCTGCCATCACGTCAAAGGCTTTGTCCCAACTGACAGGGGTGAATTCACCTTCTTTGTCATATTCGCCGTTGGTCATGCGTAATAAAGGCGTGGTCAAACGGTCTTTGCCGTACATGATTTTGGATAAAAAATAACCTTTAATGCAGTTTAGACCACGATTCACAGGTGCATCAGGATCGCCTTGGGTGGCAACCACACGTCCTTCTTTTGTGCCGACTAAGACACTACAGCCCGTGCCACAGAATCGACAAGGGGCTTTATCCCAGCGGATTTTGTTAGAAGCGGCTTCTGCGGTGGTGGTTGGTAGGTAAACCCCTGCGGCGGCTGCGGTTGCTGCGGCTGCTTGGGATTTGATAAAACTACGCCGTGTGAGTTTCATAGCGTCATGCCCTCCTGTGTTTCTTGTTCGTCGAGATCGTCATCACTGTATTGATAAACCATTGCAGTCGAATATACGCCCGGAATTTGGTTAAACGCTGCCATGGTGTCTGCCATATTGTAACCATCATCACTTTCTAAGGTTACAATAATGCGTCCATCTTCGGTTGTGGTGTGAATGTCTACACCGTTGATTTGCGAGAGTTGCTGTTGAACATGACTGATCTGCGCGTTATCAGCATGTACCAGCACACCTGAAATGGCCATTGTCATAAATACCACCTACAGATGGGTAGAAAAAAGAAGTGTAATAAGATAAGCCAATTCTATCAGTGGATAAAATGTGATGATTTGATGTGGGATAAGTTTTGGGAAATTAATCAACTTGCAGACTGGAAACTAACTTCTATCAAAAAGATCATGAATAGCATCAGTTTCAGATTTCCCATCTGTAGCTTTTTTCTTCTCATAAGTATTATCTATATTGTCTTTAGAGTCAGTTAAAGAGTTACGATTAGACTCGATAACTTCATAAATATCAAAAGAGTACATTATCTCATCAATGTCAATATTATCAAAAGATATACTCATATAATGTATATCTTCAGTATCTTGTTCAATAAATATTACATTTATCCACGATTTAAAATCATCCAATATACCTAATAAGTTTTCAAATAAAGTATTTCGTTTAGATATATTTTCTAAATCATCTAAAG
>JADGDW010000196.1 GCA_016744725.1 Candidatus Albibeggiatoa sp. nov. BB20 | reverse complement strand
GCTTGGGGAAGCAAAGGAGGCTATAAAGCGGTGATTGGTTGTGTTGATGATAAAGATATGGCATTTTTTGTCGTAGTGGGCCCCGATGGTGAAAAAACCCGTGATATTGTTAACAAGATTTCAGCTAATTTCAAAAAAGAATTAGGTATTAAAGACGACGAATAGAATTGACATAATACTATGTTTTTTAGGGGTATCAATGTGATTTAGGCTTGGTACTCCTTCATGTTGTTATCAAAATATATCTCGCATCTTTAGCCCTTACTTTATCAAAACCTCTACATTTTATGGCATTTTTACTGGATTTAGCTTAATTCTCTGATTAAAACATCTCATTCCTCGTTATTGCATAGCACAATATCCCTTCAAATCGGTTTTTCTAGTGAGTAAAAAATTTAAAATCAAAACTTTAAAATCAAAAATTTAACATAGATTTATATTTGCAAAAATTATGATTAGATTGAAAAAGTTTATATTTAAAAAATAATCTTAAAAAGTTCAATAAAATAGCAATTAATGCTTGCCATAGACCTATAAAAAAATTTACTATCTTATCTGCCTACGCTCATATCATAATAACTACGGAGGATATTAATGAGACACGTTTTTACCAAAACTGCACTCGTCATGGCGTTGAGTACATTCTGCTTTGGAGCAGCCCAAGCTTCTGAAATGTCAAGAGATGTACCTTTAGAGATGGAACAGCCAAGTTACAAAATCCCTTGGGATCGTTATTCAGGTTGGAAACCAACCAATTGGTCTAAATTCAGTACTTTGCGTCAAGTCGTATCCCCTCCTGTATCATTCATGCAGAAGTTAGATAAATCTACTACATCAAGTTCAGACATTATTATCAACGACGATGAAGGCGATGTTATCGTTGGCGACCCAGCGAAAGGTAAAGCCTTAGTTTCTAATCGTAAACGTGGCGGTAGTTGTTATGCTTGTCATATTTTGCCTGATGCGGCATTGCCTGGTAACGTCGGTATTAATATCTCCACCATTGGGGTTTGGGGTCGCGATGATGAATATTTATTCAATTATATTTATGATCCGCGCATGTTTAACCCATCCACAGTAATGCCACCATGGGGTGCTCACGGGATTTTCTCCAAAGATGAAATTAAACACATCGTGGCTTATTTAAAAACCTTGAGCAAACCTGTTAAATTCGAAAGTACCCAAGAAAATCCAGATACACGTGCGATGCCGATTGAAACACGTGATAACTTTGATGAGTTTGTTAACCCTTCAATGATGAATGTGGATACAGCAAAAGAACTGTTTATAACCGAAGGTTCTACAGGTAAATCTTGCCAAGCTTGTCATGAAAAACCTGAGGTTGAATTCGCAACTTGGGCAACCGATATGCCTAAAGTTGAAACACGTATGAATAAAGTCATCGGTATTGAAGAGTTTGTCACTCGTCATGCACGGGCAACAACTGGTGCTGAATATTTATCTCAGTCTGAAGAAAATTTATCACTGGCGATTTATTTACGCTTCTTAGCCAATGGTCATCCTATTGCAATTGATAAAAGTGACCGTAATACACAATTAGCAATTCGCCGTGGTGAAGACTTAATGAATCGTAAAATTGGTCAATTGAACTTTGCTTGTGTTGATTGTCATGAAACCAGTGCAAATAAATGGATTCGTGGTCAATATTTAGGTAGTTTTGTGGGCATGATGGATCATTTCCCTACTTATCGTACTAGTCGCGGTGAAATTTGGGACATTCGTAAACGTTTCCAATGGTGTGGCGTTGCGATTCGTGCAAATGAGTTAGAACCAGATGCAGCAGAATATGGTGATATTGAAATGTATTTGATGTCTAAAAACAATGGTCGTGTTTTCAGTGTTCCTGGTATTCGCCACTAAGTTGTATAGCGAATTTCTTATTATGTATTAGGACTGGCAGTCCTTTAATATTTTAAGTATTAATCAATTTCAAATTTGAGGACTGCCAGTCCTATATCACTTTAAAATAAAACGACTGTATCTAAAGGGCTGGTGACTTTTAATCTGTTTCCAGTCCTTTCCCCTCTTATTTCTTCTTAAATCACGCAAATTATAAAAAACCTGCAAATGTAGGGTGGAACAGGTGCGCCTTAAATAATGAAAATAATGTATCAACGATCACGCACCGTCTTCATAATCAATACTTGGTGAAATACACTAAGAAGCATCTGATAGAATAATCTTGCTCACGTTATTGTACTGTGATGTCTACTTAATCGTTAATTTCAGAAAATGGGTCGCACAAGAAATACAAGGATCATAATTTCTGACCACGGTTTCCGCATACAAACGTAATTCATCGGGTTCAGTATCTAAGCCTTTTTGCTGTAAAGAAAAGCGTAAATCTTGCTCAATTTGGGCTTGGTTTTGACTGGTAGGCGGCACAATCTGAGTAGTGGTAACGCGCCCTTGTTCATCTAATTCCCATTGATGCCACAACATCCCACGTGGTGCTTCTGTACAACCAAATCCGACACCCGCTCGCATTTTCTCCACTGGAATGAATGGCGTATCCGTTGGCACATAATCACGTAAAATCCGAATGGCTTCTAAAAATGCATAATGTACTTCCGCCGCTCGTGCCACAATGCTATGAAACATATTATTGCTAGGGAATTGAATCGCCGTCTTGGCTAAATTAGTTTTGACCGCTTCAGGCAATAAATCGAAATTTAAATTGACCCGTGCCAAAGGGCCTAACAAATACGGTTTATCATCCAGCAAGGAATGCAAGGCAGTGGAATGCGGGACGTGAAACTCTCTGAAATGATTGTTATATTCGCTGATAGGAATATCTAAGCCCGCAGAAGAAACTAAATTGCCTTCATTCATTGGATATTCATCAGGATGTTTGACTGAAACGCAGGTGAATTGTTGTGGATTATCAGGTAATTTTAAACTGGCTGTCCATTCGACTAATTTTTCAACTTGTGGCAATGCTGCTTCTAAATTCTGTAATAAAGTTTTTGCTTGCTGAGCTGTCGGTGCTTGATAAAACCCACCCACTCTTGCGCCTACAGGATGCACTGAACGACCGCCAAGCATTTTAATAATCTGATTGCCTAATTCTTGTAAATACACACCGCGTCGGACAACGTCGGGATGGTCTTTGGCTAATTCTGGAGCACTGCCATAGCCAAGAAAATCAGGGGCTGCAAGTAAATGAATATGCAAATTATGGCTTTCAATCCATTCTCCGCAATACAGTAAACGGCGCATGGCTCGAATCCACGGCGTGATTTGAATATTTAAAATTGATTCCATCGCATGAACCGTACTCATTTGATACGCTACAGGACAGATGCCGCAAATCCGCGCGACTAAATCGGGCATTTCAAAATAATCTCGACCTTCAGAAAATTTCTCAAAATAACGCGGCGGCTCAAAAATCCGTAATTTTAAATCACTGATTTCACCCGCTTTAATTGTTAAATCTAACGCGCCTTCACCTTCAACCCGTGCTAACACAGGGACATTAATCACAATTTCACGTTGTTCTTGCTTTGTCACGCTCATGATTGTGTCTCCTGTTGAATTGCTTCACCTGCTTTAGCAAAACTAGGGGCGGCATTGTTGATGAATAAAAATTTACGGGCAACTTGCTCGGGTTGATAGCCTAAACCTTGAATTCGACGGCCTAAGGCTTCGCCATTGATCTGTTCCGCAGGCCCATAACAAGCGTAGCAATCACGACCGATGCTGGGACAAATCGCGCCACAACCTGTTTGAGTCACAGGCCCCATGCACGGCACATCTTTTGTCACCATCACACAGGTATTGTGTAAACGTTTGCATTCTAAACAGACTTTATCTTGTTCTTGATAAGGAATGACACCGAATAACAAGGCGCGAATCGCAGATAAAATTTGATGGGAATTAATTGGACAGCCCCAGATTTCTAAATCAACACGCACATGTTTTGTAATTGGGGTTGCGGTGTCTAAACTTTCGATAAATTTGGGTTGAGCATATACACTTTTCGTCCATTCGCTCACGTCGTTTACATTGCGCAAGGCTTGAATCCCGCCTGAGGTTGCACATGCGCCAATCGTTACCAGAAATTGACTGTTTTTACGTACCATTTCGATACGCTCAGCTTCTTCAGGGGTAGAGACACTGCCCTCAATAAAGGCAATATCAACCGCTTGTTCGGGATTGATAGGCCCTGCTTCGACGAAGTGAACAATGTCTAACATATCAGACAAAGCAAGCAGTTGTTGTCCCGCATTGAGAAAGGCCAGTTGACAGCCATCGCACGAGCTAAATTTATGCACTGCAATTTTGGGTTTGGAGTGAAAACGTTTAATGTCTAATAACATAAGTCACCATCTCCTAGGTGGATATAGCCTATATGATAACTCAAACGGGACTAAAAATAAGTAGCATAATGAATATTAATATGAGTATAACTTTATTGCATCCTCAGATTTTTTATCTGCTAAAAATTGTTTGACATTATGCTAATGATTAGTTTATTTTATGTTCAACCCAGATGACACAAAGTGTGCTCAATTTGGTTTATTACTATAAATTATAAAATCTCAAGTAATGACTACTAAGTTGCTTGAATATTAGACAGTCCTATCAAGGAGGAACTATGCGTTTGACTAAACTTATCGGTGTTACTGGTCTTGTATTGGGTTTAAGCTTTTCTGGCGGCGTGTTTGCAGATGATGCAAAAGCAAGTGCTGATGAAGTGATGACTAAGGTACAAGAAGCAGCAGCCGCTTTAAAAGCTGGCGACTCTGCATTAGCTGAGTTCAACACTGATGGTAAGTGGAATCCAGAAAACAAATGGGTTTGGAAAGACACTTATGTTTTCGTTTATGATTGTGATGCTGATAAAGCATTAGCTCACCCAACCTTGGCAGTTGAAGGCAAAACAATCATGGGTATTAAAGATAAAGCAGGTAAAGAATTATTTGTTGCTTTATGTGAAGCTGGCAAACAAGAAAATGGTGGTTGGGTATCTTACATGTGGCCTAAGAAAGGCGAAACTGACCCATCTCAAAAAGTATCTTATGCTTTACAGGTGGAAGGTCAATCTTTCCAAGTTAGCTCTGGCATCTACAGCGATGACGCTAACGTTGAAGAATTAAATGCTGCATTAGCTAAATAAGTTTTTTAGGGCTGGTTTCTTGGTTTGAGTGACCAGCCTTTTCAAGTTTAGTCATTTTTAAAGTCAATTTTTAGTCCCGCCTTATTTTAGTAAATCCCGCAATTTTGTTTTCCTTAATTGGTTGTTTGTCGATTTTTATCACCTTGGTTGATATTTGAGTCTGTTACATCGCCGTGAATTTCTGTGTTGTAACTGATATTGGCTTGGGTTTGTTGTGTATTTTCAATGCCATCGAGTAATTTTTTAACGCTGTATTCTTTTTGTAATTTTCCAACAAAGTATTCGTCACGTCCTGCTTCGTAATAGCCAATCAGTTCTTCATATTCAACATAGACGGTTTCGCCTTTTCGGTCTTTATCAGGTAATGGTACAAGTTCGGTTACGTCCATTTTTTCAAAGCTGCTGTGAATATCGAGTAGGGTTTTACGCACCGTTGCAAAGTAGTCGCGTTTTTGTTGTCCTGTAACCCAAATTTGAATATGTTTGTCTTCATTATCCGCTTTGATGACTGTAACCGCTTTATAGATTTTATCGTAAAGCACGACACCTGTACGCCAACGCAATTGTTCAAGAATTTCTTTATGTCGTTTGACAATGAATCTTGGCATGATCGAACGCGGTAAAAAGTTGTATTCAAGCTTGAATTTCAGTGCGTTATCATAATCAAATTTAAATTTAGCCTCTTGCACTTCAAGTAAATCAGGAATCAGTATTTCTTTATCGCCTTCTATTTTGTAGCACAGTTCAAATTTTTCCATTAAACGGATGATATAGTGATATTTATCACGCGGGTATTGTTCATCGTTGAGGATATGATTGAGCCAATTGAGTTGTAAAACACCTTTATTTTGTGCTAATTGTGGTGAGTTGATGATTTTGTAAACCGCTTCTGTGACCCATTTGGGTTCTAATACATAAGTGTCGCATAAATCGAATTCATCAAAGTGTAAGATAATGCCTAAATCACGGAGAAAATGAACTAAAGTGGTTTGTGCGGAGTCTAGTATATTTTGTTGTTCACACAGGTTTTTATAGAATTCGTAGGAAATGTAGTGTTGTTGTAAGTTTTCTAGTTCTGTTTTGACGTTAAACCAGCTTTGTCCCCAGACTGTTTGCAGCATTTCAATGTTATTGAGGGCTTTGGTGAGGGATTTTTGTAGGGTTTTGATGCCTGATGGTTTTTTGCAGGAAACACGATGAAAGCTGTGAATACCTTGATATTTTCTTTTTAAAAACGGACGGTCAACTTCAAATCCGGGATTTTCATCGACTTTGTTAATTATAACTAAAATTGGGGAGTCATCGCCAAAGCTTTCGATGTGTTTGAGCCAGTATTCGGTTTTTTGTTCTTTTCGACCGTCTAGCACTAAAATGTATAAACTACGTTTGGACAGGAAAAATTGATGAGTTGAGTGCATGATTTCTTGCCCACCAAAGTCCCATAGGTTTGCTTTGACTTCGATGTCTTCGCCTTGTTTGTTTTGCGTTGGGATGTAATAGGGTTTGATGTTAATGCCATGGGTTTGTGATTCGTGTTGGTCAAACTTTTCGCCAAGTAAATTTTTGACTAAAGATGTTTTGCCGACACCGCCGTCACCGACTAGCAATATTTTGATTTCGTGTAATGGTTTTTGTTTTTGTTCTAAAGAATTGAAATAGTTGCGGATGGCATTGGTGCCTTGGTTCACTATTTCTGGTGGTGGTGTTTCCAAAGGGTTATTTCGTACATGTAGCTGACAAGGGCTTTCTAAATTTCCCAAACTTTTTGGTAAAGTGGTTAATTTATTTATACTTAAATCTAGATACTTTAAATTTTTTAATAAACCTATATTTTCGGGCAATCTTTCTAATAAATTCTTTCTTAGAATCGCTAATACGGGAATTGTCTGAGAAGAAAAACTAATTACATTATTTGCATCTAGATTATTTAAATTGGCGATTCCCCATTCTAAAACACAAGATAATGGATGTCCTAATCTTATATAATCATAAGCTGTAGGCAATTC
>JADGDW010000195.1 GCA_016744725.1 Candidatus Albibeggiatoa sp. nov. BB20 | reverse complement strand
TAGGAAGACATGCCTAATGCTGCGGTAATCCCTGGTACAACTTGAAACGGTACACCTTCCGCCATCAGTGTCTCAATTTCTTCACCGCCACGCCCAAAGATAAAAGGGTCGCCGCCTTTTAAACGTAATACCCGTTTACCTTGTTTCGCCAAATCAGCTAATAATTGATTAATTTCTTCTTGTGGTACAGCATGATTACTGGTTTGTTTGCCCACATAAATCCGTTCTGCGTCACGTCGAACTAAATTTAATACTGCGGAGGAAATCAAACGATCATATAACACCACATCGGCTTGCTGCATCAAACGCAAAGCACGGAAGGTTAATAAATCCGGGTCTCCAGGTCCACCGCCAACAAGATACACTTCACCAAATTTCTGAGTTGCATCTTTATCCTTTAACAAGCGTTCAAGCTCTTCTTGAGCTGCTTGCGTATGGCCAGATAACAGCATTTCTGCAATAGAGCCTTGTAGCACATTTTCCCAAAAACCACGGCGTTGTTCGAAAGATAAGCTTTTCTTCACTTTATCCCTAAATTGAGCCATAAATTCAGCCAATCGCCCATAAGCAGAAGGAATCACACTTTCTAATTTTGCGCGTAGCATCCGTGCGAGCACAGGAGACGCGCCACCCGTAGAGACTGCAATTTGTACAGGATGACGATCAATAATTGATGGTACAATAAAACTACATAATTCAGGTTGGTCAACCACATTAACAGGGATATTATAAGCATGTGCCTGTTTGGAAATTTCGGCATTCACTTCTTTGTTATTTGTGGCTGCAATGATAAGACATCTTTGCTGTAAATCCTTTAATTCAAACTGACCTTGGCGATAGCTAAGCTTTTGTTGTTCAAGCCAAGTTTGCAAGTTTTCACTTAAGTCAGGGGCAACTACATGTACTTTTGCTTGTGCCTGTAATAGTAATTCAGCGCGTCGAGTTGCAGTCGTACCACCACCAACAACTAAACAATTTTTATCTCGAATATTGAGAAAAATAGGTAAAAAATCCATAATTGTTCAACGTTTTAGTTTATTGTTTTAGAGAAAGCAGTGTTTTTGTGCGTTGCATCATACACTTGCGTAATTTGTTAAATTAGTATATAAGAATAAAATGGTTTTCTAAAGTTATATTTAGTAGCCAATTTTCATATCTAAACCACTATTGTAGATTCATGAAAGGAGAATGTCATGGCTGATTTTGATCAAGAATTAGATGCTTCAGGCTTAAACTGCCCATTACCTATTTTGCGTGCTAAGAAAGCTTTGGGTCAGTTGGATGCGGGTCAAATTTTACGCATTATTGCGACTGATCCTGGTTCAGTGAAAGATTTTGAAGCTTTTGCTAAACAAACAGGTAATGAATTACTTGCTTCTGGTGAAGAAGGTGGTAAATACACGTTCTTAATCAAAAAGTCTTAACCTCAGTCCACTCTGGAGGAGCTCCCGATGGAACCAAAAAAACTTGCAATTATCGCTACTAAAGGCACGTTAGATTGGGCTTATCCGCCTTTTATTTTAGCGTCTACTGCTGCTGCATTAGGTTATGAAGTGCAAATTTTCTTTACGTTTTATGGTTTACAATTATTACGTAGAGATTTGAATTTAAAGGTAAGTTCTTTGGGCAACCCTGCAATGCCTATGCCTATGCCAGTTCCTGTTATGATGCAAGCATTACCTGGGATGCAGAGTTTCATGACTACCATGATGAAAAAGAAAATGAAATCAAAAGGTGTGGCGAGTCTTGAAGAATTGCGTGAATTATGTGTTGAAGCTGAAGTAAAAATGATTGCCTGCCAAATGACAGTCGATTTATTTGAGTTTGATACTAAAGACTTCGTGAGTGATGTTGAGTACGCAGGTGCGGCAGTATTTTTTGAATTTGCGGGTGATGCAGATATTTGTTTATATATCTAATTTCGCCATTTTAGTGGGTATGGTACTCAGCGTACTTTACCCACTAGGTTAAATTTGACTGTGAGGTTAATGTACTTCAATAATCCAATCTTGATTTTCCAACAATCCCGTAATATCTATCACTTTCCGACAAAAATCATAAATATCATTAGCAGATAAATTAGTCTCGATATAGGCATTATTGGATAATTGCCTTGAACTACGAAATCTGTTGTTTTCCCAGTCAACATAGTTAGGGAAATCTACAATAACTTGCTCGAAGGTTTGAACATCTACAATATCAATAATAGCCTCAAGTGTTAATTCCATTACATCTCGCCATGATGAAGGAGTATATTTTTTACCTTGGATTGTTAAATCTTGGGGTTTCATACCTGTTACATCTGAGATCACTGAACTTTGTTCATCACCAAAATAAGGCCATATTCTTAAAGCCGTATCTTTTAAAATCTCAGCTCTCCGCTGAATATCTTCTTCTTGCCAAAAGGCAATATGGATAAAATAGCGATTTAACTGGAGATTACTAGCTTCCAATATTTTCTTTTTAGCTTGGAATGGCTTCTGACCTAATTCGCCATTAGAAGCTGTCAGTGTTAAATTTCCTAAAGTATCACACCATTTTTGATGAATCTTTGAAGTATTATTTCCTAGATAATCTTTCCATTTGCTGGATAATGTTTGCGGCATAATATGCTCGATAGAAATATTTGAATTATCTAAACTCACAGGTTCCTTATTTTCAAAATATTCCAAACAACTCAAAATAAATTTGGTGCGGCGAATAGATTCAGCTCCCTTTTTGTAAATATTGATAGTCATAAAGTTCTTAGCGAATTCTGCATCATTTGGATATTGTCGAGGCAATAGTTCTGTTTTTATTCCTTGAACTAAATTTGGGTGGCGTTTGGCTTTGTCATAAAGGTGGGGAAATATACGATTAAGACCGTGTGTAGGTATATCGCAAATCAAACGTCTTACAAGGAAATTCTCAAGAATATCAACAATTTCTAAAAACTCATCCAGAGTAATTCGCTTTTCATCATAAGCATAATAAACATTTAATAAAAAAGGATAAGTTACAGTCACACTAAGTCGTTCAATACGAAAGAGTCTGTCATAGATGGCACTATTTTTTTCTTTTTTAGGATTCAGAAATTTAACGTAGTAAGTAGAAAATTGAGAAAGTTGTTTTAAATAATTTAACACTTCATCGGACGTTTTAAGACTATCAACATTTCCTTTAAGCGTGCGGTAGACATCTTTAAGCTTGACTACAACACTGTCTTTCATAAGAAAATGGCGAAAGAAATCACCAATACCAGTACCTAAGTTTGTTTGAATTGGATTCCAATACTCATTGTAGGCAGTATTTTGCTCAGATAAGCTTAACCGCATAAAAAAGTAATTTCGGACTAAATCTGCATCAGTTAAAGATGCGCCTGTTGCGTTTAAACTCTCAAAAATTCTATAAGGATCATCATCGGTTGATAATTCAATATAAACAAGTTTTAGCTTATTTATAATAACACGCTTCAAAAGTCGTAAATCTAGCTGGTTCTCTTTTTTTAATATTTTGTCGAAAAAGAAAAATGCCTCTGTAATTTGATTTTTGGCTGTATTATCCAAGTTATTGTGCATTATACTTTGGAAACTAGCACGATTTTTATTCAGTTGAGAAGGTAAAACTTTATAAGTAGATTCTATACTATCTTGAGAACCATTAAACAAATAATACAACTCAATTTCTTCTACTAGTTTATGAACATTCTCATTGCTCTTTGCCAAATTACGAATGACGGACAATAGAAGGAGAATTGTTGTCAACCGTTGCTGTCCATCAATTAAAAGGAATTTTTTAACACCGTCATCTGCTTCAATTGGTGTAACAACAAAAGCTCCAAAAAAATGAGATTCATTGTTATCATACGCTTCTCTAATATCACTCCACAGAGCTTCGCAATGTTCTTTTTTCCAAACATAAGCACGTTGAAATAAAGGAATAATGTACTGCCTTCTGCCTTCAATGATTGATGCAATATCTTTTTCTTCTACTTTCATTTTTATAATCTATTTTCCAACTTAAGAATTTAAAACATTAATATTATTTAACTTGTTTTGCAAGCGTAAATTTGTTTTTTTAATCTAAACAAGCTATTTCATTTCTTGGTTGTATATTTTAGGGTGTTTGTATGAAAGATATACTTTATCAAGACTTTATAATCTATTTTTAGTATACTGTTTTACTTAGTATCAAAATCCAACAAAATCCAATATTATCAAGCCTTTCACCTGTGCATAAGTAGAAAAATGGACGACCTCATTTCAGATATTTTAACCCCATTGAATAAACCACAGCGGGAAGCCGTGGCGGCGGAATTAAAACCAATATTGGTGATTGCAGGGGCGGGCACAGGTAAAACTCGAGTTTTGGTGCATCGAATTGCCTTTTTAATCGCGACCAATCAAAGCCGTCCGCATAATATTTTAGCAGTGACGTTTACCAATAAAGCCGCCCGAGAAATGCAGCAACGGATTCAAAGCCTAATCAAAGGCTCAATGCAAGGTCTTTGGGTCGGTACATTCCACGGCACAGCCCATCGTTTATTACGCACCCACTATCAAGAAGCCAATTTGCCGCAAAGTTTTCAAATCCTTGATAGTGATGACCAATTGCGAGTGATAAAACGGCTGGTACGTAGTATGAATCTTGATGAAAAGGTTTGGATTCCTAAAGAAATTCGGCACTTTATCAATCATCGAAAAGAACAAGGTTTGCGTGCGAAAGATATTATTGCCGAGGAGTATGAAATGTGGCTGAAACAAATGATTCAAGTTTATGTCGCTTATGAAGCCGATTGCCAGCGGATGGGCGTGGTGGATTTTGCAGAACTATTGCTGCGTAGTTATGAACTATTCCGAGACAATGAAAACTTATTATTTCAGTATCAACAACGGTTTCAACACATTTTAGTTGACGAATTTCAAGATACTAATACGATTCAATACGCATGGTTACAATTGCTCGCAGGTGTGAAATCATTGTTATTTGCAGTCGGTGACGATGACCAATCCATTTACGGTTGGCGTGGTGCGAAAATTGAACATATTCAAAAATTTGCGGATAATTATGCAAATACGCAAACCATTCGTTTAGAGCAAAATTATCGTTCAACAGGCATGGTATTGGCTGCAGCTAACGCATTGATTGATAATAATCCTGCACGTTTGGGCAAGAATTTATGGACAGATGGCAAAGCAGGCGAACCGATTTATATTTATACTGCTTATAACGAAGTCGATGAAGCTGATTTTGTTGCGACTCAGATTCAACAATCTCAAGGTCATTTAAAAGAAACCGCTATTTTATATCGTACTTCAGCACAGTCCCGAGTATTTGAAGGGACAATGATTAAGAAAGGCATACCCTATCGAATTTATGGCGGCTTACGATTTTATGAGCGTTCTGAAATTAAAGATGTTCTTGCTTATTTACGTTTGATTTTACACAAAAATGATGACAGTGCATTTGAACGAATTATCAACACACCCAAACGAGGCATTGGCGATAAAACGGTGGAAATGATGCGTGGATTTGCCCGTCAGCAAGGTATTTCCTTGTGGGAAGCGGCACATGAATTGATTAAACAAGATCAACTCAATAATCGTGCGACCAAGTCATTAACTGTATTTTTAGAGTTAATTTTAGATTTAGAACACACAATTCAAGAATTTAAATTAAATGAACAAGTTTTACATATTAATGAACACAGTGGCTTAATCGAAGGCTACAAAAAAGCCGCGAAAGAAGAAGCCCAACGCCGTATTGAAAATTTAGAAGAATTAGTCACCGCCGCCAAAGAGTTTGAAGCATCGGCCAAAGATGGTAATGATCCCTTATCCGCGTTTTTAGCCCAAGCAACATTGGAATCAGGTGATATGCAAGCCAGTGATTATGAAGATTGCGTGCAAATGATGACCTTGCATTTAGCCAAAGGTTTGGAATTCGAACAAGTATTTTTATGTGGTTTGGAAGAAGGCTTGTTTCCACATGAAAATGCGATTAAGGAAGACAATCTTGATGAAGAACGGCGTTTATGCTACGTCGGCATAACACGGGCAAAACAGGAATTGTATTTGTGTCATAGTGAAACTCGAATGACGCGCGGTTTACGTGATTTTACTCGGCCTTCACGTTTTATTCATGAAATTCCTGCCGAATTGACCCAAGAAATACGGATGAAATCGACGTTTAATCAGGTTGAAAGTCAGCATTTTGAAATGGGGAATCGGGTGAAACATCCTAGTTTTGGTTCAGGTATTGTGACTGAGGTTGAGGGAAGTGGTGATTTTGCACGGATTTTAGTGAATTTTGAAAAAGAAGGTGAAAAGTGGTTGATGGTGTCTCTTTCTGGCTTAGAGTTATGTTAGAAAATAATCACTAAATTATGGGCTTATAATAATGCACAATATAGAAACTGCATTTATTGAACGTTGTATTCTCACATTGCAAAAGGGTTTAGAACGTTTAAACACAACAAATGAACAAGAGCTTGAATATGATTTATATCGTTCAGCTTGTATTAAAGAATTTGAGATTATTTTAGAACAATCTGCAAATTTACTCAAAAAATGCCTGAAATTATATTTTCATAGCCCAAGAGCAGTAGACCGCTTGTATTTTAAAGATATTTTTCGACATGCAGCCAAACACGATATTATTAGCATGGAAGAGTCTGAAAGATGGTTAACATACCGTGATATGCGCAACTCAACCAGCCATGACTATGGAAAAGCATTTGCAACAACGACACTTAAAATATTACCTCAATTTATTATTGATGCTGAACATTTAGTGCAAGGAATACAAAAACACGATGCTTCTTAGAGAAAAAGACAGATTAGCTATTATTGCATTAGCTGAGGCTTCATTTTCTTCCTCACTTGAAATTTGGGCGTATGGTAGTCGGGTTAATGGTGATGCACACGAGAGCAGCGATTTAGATTTGGTCATACGTGGTGTAAACTTACAAGCAATTGATACAGAAGAATTTAGCCACTTTGTTGAAGCATTACGAGAATCGAATATTCCAATTTTGGTGCAAGTTTTTGATTGGTTTATGTTACCAGAAACATTTCATCGCAATATACTTAAAAAACATGAAATTCTATTTTCAAAATAAATACTCTGGTTCTATTGAATAAAATTAATTTAAACAGTTATATAGAGAG
>JADGDW010000194.1 GCA_016744725.1 Candidatus Albibeggiatoa sp. nov. BB20 | reverse complement strand
GAAATTCACTATAGGATAGATAGTTTCAGCGTTAGAAAAAGTAGTTTAAACAATGGTTAGGACAGTTTTGATAAGAAATTAGGAAAGAGCCGAGTAATGAGGAAAAATATCATTTGTCAACGACAACATAATCCTCAAGGCTCTGATGGAAAGACTCCAGTTAGTATTGGAACAGATGAACGATGAATAACCCAAGCTTAATAAATCAAAGATGATAAATCGTATCATTAAGCTCAAGGTTATTCATTATGAAAAGGACTATTTTTCTGGGTCTTTTACATCATCAGCCGTTTCAGGAATATTAGCAGTCGCTTCAGCAGTTTCTAATTCAGGAGTGTCTGCAATCGCTTCATCATCAACTAATTCTTCATCAGTTTCTAACTCAGGAATATCCGCAATCGCCTCAACACCTACTAATAATTCATCTTTGCTTAAACGAATTAAGTTCACGCCTTGCGTATTACGGCTCACCACAGAAACACCGCCCACACTGGTGCGTACTAATGTGCCTTTATTACTAATCAACATGATGTCATCGTCATTTTGCACTTGAATCGCGCCAATGACTTGACCATTACGATCTGAAGTCTTAATTGCAATCACACCCTGCGTGCCACGTCCTTTAGCAGTAAAGTCATCCATTGGCGTGCGTTTACCAAAACCATATTCCGTTGCAACCAATATTGTGCCTTGTTCCGCCGCGACGATGAGCGAAATTACCTTGTCATTATTCAATAATCTGATACCACGAACCCCTTGGGCTGTACGTCCCATTGAGCGCACTGCAGATTCTTTAAATCGAACCGCTTTACCATTATGACTAAACAACATCACATCACGTTGCCCATCAGTAATGTCAACACCGATTAACTGGTCATCATCATCTAAACTGATTGCAATAATGCCATTTGCCCGTGGACGAGAGAAATCAACCAACTTAGTCTTTTTCACCGTGCCTTTGGCTGTAGACATAAACACATAATTGAGTTCAGAGAATTCCCGAACTGGCAATACTGCATTAATCCGCTCATTCGCTTCCAATGGCAATAAATTCACAATTGGTTTACCGCGCGAAATACGGCTAGCTTGTGGTAATTCATACACTTTGAGCCAATACACTTTGCCGCGACTACTAAAGCACAACAGCGTATCGTGGGTATTAGCAACAAATAATTTATCAATGAAATCCTCATCTTTAATCGAGGTTGCAGATTTACCACGACCACCACGCTTTTGAGCTTGATAGCTGGTGACAGGCTGGGCTTTGGCATACCCTTCATGTGATAAGGTCACGACTACATCTTCTTCAGTGATTAAATCTTCTAAACTGAGGTCTTGATGGGTATGGATGATTTCAGTAATCCGCTCATCACCGTATTCGTCTTTGACCGCATTCAATTCTTCTCGAATCACTTCCATCAAGCGGCCACCATCATTTAAAATCAGCAATAACTCATCAATTCTGACTAATAAGAGATGATATTCATCTAAAATTTTATCTTGTTCTAAGCCTGTTAAACGGTGTAAACGCAATTCCAAAACAGCTTGGGCTTGGGTTTCAGATAATTGATATTCTGTTCCATGTAAGCCATAAATTGCATCTAAATTAGCAGGGCGTGATTTGTTTGTATCACTGCCAGAAAGCATTTTTTCCACTAAACCTGCTTGCCAAGTACGACCCAATAACGCTTGACGGGCTTCTTGTGGACTTTTTGTTGCCTTGATTAAACTAATCATAACGTCAATATTGCTCAGAGCAATGGCCAAACCTTCTAAAATATGCGCACGATCGCGGGCTTTACGTAATTCAAATAAGGTTCTACGGGTGACGACTTCGCGGCGATGACGGATGAAATATTCAATCAAGTTTTTCAAATTCAATAAACGCGGCTGACCTTCAACCAATGCCACCATATTGATGCCAAAAACAGTTTGTAACTGCGTTTGCTGAAATAAATTATTCAATACGACCTCAGCACTTTCACCACGCTTGAGGTCAATAACCATCCGAATACCGTCTTTATCCGACTCATCACGTAATTCACTGATGCCTTCTAACTTTTTGTCTTTGACTAATTCTGCAATTTTTTCCAATAATCGAGCTTTATTCACTTGATATGGTAGTTCATTGACAACAATACTTTCACGACCATTACTGGCTTCTTCAAACATTGTTTTAGCCCGCATATAGACTCGACCACGTCCCGTATGATAGCCCTCAACCACACCTTTTACGCCGTTGATAATTCCAGCGGTTGGAAAGTCAGGGCCTGGAATATACTGCATTAATTCTTCAATGGTTAAATCAGGCTGGTTAATCAGCGCGATACACGCATTGACCACTTCACGTAAATTGTGCGGCGGAATATTGGTTGCCATACCAACAGCAATACCGCTTGAACCATTGACTAATAAGTTAGGAATTCGGGTCGGAAAAACAGTTGGCTCAGATTCTGATTCATCATAGTTGGGTGCAAAATTAACAGTTTCTTTATCAATGTCAGCCATTAATTCATGGGCAATCTTTGCCATTCGCACTTCGGTGTAACGCATTGATGCCGCATTGTCACCATCAATTGAACCAAAGTTACCTTGGCCATCCACCAATGGATAACGCAAGGAAAACGTTTGTGCCATCCGTACCACGGTATCGTATACAGCAGTGTCACCATGAGGATGATATTTACCTAATACATCACCAACCACACGCGCAGATTTTTTATATGCTTTATTCCATGAAATACCTAATTCATTCATAGCAAATAAAGAGCGGCGGTGAACAGGTTTTAATCCATCTCGAACATCAGGTAACGCACGTCCTACAATTACACTCATGGCATAATCAAGGTAAGACTGCTTCATTTCGTCTTCAATATTGACGGGTAGAATTTCTTTCGCAAATTTGCCCATAAGAGCTGATTATCCCTAGATTCGGTCTTAATTAATGAAATTGCTTATATTATATCATAAATATGGCTTTTTTTCTGGACAAAAGCGAAATGATGCATGGATTTAACACTATGAATAAGAATGAATTTTTATGAACTGTTGCTATTTTATGACTAAAAATAAAAAGCCAAAACAGAGTAGCACAATCAGGCATCTCATTTATTTGCAGATAAATAGGTGATTTATGATAGAAATCAAGGCAAGAACAGGGGCATAGAAAACAATATACACCTTTATTTAAAGGTTAATATCATTTATGAAATTTATGCTTAATTGGCTTATGCTGAAATTGAACTCAGTAAATGAATGATTTTACTATAACAAGCTTAAACCCAACTCAATATCATACTTTTATTTAACTCACCTTACGTAAATAAATAAAAGAACTTTTCATTTTATGTAGGGTGGAATAGCGCTGCATTTTTCACCAAAATATGCAATACGCTTGGGATGGTGGAATACGGTGAGAGATAGTTTATTAACAATAACTAACATCAAAGGCTCATCTATTACAGCCTACTCTGTCAAACTTTTTTATATTTTGTGTAACATGAGTTATTTAAGCTTATGATAATCGCGTATTTCTTTAAAAACGGGCAGTGTGGAAATGCAAAGCAGACTATTGAAAATGCTGAGTCCATTGCTCGCAAAGTTGTTGAATTTCATTAGAATCTGGTAGGTGTTTACCATAAGCCAGAATTTGCCATGCTCGGGTCAAGCGGGAAAAATAGGTTGATAAATCGACACCTTGAGTCCGACGAACTAAACGCACACATTCATTTTCTGTGGCACTGTCATAAATTGCCATTTCATATTGCTGTTGTAACTGTAGCAATGTTCCACGATATAACAGACTCACTGCTTGGCGATGTTCACCTTGCTCCCATAATTCCCAAGTTTGTTGTGCAATATTATCAGGTAAAGAGTCGTTCTCTGGTTTTGGTATTAAGCTAAATGTCACTTGAGGTTGATAAATATTAGATTGCTTTTGATTGAGCCATTGTTGTAAGGCTGGATTTTGTAAGGTTTTATAAATTATCCATCCAATCACACCTGCAATTGTGATCCACAACAAAACCTCAAATAATTGTGCCCAAAGTGAAATCCATGATAAAGGCAATTGCCAACCTTCTGTTGCTTCGCTATCTTCAGAAGCGAGGCTATCACCAATATATTTCCAATATTGCTGTTTTTCCACGGTTTCAAACTCGGACTGTTGTAGCACTTGTTCGATATATTGTTTTGATTGTTCAGGCTTAGCAATAGATTGTGCACTCACAGGAGACGCATAAAAGCTGAAACAAGATAAAGTCACAGCGACTAAACATATCATCGCTGTGGTTTGCAATGCTTCCACTTTTTTGCGAATTTGGCGGAAAGTCAATTCAATATCCCAGCCTTCTAAATGGGTTCGCCGATTTAAGTACAAAGAGAATCCCCCTGCAACATAAAATGGCTCAATTAAGCTTAAAGCAATATAATTGAAAACCAAATTGATCCATAAAAAAATTGGGCTATCCTCAGTAAAGGATAAGAATGTGGACTCTAAATCTGTATTTTGAGGTAAGAATAAAAAGACTAAAACATATAATAATAAAACAATGAGTCCTTGAAAATGCGCACAAATAACCGTTAACCACATTGCCGTACTGCGTGTATTTTGCTGTAAAACTTGAAAACGCTGCCGTGCAACAGCTCCTCGATTACCTTCTAATTGCCAAATAGGTAAAGTAAAAGAGCGTACGGTGCTTAAGCGGTATAAGGTCAATCCTAATAGCAAGCTGGTTTTAAGCAGTAAACGAGGCAATGCCTGTATCATTTGCCTGAGCGTTATCTGTTCACCAAATAAAGCATGACTAAAAAAATGCAAAACAATACGATTGTAAAGAGGTCTTAACCACCAAACGATAATGGCTGCCCAAATATCAGGCATTTCAGTGAATAAATAGGCAAGTATATAAACGGCTAAAAACAAAGGAAAAGTAAGTACAAACCAAATCCGATAGAAATCCCACATCCAGTGTTGCACCATACAAAAGCCTAAATCAATCGCTTCCCAAGGTGTACGAGGTCTAACCACGGCTTCAATTTTATCTAACTGCATGACTCAACCCCACAAAGCGAAAATACAGTAAGCTCAATACCCATAAGCTAATGCCTACAGTATATTTTATCATGGGATCAATCGAGGCATTAGATGACCAAAAGGCTTCAATAAATGCAGCTAGCAGAGACATCAAAATCACGCCGTATAATAAGACAATACTGTGCTTTGCTGCTTGAATCAGGGCTTGACTACGCTGTAAACGCTGGGGTGCAATTAAAGCAAAACCTAATTTCAAGCCTGTCGCACCAGAAATAACGATAGCAAGTAGTTCTAGGCTGCTGTGTCCTGCGACAAAAGATAAAAAAGGTACGTGATAACCTAATTGGACTAAATATCCGCCAACACCACCAATGTATAAGCCATTGAAAATCACAAAAAACAAAGTACCAATGCAGTATAAAATACCCCCTGCAAAGACTTGGAAATCAATGCCAATATTATTGTAAATATAATAGCCAAACATCAAAAAATCGCTGCCTGAATTACGATTGCGACCGACATAGCTTGATGTGGGATCATACATGGATTCCATACCAGCCACTTGTTCAAATGAAAGCAAGCTATAAATCACTTCAGGATATAGATACACCACGATCGCCATAATAAACAGAGGGGCGAAAAATAACGTCGCTGATAAAAAAACCAATCGCGATTCTCGGCGTACGGCTTGCGGGAAGTCAGCCATCACAAATTGTAATAAACTCAATAGAAAGTGATGCTGGCGTTGGGTGTACATTTGTTGATGACCCCGCAGCACTAAACGGTTTAAACGTTCAATTAAATAAGGGCTGTAATGACGGTCACGGGCTAAAGCAAGATGGTGACAGATTTGACGGTAAAGTTGGGGGAAATGCTCAGAAGTGACTTGTTTTTGTTCTAATTGTTCAAGATATTGGGCAAATTGTTCCCAGAGGGATTCATGTTGTTGCTCAAAGGTTTGTTGTTTCATTGCATGCCTTTGAAGACGGAATTCAGAGAAATGAGGGTTGGCAGCTCTAATAAATAGTTATTTTTTAATATTAAAGCGACCAATCCTTGATGCTATTATTTAGCCTAAAGCCGCAAAAGCCTTGTCATGGATACTTTCAACAGAACCTACGCCTTCAACTTTAGCGTATTTAGGTGCATTTGCGTCACCACTTTTAGCTAAACCAGAGTAATAGCCAACTAATGCTTCAGTTTGCTCATGATACACTTCTAAACGTTTACGCACCGTATCTTCATGATCGTCATCACGCTGAACCAAATCTTCACCTGTTACGTCGTCTTTGCCTTCAACTTTAGGTGGATTATATAAGACGTGGTAAGTACGCCCCGATGCTAAATGTGCACGGCGGCCACTCATACGTTTAATGATTTCGCTGTCAGCGACGGCAATTTCAAGTACAAAGTCGATGGAAATGCCTGCTTCTTTTAACGCATCCGCTTGACGAATGGTGCGAGGGAAACCATCAAATAAGAAACCATTAGCGCAGTCAGATTCTTGAATACGTTCTTTGACTAAATTAATGATAAGGTCATCAGACACTAAACCGCCTTCATCCATGATTTTTTTGGCAGCTAATCCTAACGGGGTACCTGCTTTCACCGCTGCACGCAGCATATCACCAGTTGATATTTGCGGGATATTATATTTTTCTTTGATGAAATTGGCTTGAGTACCTTTGCCTGCGCCTGGCGGGCCTAGTAGGATTAAACGCATTGTGTTACTTCCTTTTAACTAAGTCAACAAAAAGCCTAGTCTATCATGTTTAGTTACCATAAGCATAGCGTCTTTATATGGGGAATTGAAACGATAGATTTCACAATATAATTATTTGATTCATTGCGTGCCTTAATATTTTTTTGCGCACTTTATGTATTGCTTATCCTTGCTTGTTAAAGATTGTAGATGAATGATGAATATGGTCTTATGTGGGAGACCAAAGTGAGAAAGGAACATGAGACTTGTAGAATTTTCTACCTACTGAATATCGCAATCAGTCTCAATAATTTGATTGGATTCTATGATAATTAAGGTAAGTATGAGCAAGCATTACCTCTATTAGAATGGGCTTTAAGCATTTTGCAAAACGTTTTTGATGAACAACATCCAAAAATACAAACTGTAAAACGAAATTATAAAAACTGTTTGTCTAAATTTAAGTCTTCAAAACAAAATCACCAAATAAAAAAATTGTTGGGTTTATGATTTATCTTGTTACTGAATTCTGTGT